>NZ_JBFAUT010000027.1:0-51684 GCF_040679475.1 Actinoallomurus sp. NPDC052274
ATCGTCCGGCGCGCCCATCAAGCCGAAGCACGCAGGCACCACGTCAAGCGACGACTGCGCCTCCAGGTCATCCAGATCTAGCTATGTAGTACTAGTCCGCCGACGCGCTCAGGAGCTGGGCCCTCGGGGTCCGCATGTGGCGCTTTTCACCCGCCGACGTCCGCGCCTCCACTTGCCGTCGGGCCCGACACCGGGACGATCACGGGTGGGAGAGCGGGCACCGCAGTCAACGGTGCTCCAACAAAGAAAATGAACATTCCTCGCATAATGTCGATGGAAGAATCGTTCCACCGGCTGGTGGACGTCCTGGACGCGCCGCCATCAACGAAGAAGCGCGGGCCGGCCTACGTCAACGGCTGGGAGAAGCGCAAGTGGGACCGGGAGATCTGCGAAGCGGCCCGGCCCCTCTTCACTCGCCTGGTCGTCATCGGGGCGACGTCCATGTTCTTCTGGGACGGGAAGAATCCGTTCTTCACCCAAGAGCGGATCGGCAAGGACGGCAAGCCATTCCCCCTCTGCAAGCTGCGCACCATGAGCAGCGCGCGGGGCATGGCGGCGAGCCTGGGCCCCAGCGACCCGCAGGCCGTCCCGCCTGGCGTGTTCCTGCGTAAGCGGCTCATCGACGAGATGATGCAGTGGGTGAACGTCCGCCGGGGTCAGATGTCCTGGTGCAACGCGCGGCCGCTGATCTGGGGCGAGATCTTCCATGATCCGGTGGCGCTTCGCGAAAACGGTCGCCTGCTCACCATGGAGCGCGTCTGCGGCCAGCGTCTGTTCAACCGGTGGCTGCCGGCCTACACGCTCGGCCTGCCCGGGCTCGCCAGCACGTTCAAGAGCGAGCTGTACGTGCCCGGGACGCCGGAGTTCATGATCGCGCGTGCCCATGCGAACATCGAGCAGGTGGAGACCGCGAGCCCGGAGTTGGATCGGGACCTCATGTTGGCGATGGCGTACAGGACCCTCAACGCCATGAAGGAAGGCCTGTAAACCAACGCCGCCATCAAGCGAGAGGGCGCGGCCATCGGCCGCGCCCTTTGCATTGTTGGCGGAGGGCCGTCAGTGTGATCCTCCTTCCGGAGCGTCGATCCAGACCAGCGTGACCGTTCGCGTACGGGAGAGAAGGCGCCGGGCCATTTCGGCGTTCTCGAACTGTCCGAACCAGCCTCCGGAGTCGCGGTAGACCAGGGCGTCGCCGTGGCGGAGCTGGATGCCCCAGCACAGGATTCCCCCGTCGTCCTGCTCGGCGTCGACCCAGCAGAGCGCGAAGCGCCGGGGCGCCTCTTCGGCGGCGAGCTCCGCCACCTCCTGCTCAAGGCCGGTGAATGTGAAAATCTTCGTCATGTCGCACAGTCTGTCGTTGCATACTTACACCGAGTAGTCATTCGCGTCCATGGTGAAGCCGCCGTGAGGGCGGTGCCCCCGACGGCGGACGGCGTCGTACGAGGTGAGGAGCCCCGCAGTGACATCGAAGACATCCGGCAAGCCGGCCGCCGCCACCGTCTCCGGCCTCACGGCGCTCGCCTACTGGGGCGACGAGCTGCGTTTCTACCGTGAGCAGGCCGGTCTCACCCAGGAACGGCTGGGCCGCGCGATCCACATCTCCCCGTCCATGGTCGCGATGGTCGAGACGGGCAGGCGCGCCCCCCGCATCGAGTTCATCAAGGCCTGCGACCAGGTCTTGAACACCAACGGCGCCCTCGCTCGCCTCTGGAAGCGGATCATCAAGCACTCCTACCTGGAGTGGTTCCGCCCCTTCGTCGAAGTCGAGTCCGAGGCCACCGAGATGCTGAAGTACGAGCCTCAGGCCGTGCCAGGTCTCCTGCAGACCGAGGAGTACGCCCGGGTCCAACTGCGCGCGGGACGCCCCCGCGATACCGATGAGGAGATCGAGAAGCACGTCGCCGCACGCATGAGCCGCCAGGAGATCCACACGCGAAAGAATCCGCCGTTCATGTGGGTCGTCCTCGACGAGGCCGTGCTCCGCCGCCCCTTCGGGGGAGCCGAGGTGATGCGGGACCAAATCGCCCGGCTGGTACACGTCTCGCAGTCTCCGCACGTCATTCTCCAGGTGCTTCCGTTCGCGGCCGGCGCGCATCCCGGAACCAGCGGACCGATGACCTTGTTCAGTCTCCCCGACGAGACGATGCTGGTTTACGCTGAAGCCTTCGGCGACGGGCATATCACCGGGCTTCCGGAGGAGGTCGCGAAATGTCGCATCGCTTTCGACCTTTTGCGCGCCTGTGCGCTCCCGCCTGATGACTCCGTCCGGATGATGGCAGAGCTGATCGGAGAGTGATGAGCGGCGCGGTCCAATGGCGTAAGAGCAGTCGCAGCAGCGGCCAGGGCGGTGACTGTGTGGAGGTTGCACGGTTGAGTGCTGAGGTCAGCAAGAAGTAACGAGTCGTCGGTCGCTATGGTGCGCTGGTGATCGACGAACAGGGCCTTCGGCTGGGGGCGGAGGCCGCGCACCGGTTGGCGCGGCTGGGCTGGTGTGAGATCGAGCCCGGCCTGAGCGACGCGGAGTTCGCTCGCATCGAAGGCGAGTACGGGTTCGAGTTCGCGGACGATCACCGAGGCTTCCTCGCGGCGGGGCTGCCGGTCAGTCACCCGCCGGAGGAGGGGCAGATGTGGGACAAGCCCTGGCCGGACTGGCGCAACGGCGACCCTGACCGACTGCGGGAACACCTCGACTGGCCGATCGAATGCTTCTTGGACGATGTTCGGCGCGGGCACTGGCAGCACGACTGGGGCGAGCGACCGGGCGTCCCCGAGGAGGCCGTGCGGTTGGCTCGGTCGAAGCTGGCGCGGGTGCCGAAGATGGTTCCGATCTATGCACACCGGTTCCTGCCGGCCGGGCGCGGCTCCTTCGGACATCCGGTGCTCTCGATGCGCGGCCGGGACATCATCTACTACGGGGCCGACCTGGTCGACTACATCGGCGAGGAGTTCGAGTCCGAGACGTCGCACCGTGACGGGACGGTCGAGCGGCGGCCGCGTGCGACGGTCCCGTTCTGGCGCGACTACCTTCCTGGCGCCACGGGCTCCTCCTGAGCGGATGTTGCCGTCGATGTTGCCGGTCGAACGTCCGGATCGTCGAGATTGTCCCGGCAGCAAGGACGTCAAAGGCTGCCTCCGCCGGTCCGTGCGGCCGAGCCGGCGGCGCGGGACGTACAAAAGGCTCGGTGATGCGGCGCGGCTGCCGGGCGCCAATGGGGCGATGCGCCCTGATCCGGGCATCGGTGGGACCGTTCGCCGAGACTTCCGCGCGGGGCGCGGCGCGCGGTCGCGGAGTCGTTCGGATCCGCCGTGGGCCGGGTGGTGGTCGTGGCCGTCCCCGACGGTTTGCGCAGGTCGGCGTCCTGGGCGGTATGGCACTCAATGTGCCTTGTGTGGTCGATTCGACTAGATTGGTGCTCAGGGGGCGGAACGTAACCATCGGGGAGTGACATGACGGAAACGGCCGCTCCACCCGGCCTGACCACCGGGACCTGGACCATCGATCCGGCCCACTCGGAGATCACCTTCAGCATCCGGCACCTCATGACGACGGTGCGCGGAAGCTTCACCGAGTTCGGCGGCACCATCGAGATCGCCGCCGACCCGTTCCTGTCCACCGCGACCGCCGAGATCGCCATCGCGTCCATCGACACGCGCAACGCCGAACGCGACGCCCACGTGCGGTCCTCGGAGATCATGGACGTGGAGCGTCATCCCACCATGACCTTCACGACGACGGGCGTGGCCTCGGCCCGTACCGGCCGTCGCGCGCGGCACCCACGCTACGGCGTGGACGGCGAGCTGACGATCCGCGGCATCACCAACCCCGTACGGCTGCTCACCGAGTTCCACGGCACCAGCGTCGACCCGTGGGGCGGGATGCGCGCCGGGTTCACCGCTTCCACGCGCATCCTGCGCTCGGACTTCGGCATTCAGTTCAACGTCCCGCTCCAGGGAGACCGCGTGGTCCTCGGTGACGAGATCGACATCGGCCTGGAGATTCAGGCCGTTCTGGCCGACGGCTGAGTCGCCGGGCGCTAAGGCGCACTGACGATCATCGAGCCCGTCCGAACGGGCTGCCTGATGATGGTCCTGAGTTTGGCGGGCTCGGCTCGGCGGGGGTCGCCGAGGTAGATCTCGTGGTGGTGCCCGGTCATCCGCAGGTCGTTGGCGGCGAGGTACTCGTGATGGAGCCTGGCGAGTACGGGTCCTTCGTCGTCGTACGGTCCGATGTGCAGGACCTGGGCGCTGGTGCCCTCCGTCAGGGTCTCGCGGCGGACCTGGGCGATCGTCGGGAGACCCTTCTTCGTCAGCGCGGCCTGCCTGGCCTCGTCGATGAGGTCGTCGGTGATCCAGTCGGGCTGGCTGATGAGCATGCGCCAGTGCCAGGCGTCCTTGGCGCGGGTGATGAACACCTCCGGGCGGTCGGACCACCACAGCCCTTCGAGCGGCCCGACGACGAAGTCCCGGCCGAGGGCGTTCTTGCTGGTGAACTTGATCGTGTAGGCGACGGCGTACAGCGCCTCGACGGCGCGGGCGTAGTCGGCGCTGGTGTTGGGGTCGCCGTGACCGTCGACGGCGATGAACCGTTGCGTGGGCACGTCGACCAGCGCCCAGTCGGTGTTCCTCGGCGCGTAGCACTGCTTGAGGTCTCGTTTGACGTCATAGCGGGTCATGGCCGTCTGCCTTCCTGGGCGTGTCGGGGGATCGGTTGCCGGGTTCGGCCGCCCGGTAGGCGGCCAGCCACTGCTGTTCGGCGGCCAGTTGGCCCAGCGCGTAGTCGAAGGTGGCACGGACGAAACCGGGCAGGTCGGGTTGGGCGTCGCGGGCCGCTTCGATGGCGGCGATCTTCTCCGTCAGGGCCGCGGCACGCCTGTCGAGCGCGGCCCGGAGGCGCTCGGGCGGAATGACCGGTTGGTTGGCCAGGCCGACCAGGACCGGCGGGAACATCGGCTGGAGTTCGGCCAGCGCCGCCTCCGCCGACCGCGCGCACGCACGGCGTCCCTCGGCCGTCGGTCCGTACACCCGGCGGGCCTTTCCCCGGGCGGCTCGTGCCGTGTCGACCTCGGTGATCAGGCCACGGTCGCGAAGCCGGGTCAGCAGGTAGTAGATCGAGCTGAAGCCGATCTCGGTCCACTCGCGCATGCCGCGCGCGCTGATGACCTCGTTCAGTTCGTAGCCGTGTCTGGGCTTCTCCACGAGCAGGCCGAGCAAGGTCAACTCGGCGGGCGTCAGGTCGGCGACCACACTTTTATCCTAGTACTAGGATAACCGCGCCTGCCACGGATTCTTGGACCAGGTGATCCCTTCTCGTCCCGGACGTGGTCCGGGACGAGCGGAGCGGACCGTGACCGACACCGCCACGCCGGGGCGGAGGTCAGGCGGTGAAGTGCCGGGTCAGCGCCGGCGCGAGGACGTCCGCCTTCACCATGTGGGTCTGGCCCGGCAGGGTCCGGTGGGCCGAGCCGGGGATGGCGGCGGCGAGGGCGGCGTTGGCGTTGCGCATCCAGGCCGGGCTCTTGCCGCCGTCGATCACGGCCGTCGGCACGGTGACCGACGCCCAGCGATCGGCGGGCAGCGGACGGCCCTTCATGAACTCGTCCACGAACGAGGCGTCGTACGGCAGCGTGTGAGCGACCTTCTTCAGCTTCGACCAGCCCGGCATGAAGCGCATCAGGGCCACCATGACGGCCGGCATCCCCACGACGCGCATGAAGCGCCGGACCGCGTCGCCCGGCCTGCCCGCGGCGATGGCCCGCTTCAGGTCGGCCACGTAGTCGTCCTCCACGGGCGTCCTGCTGTCGTCGACGATGAAGGGCGCCTCGTACAGGGCGAGCCGGCTGATCGGCAGGCCGCGGCGGGCGGCCTCCAGTGCCAGGGCGGCCCCGGAGGACACACCGCACACGAGCGCGGAACCACCCGCCTCCTCGATCAGGGCCGCCAGGTCCTCGACCTCGCGCGCCGGGTCGTACGAGGAGGCATCACCGCTCTGGCCGCGGCCGCGCCGGTCGTAGGTGTAGACGGTGAACCGGCTCTTCAGCTCCTCGGCGAGCTTGCCCATGGGGCCGAACTCCCGGGAGCACAGGGCGCCGTCGACCAGGATCACGGCGGGTCCCCGGCCGGTCCGGGTGAAGGCGATCGGCGTGCCGTCCGCCGACAGGACGGTCGAGGTCGCGGCGGAGGGGGCGGTGGCGGTCGAGGCGGTCATGTCGTGCTCCTTCGGGGTCCGTCTTCGCGCTTTCGCTGACGCGTCGAACGGCCCGGCGCTGGATCGACATCCGCCCGCGACGAACTTGAAGATTTTTCGACGGCGGCCGGCGGCTACGCGGGCTGCCCGTTGACCTCCAGGGTGACGCCCGGCCGCTCGGCCCAGAAGGCGAGCAGGCCCGCGATCCGCTCGACCCTCGGGAACGGCTCGGGGTAGGACCACACCACGTCCTCGGTCGTGCCGTCGTCCGTCCGCACCGACCAGTAGACGGCGTCCCCCTTGAACGGGCAGTGCGACGTCGTCGACGACGGCCTGAGCAGCTCCATGTTCACGTCCTCCGGCGGCAGGTAGTACCGCGCGGGGCAGCCGGTCTCGGTCAGCACCACGGGCCGCGAGGAGGTGGCCACGACGGTGTCCTTGATCCGCACCACGACCTGGTCCGACGCGGATTTGACGTCGATGTCATGTCCTTTGGTGTTCATGACACGATCCCATCAGACATCCCCGGCCGCGGTCCAGGCCGCACCGATTCGCTCAGCGGGTGCCGGCGTAGAGTTCGACGCGCAGGTCGTCGCCCTCGTGCAGGACGTACGTGGCGCTGATCCTGTCGGTCCACTCGACGGGCAGCAGGTAGTAGCGGTCGCCACGGGCGGTCAGTACCCGCAGGCCGCTGTAGCGGTACCCGAAGACGGAGCCCTTCGGTAATCGCTCGACCTGGACACCCGGCCCCGCCAGGGCCAGGGGACGGGCGCTGTAGACGACGGCCGCCGTACGGCTCTGCAGCTCGCGGGCCGTCTGCCGCCCCGCCTCGGTGCCTCTGGCGCTCGCGTACAGCGAGGCCATCCACAATCCGCACAGCGTCGTGATGATCAGCGCGAGCAGGCGCGAGACACAAAGGAGATCCACCATGACGCGACGAGACGGGGAAATGTCCGACGAGCTGGCTCTGGGCATCGTCGTCAACAACCTCGCATCCCTGGACGAGCCGGGCGAGACCACGTCGGGCGACGTCCGGAGGAGCTACACGGACGAGGGCCTCGCGAAGGCCCAGCGCAGGGTCTTCGGCGAGAAGCCCACGTCCTCGTGAGGACTCATCCCGAAGTTCCGGGGGCGGTGACATCCGCCCGCCTCTGACGAAGTGACCGGCCTCCGCTCCACGCGAGCGGAGGTCGGTTCTCGTCACAGGAGCGTCCGCCGGCTTCGCCTCGATGAGCGGTCCGGGTCCGTGCCGGGTCCACGCCGACGACGAACCTTTACATATCGGTGGTCTGGCGGTGAAGGCGGATCTATCCGGAAGGTCGTTGAATGGCGCCGCACAACGCCGACCTTCACGCGGGCGTCCCGGTACGTTCTCCGCTCTTGCGGAGCGTTTTACCGTGCGAGACCGATCGAGGCTCCGATGGGACCCGCCGGCGCGCCGCCCCTCGTTTATCGATCGTGAGTGCGGAGATGGGTTCAGCATAAACGCCCATTACGGGCGAAATCGGAGGGATCCGGGAGGCTGTCATGAGTCGTTACATGCCATACAGCTCCACCGGTCCGGCGCCCCGTTTCGGCGGCGTACGCGGCTGGCAGCAGGACATTCTTCGCGGCGAGTCCTGACTCAGTGAGGCGAGGTACTGCGGGGCCACCGCAGTACCTCCGCTCATGTCAGGCGGGTGATCCGGCGGAGGGAGCCGTTCGTGGCGCGATCGTTCTACCCTGTGACTCGGCGCGACGACCTCGTGGAGGACCTGTTCGGGATCCCGGTCGCCGATCCCTTCCGCTGGCTGGAGGACGGCCGCCACGCGGACGTGCGGTCCTGGGCGGCCGCCCAGGACCGCCTCTTCCGCGCGTGCCGCGTCCGCTGGAACCAGCGGCGGTCGTGGGCGGCCCTGGTGGACGAGGTGTCCTCCTTCGGCGTGTCGGACCCGCCGATGGTGCGCGGTCAGGTCAGGTTCTACGCCGAGCAGCGGCCGGAGGACGAGCAACGGCGCCTGCTCGTGGTCGACGCCGAGGGGAACAGACGGGTGCTGCTCGACCCGGCGCGGATCGACCCGTCCGGCCACACCGGGCTGTACGCCTGGTGGCCCTCGCGCGAGGGCCACCGCGTGGCCGTCCAGCTGGAGGTCGGCGAACAGCCCGGCAACGAGATCACGGTGCTGGACGCGCGGACCGGCGAGACCGTGGACGGGCCGCTGCCCCGTACGCGCAACACCTCGCTCGCCTGGCTGCCGGGCGGGGACGCGTTCTACTACGTCGGCCGGGCCCCCGACGAGGAACTGGCCGACGGCGACACACGGTTGCAGCGGCGGGTGCGGTTGCATCGGATCGGCACGCCCTGGCAGGCCGACACGGTCGTGTTCGGCGGCGACGACGCCCCGGACGACTATTACGGGCTCGCGGTCGGCGCCGACGGCCGGCACCTGGCGATCACCGCGTCGGCCGGGCCCGCCTCGCCCAACGCCGTGTACGTGGCCGAACTCACCGATCCGGCGGCCCCCTGCTTCACCATAATCGTGGACCGGCACACCACCCCCGCCCGAGTCCTGCCGAGGTTCCTCGCGGACGGTGACCTGTTGCTGGTCACCGACCACCAGGCCCCGTGCGGCCGGGTCTGCCGGGCGGACCGGCGCGATCCCCGCCCCGCCGCCTGGCGCACGCTGGTGCCCGAAGATCCCGAGGCCCCGCTCGACGAATGCCTGGTCCTGGACGACCCGGCACTGCCGCGTCCCCTCCTGCTGGTCGCCCGCGCCCGCCACGGCGTCTCCACCGTGACCCTGCACGACCTGGCGAGCGGCCGGCCGTTGACCCGCCTGCCCCTTCCCGGCGCGGGCGTCGTGTCGTCGCTGCGCACGAACCTCCCGCACGGCCGCCACGCCTGGTTCGGCTACTGCGACCCGACCACACCCCCGGCCGTCCACCGCTACGACGCCCTGAACGGGACGCTGGAACGGGAGACCGGCGCCACGACGGCCGGACCCGCCCCGGAGATCCTCAGCCGCAGCGTCCGCTACCCGGCCCGCGACGGCACCGAGGTCACACTGTTCCTGTTCACCCCGGCCGGCGAGGACGACGGTCCCCGGCCCACCCTCCTGTACGGCTACGGCAGCTTCGGCATGCCGATGCGCCCGTGGTTCTTCCCCCTGGCGGCCGCCTGGGTCGCCGCCGGCGGCATCTACGCGGTCGCCTGCGTACGCGGCGGCGGCGAAGGAGGCCGGCACTGGCACGAGGCCGGCCGCGGACCGTACAAGCGCCGCGCGATCAGCGACTTCAACGACGCCGCGGCCTGGCTCATCCGCACCGGCCGGACCACGCCCGGCCGGTTGGTGAGCTACGGCCAGTCCGGCGGGGGACTGCTGGTCACCGCCGCCGCCGTGCGGCGACCGGACCTGTACGCCGCCGTCATCGCGGCCGGGCCGCTGTGCGACATGGTGCGCTACGAGCGCTTCGGCCTGGGACGCACCTGGACCGAGGAGTTCGGCACCGCCTCCCGGCCCGACCAACTGCGCTGGCTGCTCGGATACTCGCCGTACCACAACGTCACGCCCGGCACCCCCTATCCCGCGTTCCTCCTCGCGGGGGCGGTGACCGACCTGCAGACCGGAGAGGCGCACGTCACCAAGATGTGCGCGGCCCTTCAGCACGCCACCAGCGGGGACCGGCCGATCCTGATGCGCCGGGAACCCGGCACCGCCCACGCGGCCTCTCCCGCGAGCAGGGAACGCGCCCTCACCGTAGACCTGCTGGCGTTCGCCGGGGAGTACACCGGCCTGTCACCGAAGAGACCGACCACCCGGCCGTACGAGGACACCGCCGAACCGGACTGACGACGCCCCGCCCGGCCGGGCCGGTCAGGGCTGGGCCCTGAACGGATCGTGCTCGGCCAGCAGCTTGTCCAGCCGGGCCTGGTCCACGCGACCGGTGATCGTGGCCGTCTCCTGCCGGTCCCGCACGCACTTGGCGAGCGTGAACGTCGAGGTCACCGCGTACAGGAACGCGAGCCCCAGGAACGCCCTGATCCATCCGCCGACCGGCAGGTAGGCGATGCCGATCGCGCAGGCCGTCAACGAGATCCCGAACGAGATGGCCGCCTGGACCAGGAACGCGGCCGTGGTGCTCGACTTGACCGTGGTGTTCATACGCCCATGGTCGGCCGCCCCGAGCTCGGCCACATGAGCAGTAGTACTCAATCCGCCGCGTCGCCGTGTCGGGGGGCTGTGGCAGGATCACCGCCATGGACACCGCCTCGACCAGCGGAAACGCGCCGCCGGCACCGACGTGCCCGGCGCGGGCCGACGAGGGTGCGGCGGCGGAGCCGGACGGCGCGCCCCGGTCCGTGGACATCGCCGCGTTGCGGCGGATGCGGGCGGCCAAGGACCTCATGGACCGATCCTGGTCCCAGCCGCTGGACCTGAACGTGGTCGCGGCGCGGGCCGGCTACTCGCGCTATCACTTCGTCCGGCGGTTCCGCGCCGTGTACGGGGAGACGCCGGGCCGGTACCTCACCCGCCGCCGGATCGAGCGCGCCCAGGAACTCCTCCGCTCGGCCAACCTGACGGTGACCGAGATCTGCTTCGTCGTCGGCTTCACGAGCCTCGGGACCTTCTGCACCCGCTTCAAGCGGCAGGTCGGAATGACGCCGACGGAGTTCCGCGCCCGCGAGCACCGGTCGGGACCGGCCCCGATCCCGGGCTGCTTCGCGCTGTTCTGGGCCGGCGGCTTTCGGCCCGAGTGAGCAATATCGGAGAAGCCGCCGCACGACGCTGATCCCTATCCTGAACAGCGCAAACCCCCGAATCGAGGAGCTCACGTGATCACCAATCTCGGCCTGGCCACCGTCTGGGTGCTCGACCAGGACTCGGCCAAGCGGTTCTACACCGAGAAGCTCGGCCTGGAACTGCGCAACGACATGCGGATGGGCGAGGACGGGCCCCGATGGGTCACCGTCGGCGCGAAGGGCCGCCCGGAACTCGACCTGACCCTCATGGTCCCGGGCCCGCCCGCACTCGACCCGGAGTCCGCGGAGCAGCTCAAGGCGCTCATCGCCAAGGGAGTCCTGGGCGCCGGCGCCTTCACCACGGACGACTGCGAGGGCGACTTCCGCGCGTTCTCCGCCCGGGGCGTCGAGTTCCTGCAGGAGCCGCAGCGGCGCCCGTACGGCATCGAAGCGATCTTCCGCGACGACTCCGGCAACTGGTACAGCCTGACCCAGCGCTTCGCGGAACTCGACGAGAGCGCCGACTGGGGCTTCGGCGGCGACGAGGACAAGCAGTCATAGAGCCCATCAGGATCCTCCAGCCCCGCGCGCCGCGGTGTGAGATGGCGCCGTGGCCGAAGGCGTGACCTGATCCCCTACGGGTACGGCATGCGGCGGTCGTAGGTCTCCAGGGCCTCGGACCGGGGAAGAAGCGCCGCGACGACCAGGTCCGGTGCCGTACCGATCAGCGGCGTCAGGTCGGGCGCGATGTCCTCGATCCGGATCCCGGACTCCTCCTCGCCGTCACCCCGCAGCGCGTCCTTCGAGGCGGGTTCCGCCGTCACCCCGCCGACCGGGGACACCCAGGGGACGGCGTCCGCGCCGTAGCCGACCGCGTCCGCGGGCAGTGCGTCCTCGGCGTCTTCAGCTCGCGCGGGGGCGAACACCTCCGGTGGCACGACCCACCCGCCGTCGCCCTGCGCGAAAGGCCGTGCGTCCCCGTGGCCGTCGGCGATCCGCCGTCGGCCGCCCACGGGCCCGGCCGGCGGGCCCTGGCGGTCCGCCCTGGGCCTGACCTGTCCGGGGCTACGGGCCGCCGGGGGCGGTTCACCGGCGTTCCTGGCGAAGGCGATGCCGAGCGGAGCCGCGTGCAGCGGCCTTCCTCCCGGGCTGCCGGAGATCGACGCGATGACGGAGTCCGAGGCCGTGCTGATCACCGAGACGTTGCCGGACGTCACGTTGCCGACCCACGCCTCCGTGCCGTCGGGCGTGATCGCCACCGTCCCCGGATTCCGGCCGGCCGTGACCGTCCGCCGGATCCGCCGCGTCGCCGTGTCGATCACCGCCACGGCATCGGCGTTCATCCGGCTGACATAGGCCTTGGCGCCGTTCGGCGTGACCGCCACGCCCCACGGCTGGTCCCCGACGGCGATCCGGCCGCGCACCCGGCCGCTCGCCGCGTCGAGCACCGCGACCGTATTCGCCCGGGGCTCCGTCACGTACAGCGTCCGGCCGGCCGGGTCCACCGCGACGCCCTGCGGACCGGCCGGGTCGCGGATTACGCGGACCACCCGGTCCTTCCGGGCGTCCAGCACCGCCACCCCGGAGTCGTACGTGACGTACGCCCGCGCCCCGTCCGCCGCGAACACCACCTGGCGGGGCGCCGTCCCGACCCGTACGGACCGCGCGACCGTGTCGGACCGGGCGTTGATCACCGCGACCGTGTCCGAACCGCCCTTCCCGGTGTCCCCGCCGGTGACCGCGGCGTACACCTTCGTCCCGTCCGGTGAGATCGCGACGCTCCGGGGGAACGGGCCGACGCGCAGCCGGCGTCCGGCGCCGGTCGCCGGGTCGACGACCAGCACGTCGAACTGGCCGGTGTCGGCGACGTACAGCTTCGCGCCGTCCGGGGTCACCGCGACGCCCTGCGCGGCGTCGGTGGGGATGCTGTTCGCCACGATCCGGTGGGTCGCGACGTCGATGGCGGCCACGGTGTACCCGCCGGCCAGCGCCACATAGGCGACGTACGGGCCGGCCGCCCGCCGCGCCTGCGGCTGCTCGCCCGGCGCCTCCCACCTCGATTCGCCGGGCGCGCTGTTGCTCGGGCTGGGCCGCGGCCGGGGCCCCTGCGCCGCCGAGCCCGCGGGGACGGCGAGGATGACCAGGCCCGCGACGCCGCCCGCCGTCAGGAGGAGACGCCGCCGTGAGATGCGCTTTCGCACGTGTGGATCCCTTCCGGTCCGCCGCGGCTCAGCCCCGGGGCCGAGGCCGAGGGCCCTTCTCCTGGTGCGGCAGGGACTGCGCCGCACCGGGGAACTCCGGGGTCGGCAACCGATCGACGGCGTCCGCCGCCTGCGCCAGCTCCCGCTTCGTCGGAGGCAACCGCGGCGGCCGGCCGCGCACCGCCACCCCCAGCGCGGACGTCAGGTCCCCGAACGCCCGCCGCCGCCAGGCGCTCACATTCGGCGCCGGAACCCCCGTCAACCGCTCCAGCAGCCGGAGCGTCGAGGTGTGGTCGAACGGTTCGCGGGCCACCCAGCCGCCCTGCGTCCATGGGGAGACGAGGATGCACGGCACGCGGAAGCCGCCGCCGATCGGCAGGCCCTCGACGAACTCATCTGGAGTACCCGCCGGAGGGACCGGGGGCGGGACGTGGTCGAACAGCCCGTCGTTCTCGTCGTAGTTGAGGATGAACAGCGTCTTGGCCCACACGGCGGGGTTGGACGCGATCGCGTCGATCTTGCTCGCCACATAGTCGGCGCCGGCGGCCGGGGTGTAGTCCGGATGTTCGGACTGGTAGCTCGTCGGGATGATCCAGGACACGGTCGGCAACCGGTCGTGGGCCGCGTCGAATTCGAACTGGTCCGCGGCGTACGTACGGAGCCCGTTACGGAACAGCGCCGAGTCGACCGGGGCGTTCTGGAACGACTCGAACCGTTCGAGTACGTTACAGCCGTAATTGTCGACCTCCTGGTAGACCCGCCAGTCGACCCCGGCGTCGGTCAACGCCTCCGGATAGGTCTTCCACCGGCACGGAACAGGAATCCGGTTGCCGGTGACGGGCCCGCCCTGCTCGCCGCCCGGATCGATGGTGCCGCTCATCAGATAGAGCCGGTTCGGCCAGGTCGGCCCCAGCACCGAGCAGAAATAGCTGTCGCAGATCGTGAAAGACTCGGCCAGGGCGAATTGGAACGGAATGTCCGCTCGGGTGTAGTGGCCCATCACGTACGGCGCGTTCGCCCCGTCGGCCGCCCGGTGCGCCGGCAGCCAGTTGTCCATCCTGCCGTCGTTCCACGCCTGGTGCTGGACCTTCCAGGCATGGTTGGTCGACGGGATGGCCTGCGCGTTCGTCGTGCGCGTGTCCAGGTGGAACGGCAGCAGATAGCCCGCCGGATTCTCCGGATCCGGCTGGTGGAAGACCGACCGGCCGGTGCTCAGCGTGATCGCCGCCGGGTCGGAGAAACCCCGCACCCCGGGAAGAGTCCCGAAATAATGATCGAACGAGCGATTCTCCTGCATCAGGACGACGACGTGCTTGATGTCGCCGAGCCGGCCCTTTCCCGGTGGCGGCGCGTCCGCCATCGCCCGCCGCAGGTTCGGAGGCAGGAACTCCGCGGCGAACGCCGCCGCGGCCAGCGCTCCCGCCGAACTGAACAGGCGGCGGCGGGTGAGTTCCGGCATATGTACGCTCCCGTCGAATCGAGACCACGAAAACACCCCATAGAAAATGGCTCATTCAAGGGCCTGGTGCAACGCGAACGTATGAACGACGTCCGATGATCGGATGACGGAAACGTTGATTCGGACAATTAACCTGACTGGCTGTTTCTACAATTTGTGGCGAGAAAGGGCTATTGTCGGGCCGATCGATGATCGACCGTGCTCAGCGGGGGAGGCGGCCACGGACCGGGCACGGCGCCGGCGGCGCCGGTCCACCGCCCGGATGAGCGCTCTGTTCCGAACGTCACACCGGAACGTGAATATCGGCTCCCATGCCGGGCAGGGCTCTTGGCGAACGGCCTCAAGCATCATTCTGGAAGGTACCGACCCATGAGCACCAACCTTCACGGCAAGACGATCGCCTTCCTCGTCGCCCCCGACGGGATCGAGCAGGTCGAGCTGACCGAGCCCTGGAAGGCCGTCGAGCAGGCCGGTGGCACGCCACGGCTCGTCTCCACCGGCAGCGGCCGGGTCCAGGCCCGCGACCACCTCGAGAAGGCCGACACCTTCCCCGTGGACGCCACCGTCGACGAGGTCTCGGCCGACGACTTCGACGCGCTCGTCCTCCCCGGCGGCGTCGCCAACCCCGACTTTCTGCGCACCGAGCCGAAGGCCGTCGCCTTCGCCAAGGGATTCTTCGACAGCGCCAAGCCGGTGGCGGCGATCTGCCACGCGCCCTGGACCCTCGTCGAGGCCGGCGTCGTACGCGGCCGCACCCTGACGTCCTGGCCCAGCCTGCGGACCGACATCCGCAACGCGGGCGGCACCTGGGTCGACCAGGAGGTCACGCGCTGCACCGCCGGCTCCAACACCCTCATCACCAGCCGCAAGCCCGACGACCTCAAGGCCTTCTGCCAGGAGCTCGTCGAGACGTTCGCGGCCTGAGCCGCCGGCCCGGCCGGTCGGCACATGGCGTGCCGGCCGCCCGCCCCGGCATCCGCCCGGCCGATCGCGGGGCGGGTGGCGGCTCCCGCGGTCGGTCCTGAGCGGCCGGATGGACGGGCGCGCGGCTGTTCACGCCGCGAAACCGGGCAAGCCCGACTTTCGGATCCGGCTGCCTGTTCGTCGCGACGCGGCATACCCTCACATTTGGACCAAGGGGCCCGTGTCGACCCCTTCGGTCTAGACCAATACGTGAACACTGGGCGACGCCGACCTGCATGAATACGCGTACCGCCCAGTAACTACCTAGGGTTGTAGCGTGAGTCGCCGAGCAAAGATCGTCAGCACGATAGGTCCCGCCTGTTCCAGCCAGGAGCGCATCAACGCTCTCGTGGAGGCCGGGATCGACGTTGCCCGGCTCAACATGAGCCATGGCACCCAGCAGCAGCACGCGGAGGTCTATCGATATCTCCGCGAAGCCTCCAACGCCACCGGGCACGGCGTCGGCATCCTCGCCGACCTCCAGGGACCCAAGATCAGGCTCGGCCGGTTCGCCGACGGCCCGGTCCGCCTGACCCTGGGCGACGAGTTCACCATCACCACCGAGGACGTCCCCGGCGACCGCAGCATGGTCTCCACGACGTACGGCGGCCTCCCCGGCGACGTCAACGCCGGTGACACCGTCCTCATCGACGACGGCCGCGTCGTCCTCAACGTCACCGCCGTCGACGGCCCCCGTGTCCGCACCCGCGTCCTCGTCGGCGGCATGGTCTCCGACCACAAGGGCCTCAACCTCCCCGGCGTCGCCGTCAGCGTCCCCGCCCTCACCGAGAAGGACGAGGACGACCTGCGCTTCGCCCTCCAACTCGGCGTCGACATGGTCGCCCTGTCCTTCGTCCGCAGCCCCGACGACGCCACGACCGCCCGCCGCATCATGGAAGAGGAGGGACGCACCGTCCCCCTCCTCGCCAAGATCGAGAAGCCGCAGGCCGTCGAGCGCCTCGAGGACATCGTCGAAGCCTTCGACGGCATCATGGTCGCCCGCGGCGACCTCGGCGTGGAGCTCCCGCTCGAGCAGGTCCCCATCGTCCAGAAACGCGCCATCGAGCTCACCCGCGAGAAGGCCCGCCCGGTCATCGTCGCGACGCAGATGCTCGAATCCATGATCAGCGCGCCCCGCCCCACCCGCGCCGAGACCTCCGACGTCGCCAACGCCGTCTTCGAAGGCGCCGACGCCGTCATGCTCTCCGGCGAGACCAGCGTCGGCGACTACCCCATCGAGTCCGTCCAGACCATGGGCCGCATCGTCTGCGCCGCCGAGGAGCACACCCTCCGCGCCACCCACTCCCTCGACCGCGTCCCCGAGACGGTCGGCGGGGCCATCGCCCGCGCCGCCGCCGAGGTCGGCGCCACCGTCGGAGCCAAGGCCCTCGTCGCCTTCACCATGACCGGTGAGACCGCGCGCCGCCTGTCCCGCTACCGCTCGCCGATCCCCCTCCTGGCCTTCACCGCCCGCCCCGAGACCCGCAGCCAGCTGGCCCTCGTCTGGGGCGTCGAGACCTTCATCGTCCCCGAGGTGTTCCACACCGACGAGATGGTCCGCCAGGTCGAGGCCGCGCTCCTCGAGATCGGCCGCCTCCAGAAGGGCGACCGCGTCGTCATCGTCGCCGGCTCGCCCCCCGGCATCCCCGGCTCGACCAACGCGCTGCGCGTCCACCGCCTCGGCGACGCCATCGCCACTCACCCGTCGCCCTGACGCGGGTCGAGCATCGTAGAGCGCGGGCCACCGCCACGGCAGGTGGTGGCCCGTGCCCACCGGGGCGACGCCGCGGGCCGGACCCGCGCCTCCACGCCGGACGAACGGTGCCGCCTCAGTGTCCGAGATCGTTCAGGTCGGCCCAGATCCGGCGTTCCGCGGGGCTGGGCGGCACGTGCGGCGTCGCCCGTTCCGGGTGCCCCGCGGGAAGCGTCGGCTCCTCGGGAACCGGCCGCGCGCCTTCGCCCTCGTCGAACACGTAAGCCGGCGGCATCGGGAACGCGCCGGCGCCCATCTTGCCGAGCCCCTCCCACAGGTACCGCATCGCCTTCCGCAGCGGCCTCAGCCTCCGGGAAGAGCGGTCACGTCGTCGCGGGCACACAGAACTCCTGCCAATCACCTGGGGTGTTCGTGCCCGGCAGTGTGGACCGGCGCGCTGGAGATCGAGTCGAGCGCTCATCGCCGCGCCGCCCCACGGTCCTGCGTTCGCCGTCCCAGCGGTCTTCCAGCAGCCGTTGAGGCGGCCGCGCGACGCTGCCCTGGTGACCGCACTATCAGTGGCCTCCGGCCCGGCGCAGTGGGTCCGCTGCCCCCGGTGCCAGGACTTGATCTACGGTAGGCGATACGAGCGGGACCTGCGGGTGTGCCATGGATGTGGCGCTCACGCAAGGCTCACGGCCCCGGAGCGGATCGCCCAACTGCTGGACCCCGACACCGCCGTCCCGATCGAGCCGGCGGCCGTCGTCGAGGACCCGCTCGGCTTCACCGATTCCGTTCCCTACCCGGACCGGCTCCGCGACGCGCGCGAGCGTACCGGCCTGACCGAGGCCGTCACCTGCGTCATGGGGACGCTGATGGGGCACCCTCTCGTCGCCGCCGTCATGGACTTCCGTTTCCTCGGCGGCAGCCTCGGAGTCGCGGTGGGGGAGGCGATCGCCCTCGCCGCCGCAACGGCGTCACGGCGGCGGGCGCCCCTGCTGATCGTCACCGCGTCGGGCGGCGCGCGCATGCAGGAGGGCGCCTACGCGCTGATGCAGATGGCCAAAACGAGCCAGGCGCTCGTCGAACTCGACGAGGCCGGGATACTCACCATCTCGCTGATCAGCGACCCGACCTACGGCGGCGTCGCGGCCTCGTACGCGACGCTGAGCGACGTCATCATCGCCGAGCCGGACGCGCGCATCGGGTTCGCCGGCCCACGGGTGATCCAACAGACCATCCGGGAGGAACTGCCGGAGGGCTTCCAGACCGCGGAGTTCATGCGGGAGCGGGGAATGATCGACCGGGTCGTCCCCCGATCGCAGCTGCGGCCGGTCATCGCGTCCCTGCTCGGCGTACAGCGCACCGCCGGGCCGGAACCGGCGGCGCCGGGCGAGGCCGGCCGGGGTGCGCCGGGCGAGGCGGACGACCACCGGCCCCGCGCGGCCGATGGCGGTGTGACCCGGGGCGCCTACGACGGTGCGCTCAGGGGGGCCGACGACCACCGGCGCCCCCACGCCGACGAGGAGATGCCCGGGGACGCGGGCGACGACGGGCAGGCCGGGCTGATCCGGGACCCGGACCGAGTGGCGGTCGGTGACCCCTGGCAGGCGGTGGGCCTTGCCCGGCACCAAGAGCGGCCCACCACGCTCGACTACGTCTACCACCTGCTGGCCGACTTCCAGGAGCTGCGCGGCGACCGGCTGGTCGGCGACTGCCCTGCGATCGTTGGGGGAGTCGGCCGGCTCGGCGACGAGCCCGTCGTGCTGATCGGCCACGAGAAGGGCCACGGAACCGCCGAGCGCATCGCTCGCAACTTCGGCATGGCCATGCCGGAGGGATACCGCAAGGCGGCCCGCCTGATGCGGCTCGCGGCCAAGCTCGGACTGCCGGTCATCACCCTGGTCGACACGCCCGGTGCCCACCCCGGCACCGAGGCCGAGGAGCGCGGACAGGCATGGGCGATCGCCGAGAACATCCGTCTGATGTCCGGACTGCCGGTACCGATCGTGTCCGTCGTCACCGGAGAGGGAGGCAGCGGCGGCGCCCTGGCACTCGCGGTCGGCGATCGCGTGCTCGCCTGCGCAGGGGCGATCTACTCGGTGATCAGCCCGGAAGGATGCGCCGCCATCCTCTGGAAGGACCAGGCGGCGGCGCCGGAGGCGGCGGCCGCGTTGCGGATCGACGCACGGGAACTGCTCCGCCACCGGATCGTCGACGCGGTCGTCCCGGAGCCCGAGGGCGGCGCACACCGGGATCCGGCGGCGGCCGGCGGGCTGCTGCGCGCCGCGCTCCTCGCGGCACTGCGCGAGGTCCGCGCCACCGACCCTGCGGATCTGGTGCGTCTTCGCCGGCTGCGGTTCCGCCGGTACGGCCTGGACGACGGTAGGACCGGAGTCGACTCGCCGGCGTCGGATCCGCGCGGCGGAGAGGGGCGGTAGGCGTGCCCCGAGCGACGACGAGGTCGGCGAACCCAAGGAGAACGTTATGACCGATGACCTCTTCACCGTGAGCGAGAGCCGCATCGACGAACTGTGCCGGCAGACCAAGGACCTCATCCGCGCGGCGCCGGGCCCGCTCCGGCGTGTACGGGTACGAGCCGGGGACTCCGTCGTCGAGATCGAGTGGTCGGAACCGGCCGCGGTCTCCGGCGGCGCCCAGGCGACCGTCCTGCCCGTGGCCGAGGCCGCGTACGCCGGGTCGTCCGCCGAGCCGACGACCGGGCCGTCGTCCGAATCACCGGACACCGAGGCCCTGGTCGCGATCGAGGCCCCGCTGGTGGGGACCTTCTACCGTGCCCCGTCGCCGGACGCCCGGCCCTTCGTCGAGGTCGGAGACGTGGTGGAGCCCGGACGGCAGGTGGCGATCGTGGAGGCGATGAAGCTGATGAACCCGGTCGCGGCCGACCGGGCGGGTCGCGTCGTCGAGGTGCTCGTCTCGGACGGCTCACCGGTGGAGTACGGAGAGGCGCTCCTTCTGATCGCGCCCGCGTGACGAACGGACACCACGACTGGGAGGCACGCATGTTCACAACGGTCCTGATCGCGAACCGCGGGGAGATAGCGCTCCGGGTCGCCCGTACCTGCCGGGAGATGGGAGTCCGGACCGTGGCGGTCTACTCCGACAGCGACGAGGACTCCGCGGTGACGCGGTTCGCCGACGAGTCCGTACGGATCGGCCCGCCTGCGTCCCGCCGCAGCTACCTGAACGCGGCGGCGATCGTCACGGCGGCCCGGCACGCCGGTGCCGACGCCGTGCACCCTGGGTACGGCTTCCTGTCCGAGGACCCGGACTTCGCCGAGATCTGCGCTGCCGAGGGACTGACCTTCATCGGGCCCCCGGCCTCCGTGCTGAGCGGGCTCGGGGACAAGGCGCGGGCCCGCGAGATCGCTCAGGCGGCGGGACTGCCGGTGCTGCCGGGCAGCCTGTTGCCGGTCTCGACGCCCGAGGAGGCGGCCAAGATCGCCGACGACATCGGGTACCCGGTCATCATCAAGGCGGTGGCGGGCGGTGGCGGCCGGGGCATGACCGTCGTCCGCGATCCGCGGAGCCTGCCGCGGGCGTACGCCGAGGCGCGCGCGGGCGCGAACGTGGCGTTCGGCGACTCCCGGGTCTACATCGAACGCTTCCTGGAGACCGCCCGGCACATCGAGGTGCAGATCCTCGCGGACGGGCAGGGCAACGTCCTCCATCTCGGAGAGCGGGACTGCTCCATTCAGCGGCGCCGTCAGAAGCTCATCGAAGAGACGCCCGCCCCGGGCCTTCCCGCCGGATCGGCCGATCGGATCTGCGCGGCCGCCGTGGAGGCGGCGCGCGCGGTCGGCTACGCGGGCGCCGGAACGTACGAGTTCCTCGTCGACCACGACGGCGACTTCTACTTCATGGAGGCCAACTGCCGTATCCAGGTGGAGCATCCCGTCACGGAACTGGTCACGGGCGTCGACCTGGTACGGGAGCAGCTGCGCGTGGCCGCGGGGTACGGGCTGTCGCTGCAGCAGGAGGACGTCCGTCCCCATGGGGTCGCGATCGAGTGCCGCGTCAACGCCGAGGACCCGGGCCGCGGCTTCCTGCCCACGGCGGGACTGCTGGAGGAGTTCGTGCCGCCGGGCGGCCCGTTCGTCCGCGTGGACACGCACGGGCACGCGGGGATGCGCGTGACCGCCGACTACGACTCCCTGCTGGCCAAGGTCGCCGTCTGGGCGCCCGACCGGCGGCAGGCGATCGCCCGGGCCGACCGGGCGCTCGGGGAGTTCCGAATCGCCGGCCGGGGCATGGCCACGACCGCCGGCTTCCTGAGAAACGTCCTGGAGGATCCATTGTTCCGTGACGCCAAGCACACGACGGCCTTGATCGACGACCGAACGGAGGCGGGCCGGTGAACGAGGAGCGGACGCCGGTCCTGATCGTCGGCGGGAGCCTGGTGGGGTTGTCGGCGGCGCTCTTCCTGTCCTGGCACGGGATCCGGTCCGTGCTCGTCGAGCGCAACACCGGGCTGTCACCGCATCCACGGGCACGTGGAGTGAACGCGCGGACGATGGAGCTGTACCGCCAGGTGGGCATCGAGGACAGGATGCGCTCCACCGGGTCGGCGCTGGCGCTCCGGGCCAACGAGGGCATCATCGCCGCCGAGTCGCTGGCCGGACGCGAGTACGGCGCCCTGGAGGAGGCCTACAACAGCGATCCGGTGGCGAACGGCCGGTGGCGGAGCCCGACGGACTGGTGCCTGTGCCATCAGCACGAAGTGGAGCCCATCCTCCGCGAGCGCGCGGCGGAACTCGGCGCCGATCTGCGCTTCGGCACGGAGTTGACGGAGTTCGACCAGGACGCGGACGGGGTGTGGGCGGAGGTCCGGGACGCGGACGGCGTCCGGCGCCGGATCCGGGCGGACTACCTGATCGCCGCGGACGGCGCGGGCGGCCGGATCCGCGACGCCCTCGGGATCGGGGCCGACGGGCCCGGGACGCTCGGGCACTTCGTCAACGTCCGGTTCCGCGCGGACCTGCGCGAACCGCTGCGCGGTCGGCGCTTCGTGATGTGCTACACGATCAGTGGCCCGGCGCGGTGCGGCCTGCTGCCGGTCGACAACGCCGAGGAATGGCTGCTGCACGTGCCGTTCGAGCCGGGCGCGTCGCCGGAGTTCACCGCGGACCGTTGCGTCGCACTGGTACGGGCGGCGGCCGGTGTCCCCGATGTCGAGGTGACCATCGAGGGCGTGGCACCGTGGGAGTCCGCGGGCCGCACGGCTCGCCGGTACGCCCACGGACGGGTGTTCCTCGTGGGTGACGCGGCCCACGTCATGCCGCCCTCGGGTGCCTTCGGGTCGAACACCGGCGTGCAGGACGCGCACAACCTCGCATGGAAGCTGGCGCTGGTCCTGTCCGGCAGGGCGGGCCCTGGGCTGCTCGACACGTACGACGAGGAGCGGCGCCCGGCCGGCGCGGCGACGGTGGAGCAGGCCGTGCTGCGGTCCAAGGACCGGCCGCGGATCGCCGGCGGCCCGAGCGTCCCGCCGGACCCTGCCATTCGGCCGGACACCGTTGTGGCCTTCGGTCAGCGGTACCGCTCCGCGGCGGTCGACCCGGGCCTTCCGGCCGACGCCGACCCGTGGGAGCCGGGGCCGTCCGGTCTGCCCGGCACGCGCGCCCCACACGTCGACGTGCGCGTGAACGGCCGGTCCGCGTCGACGATCGACTTGTACGGGCGGAACTTCGTCCTGCTCACCGGGCCGTACGACGGCGCCTGGGCGGAGGCGTTCGCCTCCGCCGCGGAACGGATCGGCGTCGGCCTGGACGTCCACCGCGCCGGGCATGAGGTGGTCGCCGTGGACGAGGATCTGTGCGAGGCGCACGGCATCGGATCGTCCGGCGCGCTCCTGGTCCGCCCGGACGGCTTCATCGCCTGGCGATCCGCCGAGGCTCCCCTGACCGTCTCGGTCGACTCGGCGGCCAGGGTGTTCGCCCGGCTGCTGGCGACAGAGGCGCCCACCACCCGGGACGTCGGCCCGGTGCGCGGACTCATCGTTCGGTGACGGTGTAGACCTCATAGTGGCCACCCGGCCGCGAGCGGTCCTGATAGGGCCGTAGCGGCGACGGGTGGCCCTGCCGTCGCATCTCCCGCTCCCATGCCTCATAGGCGGCCGTGTCCTCCCACTCCATGAGGAGGGCGAAGACGTCATCCCCCGCCGTGGAGCGGAGCAACTCATGGCGTACGAGGCCGGGCGTGCCGCGAAGCATGTCCCGCGCGGCCTGATAGGCGGTCTGCACGGCGCGTTCCGGGGACGCCGGGTTGCGGTAGTGCACGACCACGCGTACTGGATCGTCGCTCATCGTTCGCTCCAATCGAGGGCGGCGGCGGCCGCCCGGCCGAAGCCGGGCACAGGGCCGACCGGGCGCGGAAGGGAAAGGTCGTCCGGGTGGGTCAGGAATAGAAGGACGGGAACGCCCGCAGGCTCTTCGCGGCGACCGCGTCATGACCGTGGATGATCTGTGCTCCTTCGGAGCGGGCGAGGGCCGTCAGCTTCTCGGTCGACGCGCGAACCTCGGCCTCGTCCATATCGAGGGGATAGATCGGCCGATGGATCGGGTCGAGGGCCTCGGTCGTCGGGATGGCGTCGGCGGCCAGCAGGATCGGCCCCTCGCCGGCGAGACGGACCAGCACGGACTGATGTCCGGGGACGTGCCCGCTGGACTCGATGAGTTCGATTCCGGGCAGTAGCCCGACGTCGCCGTCGATGAGCCGGTAGCGGTGGTCCGGCCGGTCCCAGAGCTCACGGGTGGCGGCGAGACGCGGCGAGGCCACCGAACGTGCCCACTCGTAGTGTCGCCGCTGGACCACGAACTCGGCGCCGGGGAAGGCGTCGTGGTTTCCCGCATGGTCGGGATCGAAGTGCGTGCAGATGACGTAACCGACGTCGTCCGGTGCGATGCCCAGTTCCGCGAGCCGGCTGAGGACGTCTTCGCCGTCGTCCAGCCGGATCGGCTCGTCCGGGTCGTCGCGGTACGCGCCGACGCGCTCGCGCGTGTAGCCGGTATCGACCAGGACGTCGGTCTCGCCGGTACGGATGAGATAGGCCAGCACGGGGGCGCCGGTCCTGCGGACCTCGCCGGTGAAGAGAACATGAAGTCGCATGCCGTACTCCGTCCGGTCCGGGTGACGAGGGTGCCCGCCTCCGCGCCGTGCGGAGTCCCGGGGGGCGTCCGAGGACCGACGGTAGGACGGCCTCCTCGAGAGGCGGTGGAGCGGATTCACGCGGTTCTAGCCGGATGTGGCCAACCGTATCGGCGGCGGCGGACGGTCCGCTTATGCGTCATTCGACATATTCGGCGGTGGTAGAAGATCATTAATGGTCGGCGGGAGCCGGCGCGTCGGCGCGATTCCATTGATGATCTTCGCGCGGAAATCCAATTCCATGGAACCGATTGGCCGACGATCCGTGACTGATCCGTCGCCGTCGGTTCTGTGTCGATGACTTCGCTCCGTCGGCATGTTATTGCGCTCAGTGTTAAATGCCGCTCTGGGGGCGGGGGCGTGAGTCGTGGTCGCGCCCGCCGTGCACTGATCAGTGTCGGTGGACTATTTCGTGGACCGCTATTCCGTGGCTCACTATCAGCGCCTCGTCCAGCTTGCTTCGAGTCCGTTTCTAGCGTGCAACGGGCAGGGTGGCGGAAGTCGGATCGGGCTGTGGGGACGTATGCAGTGGGCTCGAATGCCGGCGGCCTCGACGGGCGGTATGCAACGCGGCGAACCCTGAATTATACCCGAGCTTTCTCATGCTGTAAAGGAAAGATTCATAGCACTGCTGTTGCTTCGGGAGATTCGGGGACTGATGATAGGTGGCATGAAAGCAAGGGATGGCCCTACTGGAGCTATTACTTAAATCGACTAGGTGTCGTCGTGTCACCATCCGGTCCAGAAAACTTCGACGAAAAGAATCGTCTGTCGACAATGACATTACGGGAGCGACGATGAAATTTCGGATCCTCGGGCCACTTTGGGTGGCTGACGGCGCCCATGAAATAACTCCGACAGCACCCAAGGTGCGGCAGGTCCTCGCGTTCCTGCTCTTGCGCTCCGGAAAGTTCGTGCAGGTGGGGGAATTCATCGACGAACTCTGGGGCGATACACCCCCGAGCAGCGCGATGACCACGCTGCAGACCTACATCTACAAGCTCCGGAAAGACGTGCTGGAGCGGTGCCCTGGGGCGCACCTGCACACGCGGGTCTCCGGGTATGTGCTCGAGGTTCCGCCTCAGGAGGGTGACGTCTTCGAGTTCGAAAGACTGGCCGCCGAGGGTCGGGCCGCGCTGGATTCCGGCGACGCCGCGGGGGCCGCCGATGCCCTGTCCCAGGCACTCGCGCTCTGGCGCGGTCCCGCGGCCCTGGCCGACGTCACGGTCGGCGAGATTCTCTCCGCCTACGTCACGCGCATGGAAGAGGAGCGGCTCCGGGTGCTGGAGCTGCGGATCGAGGCCGACCTCCGGCTCGGCCGTCACCTCGCGCTGATCAGCGAGCTGAAGGTCCTCGTGTCGCGACACCCTCTGCACGAGCGGTTCTACGCCAACCTCATGCTCGCCCTGCACCGCTCGGGCCGTCGGTACGAGGCCCTGGAGGTCTACCAGCGCCTGCGGCGGGTGCTCGTCGACGAGCTCGGCCTGGAGCCCCCACAGTGGGTGCAGCGACTGCACCTGGCCCTGCTCAGCTCCGACCCGACAGTCGAGTCCCTCCAGGAGGTTCCGATCGTGGCCCGGAGCCCGGACCGGCTCATGGTGCCGGCTCAGCTGCCGCCTGACATCCCCGACTTCGTCGGGCGGGACGATGTCCTCGAACAGGTGCGGGAGAGCCTGATCTCCTCGGCGCACGGCGGCACGGCGGCCAGCGCCGTGTCCATTTCCGGCATGCCGGGGGTGGGCAAGACGGCGGTGGCACTGCGGGCGGCGCACCTGGAACGGTCTGCCTTCCCCGACGGCCAGCTCTACGCGGATCTGCGCGGGTCGACCGACGATCCCGCCGACCCGCGGGAGGTGTTGGCGGAGTTCGCACGCGCCATCGGAATCCCGCATCACCAGGTGCCGGAGAGCCAGGCGGAACGCAGCAAGCTCTTCCGCACGTGGAGCACGGGCCGCCGGGTCCTCGTCGTCCTGGACGACGCCGCGTCGGTGCAGCAGGTGGTCCCGCTGCTTCCCGCGACGCCGCACTGCGCCGTCATCATCACCAACCGAGGGGGCCTGCACGGGCTGCCCGGCGTACGGCACATCGGCCTCGGAGCACTGGACCCGGACGCCGGGATGAGCCTCCTGAAACCGATCGTCGGGGCGGACCGGGTCGAGGCCGAACGGGACGCCGCCGAACGCATCTACGAACTGTGCGGCGGTCTTCCGCTCGCGCTGCGCAGCGTCGGCTCACGGCTCGCCGCGGCGTCCACCTGGCCGCTCGCCAAGATGGTCGCCCAGCTCGAGGACGGACGAAGACGCCTGGACGAGCTCAGTTTCGCCGACCTCGACGTGCGGGCGCGGTATGACGCCAGCTACCGCCGGCTCAGTCCGTGCGACCGTAGCGCGTTCCGTCTGATCAGCCTGCTGCCGCCGCCCGACTTCTCGGCGGCCACCGCGGCGGGTCTGATCGGCAGCGGGACGGACGTCGTCGAAATGCAGCTGATCCGGCTGGTCGGCTGCCACCTGCTCGAGATCGCGAAGACGGGGAACGGCGGAGAGATCCGCTACGCGCTGCCCGAGCTGACCCGCCTCTACGCGCGCGAACGCCTGGACATGGAGTTCGTGGAGACGGCGGGGGACAGGCGGCCGGAGCCGGCCGGCGAAGGCGTGACCGACGTGCACGATCCGCCGGCGCCGTACGGGGCGCCGGCCGTACCGCTGAGCGGTGCCGTGCTCCGCAGACCCGGCGTACGCCCGCAGCCGCCCGGGCAGATCGGTCTGCGCCGCCCCTCGCGTGACGGACTGTTGCACGCGCAGGTTCAGCTGGAGCTGTGACCTGCCGCACTCCATCGCCGATCCAGTCGCGTTCGAGCGCGGCACGTCAGAGTTACCGAAGGACACGCACCCGAGCGGAGAAGGTCTATGGCCGAGTTCACCATCGATGACGTGCGCAGGATCCTCCGGGAGTGCGCCGGCGAGGCGGAATCCGTCGGCTCGGACGCCGACATCAGCGACGTCACCTTCGAGGACATGGGCTATGACTCGCTGGCCCTCCTGGAGATGGCCTCGCGAATCCAGCAGGAGTTCGACGTGCCGATCCCGGACGGGGCGGTCGAGGAGATGCGCACGCCCGGGAACGTCGTCGTGTACGTCAACTCCCGAACCGCGGCGGCGTGACGGAAGGCGGGACGGTGGTACGGAAGGGTGAAGACAGGACCGGGCGGGTCTGCGTCCTCGTCTACGCGAGCGCGCCCGGTCAGGACCCCGACGCGGTGGAGGCGGCGTACCACCGGGTGAGCCGGGCGCTGCAGGGGACGCCCGGCCTGCTCGGCAACGTCCTGCTGCGTTCGGTGCACGAGCCTGGTGCCTTCGTGGTGATGAGCGAGTGGCAGGACATGGCCGCCTTCCGTACATGGGAGGAAGGCGCCGAGCACCGGGGTACGACCGCGCCGCTCCGCCCCCTGCAGGACCGCGGGTCGGGCCGGTCCTTCGGCGTCTACCAGGTCACGGCGGCGTACTGAACGACGACGGGGTGGAACACCCGCCGAACGATGAGAGCGGCGCACCCGCCGGACGGCGGGTGCGCCGCTTCTTTTCCGGTCCGATCCATCGGTGCCATCCGTCACCCGTGGTGCCGTCGGCGGCGCCCGGTCACTTCCGGGTGGTCGAGAACCACGTCTCCTCGGTGATCAGGCGTCGTGTCAACAGCGGCTCCCACCAGTCGCGGTGGTCGCGGTACCAGCGGATCGTCTCGCGCACGCCCTCCTCGAGCGGCGTCGTGGGCCGCCACCCGAGATCTCGTTCGATCCTCCGATGGTCCAGCAGGTAGCGACGGTCGTGCCCGGGACGATCCGGCACCACGGTCTTCAGCGCGCCGGGCGCGCCGAGCTCGCCGAGCACGAGGTCGGCGATCTCCTCCACGCTCGCCTCCTCACCGGTCCCGACGTGATAGGTCTCGCCAGGGGTCCCGCGCTCGATGATCAACGCGATCGCGGCGCAGTGATCCGTCACCGAGATCCACTCCCGCCGGTTGCGCGTCGACGCGTACATGGGAAGGGACCTTCCCGAGAGCGCGTTCGTGATGAACAGCGGCAGGACCTTCTCCGGGAACTGGTACGGGCCGTAGTTGTTGGCGCAGTTGGAGATCGTCACGGGTATGCCATAGGTGTTGTGGTAAGCGCGTACCGCGTGATCGGCCCCGGCCTTGCTCGCGCTGTACGGCGTGCGCGGCCGGTACGGGCTCTGCTCGGTGAACGCCTCGACGGCGTCCAGCGCTAAATCGCCGTACACCTCGCAGGTCGACACCTGGTGGAACCGCCCGACGCCGACCCGCCGGCAGACCTCCAGCAGCACCTGGGTGCCGAGGACGTTGGTTCCGAAGAACCGCGAGGGCTCCAGCACGGCGAGGCTGTTGTGCGACTCCGCGGCGAAGTTCACCACCACGTCGATCGGCCGGCAGCCCAGCACGTCCAGCATGCGCCGCTCATCGGTGATATCGGCGTGCACGAAGATTATCTCGTCCTGGACATCCGCGAGGTTCTTGATGTTGCCGGCATAGGTCAGGGCATCGATGGCGATGATCGTGTCGCCGGGTCGGGTCGCCCGCCAGTATCGGACGAAATTGCTTCCGATGAATCCGGCGGCGCCGGTCACGACCACGTTCCTTGCCATGTCACATCCTTTCTTCGTGAACCGAATTCCGGCCGTTCGCCGGAACGGTGGGTGTTCAAGCATCGCAAGATCTCCTCGACTCTCAATAGAGACGGTAACGGTCCTCGCCGCCGACCCCGGCGACGAAGGCGGTAAACCGTTCTCAAGCAACTCTTGAGCTGTCGACGGCACAGTGCTCTGCGTTCGGGACGATGAGAAAGGGTGCCGCAATGCTCGATCGCAGACAGACTCTGAGGTTCGGTGCGCTGGGCGGCGTGGCGCTGTTCCTGCCGCGCGTCGCGCATGGTGCGTCGGCGCGGGCGGTGGACGCGCCACCGTTCTCCCTGCCGCTCATCGTTCCGCCGGTCAAACGCCCCACGCGCCGGACGGCCACGACGGACTACTACGAGATGACCATGCGGGAGGCGAACGCTCAGATCCTTCCGGGCGTCCAGACCCCGGTGATGACGTACGACGGGTGCTTTCCCGGCCCGACGATCCGCGCCCGACCCGGCCGGCGGGTCGTGGTACGGCAGACGAACGCCCTGGGAATGGAGGCGGTGGTGCACCTGCATGGGGCGCACGTGCCGACCAGCAGCGACGGGCACCCGAAAGACCCGATCCCGCCGGGTGCCGCCCGCGACTACGTCTACCCGAACCGCCAGCCCGCCGCGACGCTCTGGTATCACGACCACACGCACCACATGGAGGCCGAGATGGTCTTCCGTGGCCTGGCGGGCTGCTACCTGCTCGACGAGCCGCGGCGGACCGGCCTGCCCGCGGGCCGCTACGACCTGCCGCTGATGCTGCGCGATGCTCGATTCGACGGCCAGGGCGGCCTCGTCTTCGAGATGGACGACTTCCGGTACCGCAACACGCTCCTGGTGAACGGGCGCTGGGCGCCCTACCATCGCGTCGCCGCCCGTAAGTACCGGCTGCGGCTGATCAACGGCTCGAACGCGCGCTATTTCACCCTCAGCCTGAGCGACGGCAGGCCGATGTGGCTCATCGCCTCCGACGGCGGCCTGCTGCCGGCACCCGTACGCGCCACCAGTGTGTCCCTGTCGCCGGGGGAGCGGGTCGACGCCGTCGTCGACTTCGGCGACCTCGCGCCAGGGGCGCGGCTCACGCTCCGGGACACCGACGCCTTCACCGGCCAGGCGTCGGACCTCATGCGCTTCGACGTCGTCACCCGTGTGCACGATCCCAGCCGCATCCCGTCGAGGCTCGGCACCGCGCCCGGCCTCGGTCCGGCCTCGGTCCACCGTGACGTCGTCATGGGCCTGAACTTCTCGACCGGGATGTTCGAGATCAACGGTAAGTCGTACGACATGGACCGGATCGATCAGCGAATCAAACTGGGCGAGACCGAGGAATGGCGAATCGTCAACAAGGATGTCAAGCCGTCCGTTCCGCACAATCTCCATCTGCACGGAACTCATTTCCAGGTCATCGACCGAAACGGGGTACCGGTTTCCGGTCACGAGGCCGGGTGGAAGGACACCGTGCCGGTGCCGATCGGCGGCGAAGTGCGGATCAGGGTGAGGTACGAGAGGTACACCGGCCTCTATCTCTACCACTGCCACCTGCTCGATCATTCATCGATGGGAATGATGGCCCAGTCCGAGGTCTTCGCCTGACCGCAGCCGCTTCCATCGCGGCTCCAGTGGAGTTCAAGCCCACCGCGGGACCGTGCCATAGGCCGGAACCCGTACGAAGGCCTGGAAATCAACGCCGGCCCGACCGGAGGAACGCACATGGCGGGACACACCGACAACGCGATCGTCATCAACGCGCCGATGGACCTGGTGTGGGAGATGACCAATGACATCGAGAACTGGCCCCGGCTGTTCAGCGAGTACTCCGAGGCGGAGATCCTCGAGCGCGACGGGGACACCATCCGGTTCCGGCTGGCCCTGCACCCCGACGAGAACGGCACCGTCTGGAGTTGGGTCTCCGAACGGACGCCCGACCCGAAGACCCGCACCGTACGCTCACACCGGGTCGAGACCGGCGTGTTCGAGTACATGAAGATTCACTGGGAGTACGAGCAGGTCGCCGGCGGCGTGCGGATGCGGTGGGTCCAGGACTTCCACATGAAGCCGGGCGCGCCGCTGGACGACGCGGGCATGACCGAGCGGCTCAACCGCAACACCGCGATCCAGATGGAGCGGATCAAGCGGCTGGTCGAGGAGGCCGCGCTGGCGGCCGCGCCCGCCGCGCGGTTCGACCTCAGCGGCAAGAAGGTGCTGGTCACCGGCGGTACCCGCGGCATCGGCCGGGCGATCGTCCTGGCCTTCGCGCGCTCCGGTGCCACGGTCGTGACCTGCTACCGGCAGGAGAGCGACGCGGTGCGCAGCCTCTCCAAAGAACTCGCCGACCTCGGAGGCGGCCACCAGGTCGTACGCGCCGACGTCTCCACACAGGCCGGCATCGACCTGCTGATCGGTGAGTGCCGCGACCGGCTCGGCGCGATCGACGTCCTCGTCAACAACGCCGGGGCGATCAGCCACGTGCCGTTCGACAAGCTGCAGGTCGACGAGTGGCGCCGGATCCTCGATGTCAACCTCACCGGCACCTACCTGGCGGTGCAGGCGGCGCTGCCGCTGTTGTCGCCCGGAGCCTCCATCATCAACGTCGGGTCACGGGTGGCCACCGTCGGGATCCCGCTGCGCGCCCACTACACCGCCTCCAAGGCCGGGCTCATCGGGCTGACCCGATCCCTCTGCAAGGAACTCGGCGGCCAGGGGTACCGGGTGAACGTCGTGGCGCCCGGCCCGGTGGAGACCGACGAGGACACCCCGCCCGAGGTACGTGAGCGGTACCAGCGCCTCACCGCGCTGGGTCGGCTCGGCCGGCCGAGCGACATCGCCGGGGTCGTGTTGTTCCTGGCCAGTGACCTGGCCTCGTTCGTGACGGGCGAGACGATCAACGTGGACGGGGGCATCTGAGATGGGGGAGCGCGGCGAGGTCTTCCGCGTGATGCTGCGGATGCACATTCACCCGGGCATGGAGCAGGACTTCGAGGAGACCTGGCACAAGGTCGGCCACGCGATCACCGGGCATCCCGCGAACATCCGCCAGTGGCTGTCGCGCAGCCTCGACGAGGACGGCGTCTACTACGTGGTCAGCGACTGGATCGACGAGCCGAGCTTCCGGGAGTTCGAGCACAGCGACGGGCACCTGGAGCACCGGACGAAGCTGCACCCGTTCCGGTCGTCCGGCACGATGACGACGATGCGGATCATCCACGAGATGACCGGAGCGTCCGCCGAGCGGAGCGCCCTCGTCGACCACGCGGGGATGGAGAGTACTTGACCGGCGCCACCGGCCTGCGCGCCGGGGCACGGGGGACGCCCTCCGGCGTCCCCCGGCCGCGCCGTTCACGGTCCTCGCGGGCCCTACCGTGGGGCGGCGATCATGTTCCGCGCCCGCCAGGTCAGCGCCATCCCCTCCTCCAGGGAGGTGCGCGGGCGCCAGCCCAGCACCTCCCGTGCCCGCGTGGTGTCGAACCAGACGTCGCGCCGGTCGAACGTACGGGCGCCGGCGAACTCGACCGGGAGTTTGCGGCCGATCGTCGCGAACATGATGCGCAACAACTCGCCGAGCGCCACCGGACGGCCCGATGCGACGTTCACCACGAGCGGGCCGCCGGGCCGCCGTACGGCGACGTCGCACGCCCGGATCGTGGCGTCGACGACGTCGTCGACGTAGACGTAGTCCCGCACGGTGGCCAGGCTCCCGTACAGGCGCAGCGGCGCAAACGCCGCGGCCGACTCCATCCAGTGCCCGATGACACCCTGCCCGGTCCCGGTCCGCTGGCCATGGCCGTACACGTTCGCGATGCGCAGCACGACGGGCCGGACGGCGTCCTCAGCGGCGAGCAGGGCCCGCTCGAGCGCGAGCTTGGCCCGTCCGTACTCGGAGGTCGGCCGGAGCGGTGCGTCCTCCCCGTACGGGGGCGGCGCGGTGGGGTCGTAGAGGGCCCCGGCCGTGCTCGTCAGCACCACCGTCGGCCGGCGTCCGGTGGCCCGCAACCCGTTGATGAGCCCGCGGAACAGGTGGAGGTCCGCGTCGGCCCGCTCCGGGTGACGCTCGGCCAGTGCCGGATTGATCGTCGTAGCGAGATAGCACACGACGTCGGCGGCCTGCAGGGCCGGCACCGGCCCGCCGTCGCACAGGAACGGGTCCGATCGCGTGAACCGGGTGACCGAGATCCCGCGTCTCTCGGTCAACGCCGCGGCGAGCCGGGAACCGATGAAACCGCCCGCTCCGATGACCGCCGCCGAGAAATTCTCCTCTGCCATGGTGCGTCTCCCGTTGTTTTCTGTTCGGTCGTCCGCACGGTTTCACCGGTTACTCGATGCAGGCTTAAAAGCTGGTGGAACCTCATAGTGAACGGTGTTTTCATGCGAATTCTGGTAACCGGCGGTGCCGGCTTCATCGGGTCCCGGGTCGTGACCGCGCTCCGGGACGAGGGGCATGAGGTACGCGTATTCGACGCCCTCATCCCCGGCGTGCACCGCAACCCGCCGCGCATTCCGGAGGGCGTGGATTTCGTCCACGCCGATCTGCGGGACGCCGCCGCGCTGGACGACGCGCTGGACGGCATCGACCTGGTCAGCCACCAGGCCGCGATGGTCGGACGTGGGCGGGAGATCCTCGACGCCCCCTTGTACGTCGGCTGCAACGACCTCGGCACGGCGATGCTGCTGCACGCGATGACGCGTGCCGGGATCGACCGGATGGTGCTGGCCAGTTCGGTGGTGATCTACGGGGACAGCCGCTACCGCTGCGCGGAGCACGGCCGCGTACGATCCCCTCGCCGGTCCGTGGCCGACCTGGAGGAGGGCCGCTACGAGCCGCGTTGCCCCGGGTGCGGGGCCGAGGTCGCGGCCGAGGCGGTCACCGAGGAGGATCTCCTCGACCCGCCGCACAACGTCTACGCCGTCACCAAGCTGGCGCAGGAGAACCTGGTGGCCGCGTGGGCACGCGAGACACGGGGCCGGGCGGTCGCGCTGCGCTACCACAACGTGTACGGGCCCGAGATGCCCTTCGACAGTCCCTACTCGGGCGTCGCCTCGACGTTCCGGTCGGACCTCGCCGCCGGACGCAGCCCGCACGTGTACGAGGACGGAGGCTCGCGCCGGGACTTCGTCCACGTGGCGGACATCGCCTCCGCGAACGTCGCGGCGCTCCGCCGCGACGAGCCCGGGCTCCGCACCTATAACGTCGCCAGTGGCACGCCTCGGACGATCCTCGACCTCGCCGAGGCGCTGACGTCGGCTGCCGGGGGACCGGCACCGGTCGTGACGGGTGAGTACCGCGTCGGCGACGTACGCCACATCTTCGCCTCACCCGAACGCCTGATCCGCGAGCTCGGCTGGCGGCCCGCCGTCGGCTTCGCCGAGGGAATGCGGGAGTTCGCCACCGCGCCGATGCGCGACCTCATCCCTTCGGCACCCGATCCGACCTGACCCACGGACGCACGGCGGCCCGGGCCGGTGCGCGTGGCCGCGCGTACGTCCGCCCGGGCCGGTCAGGACGGCGGGGTGGCCGGGGCCGTCTAGCGGGGGACACGGCGGCCCCAGCGCCGGTAGTACCGCGCCCGTACGAGGCCGCGAGGCAGGAGGCGGGACATGGCCACCCGCCAGCGATAGTCCAGACCCGGCACGCAGATCGGACGACCGGCCGTGACGGCGGCCAGTCCCTCCCGCGCGACGTCACCCACGTCCAGGAGCCGGCCGAGCCGGCCCGATTCCCGGTGACCCGCCGACCGGTGCAGGCGGGTCCCGCCGGTGGACCCCGGGCAGACCGCGGTCACGTGCACGCCCCGCCAGTTCACCTCGCCGTGCACGCTCTCGCTGAATGAGGTCGCGAACGCCTTGGAAGCCGAGTACACCGCGCCACCCGGCGCGGGCAGGAACGCCATCACCGAGGAAACGTTGATCACACCGCCGTGCCCGTTGGCGATCATTCCGGGCAGCGCCGCCTGGGTCAGGCCGACAATGGGGAGAGTGCTCAGGGCGAGGTTCCGGCGGACGGCCTCGGCGTCCTGAACGAACAGCGGACCGATGGCGCCGAGCGCGCCGGCGCTGTTGACGAGCAGGTCGAGCGTCCCGGCCGCGTCGGTGACGCGGGCGGCGACCTTCTCCACCTGCACCGGGTCGCCGAGGTCGGCGGGGAGGACGTCGGCCGTGATTCCGTGCCGGCCCTGCAGTTCCTCGGCCAGTGCCTCCAGCCGGTCGACGCCGCGCGCCACCAGGATCAGGTCGCAGCCGCGGGCGGCGAGCTCACGGGCGAACGCCTCCCCGATACCACCGGACGCGCCGGTTACGACCGCATGACGGAATTCCTGCATCATCGGCTCCCGGGTTCTCGCCGCAGAAATCAATCAATCGCCATAATATGATCCTGATTCGTGGAGATCGATGCGTAAATGGCGTGAGATGACCGTCGTTCGAGCGATCCTCGATTTCTTCGGAGTCCTCGACCATCACGGTCCGGGTGGTGAGGCCGGGCCGGTAGGCGGGTCCAGTGCCGCTCGAGCGGAGCAGCGCACACTTCTGCAGGCAGGGACCAACGATGGCGGAAAACGCCTCGGTCAATGAAGCGGGAGAACTTTACATGAAAGACACTCCGGTCACGGCGGACTCCGAGGCCTTTCGAGTACTCGCGGCGCTGCCCCCTCGGCACCGGCTCATGATGCTGACCATGGGACGGGTCATCGCTCAGGTCATCTGGGTCCTCACCGACCTCCGTGTGGCCGACCACCTCGCCGACGGACCGAAACCGGTGACCGAGCTCGCCCGGCTGACGGGCGCCGACCCGCTCGCGCTCCGCCGGATCCTTCGGTGCGCCACCGCCTATGGCGTGTTCGTCGAGCGCCCCGGCGGGGAGTACGAACTGACGCCGATGTCGGACTTCCTGCGCGCCGGCGCCCCGCAGAGCCTCCGGGACCTGGTCCTGATGAACGGCACCGAGATGTTCTGGCGCCCGTACGAGGCCATCGCCCACACCGCGCGGACCGGGCGGCCGTCGTTCGAGGAGGTGTTCGGCGAGTCGCTCTTCGGCTACCTCGACCACCACCCGGACTCCGCCGAGATCTTCCACCGGGCGATGACCGCGACGAATCGGCGGGGCGTCGGTGTCATCGGCGGACTGCTGGACCTGTCCTCCTTCTCGCGGGTCGCCGACGTCGGCGGGGGACAGGGATACCTGCTCGCCGAACTGCTGGTGCGTCACCCCCAGTGCAAGGGAGTCCTGTTCGACCGCCCCAGCGCGGTCGACGGCGCACTGCCGCTGCTGCGCGAGCGCGGTGTGGCGGACCGGGTGGAACTGATCGCCGGCGACTTCTTCACGGAGTTCCCGGCCGGATGCGACGCCTACGTGCTCAAGTTCGTCCTGCACGACTGGCCCGACGACGACGCCGCGCGCATCCTCGCCAACGCGCGCCGCGCGCTGGGCAACGACGGCGCCCGGCTGTTCGTGATCGAGCACATCGTCGAACCCCCCAACACGCTCGACGTCGTGAAGTTCCTCGACATGGACATGATGGTGTTCGCCGGCGGCCGGGAGCGGACGCTGGAGGAGTTCCAGGAGCTCGCGGGCGCCGCCGGCCTGGCGTTCGTCGCCGACCGCAGCGCCGCGGGGCTGACCGTCCTGGAGTTCCGGGCCCGGTGACGGACACGGCCCGGCCGGGGACGTCCCCGGCCGGGTCATGGCCCCTGTTCCAGTCAGACGCGTGCCGCGGCGATGTCCTCGATGGCCGCCACGAACGACCGGGGGGACGGCTGCGCGGACGCTTCGTCGCGGACCCGGCGTGCGGCCGCGCCGTACTGCGCTCCGTCGAGCAGCGCGCGCATCTCGGTGAACACCTGATCCGCGGTGGCCTCCGTGAGCGGGAGGGAACGACCGACGCCCCCGGCCACGACCTGCCGGGCGTTGACCGGCTCGTCGGCGAATGACGGGACCACCAGCTGCGGCACCCCCTGGACGGCCGCGGTGAGCGTCGTTCCGGCCCCGCCCTGGTGAACGATCGCGTTACACGCCGGCAGCACCAGGTTGAGCGGCACCGACTCCAGGACCCGCGTCCGCGGCGGCAAAGTGCCGAGGAGGTCGCGGTAGCCCGCTCCGATGGCGACGACGATGTCCACGTCCAGCCCGCCCAGGGCTTCGACGGTCACGCGCACCGGGTCGAGGTGCCCGGTGTACTTCACGAAGGTCGTCCCCCACGTCACACAGACCCGGGGCCGGTCACCCGGCTCCGCGGGCAGGTCGGGGACGACGCCCGAGCCGTTGTAGGGCACGTACCGCATGAGCCTGCGGTTCGGTGCGGCGGCCAGCTGCAGAGCGGGCGGGCAGACGTCCACGGTCAGCGCTCCCAGGTGGTCGGAGCCGGGTACGCCGTGAGCCTCCAGCAGCGGTGCCAGCGCCGGGCCCTCGGTCGACCAGCGCCCGTACGTGTAGTCGGTGCCCCACAGATGGCGGACGAGCGGCAGCCCGAGCCGCTCCGCGGTGACCAGACCGGCGTACGCGCGCGGCTCGTACACGATGACGTCGGCGCGCCAGCGCCGGGCGAAGCCGATCACGTCGTCGGCCATCGCGGAGCCGACCACGGCGAACATGCGCATCGCACGGGCGGCCCGCCGCTCCTCATCGTTCTTCCAGGACGGCTCGCCCTCCGCGTCGCCGTACCAGACCGCGTTGATGTCGGCGTCCTCGCCCGCGCGGACGGCCGGCAGGCCGGTCCCTGTCACGACGGGGAGGAACGCCGGCTGAGCCGCGACGGCGACCTCGTGACCGGCGGTGCGCAGTGCCCAGGCCAGGGGAACCATGGGGAAGAAATGGGAGGGTGAGGGAAAGGTGGTGAACAGAACGCGCATGGAACCCCCTCGATTCACGCGAGACACCAGAGACCGCTGAGGGCGTCCGCCACGGCGGTGTCCGGATCCACACCCGCCGGACCGTCGGCGGCGCGCCAGGCCACGAACCCGTCGGGCCGCACCAGCACGGCTCCGGCCGGGCCGACCCGGTGCCGACGGCACCATTGGTCCGGGTCATCCAGGTCGGCGCCGAGGCGATGGACCCGGAGCGGCGTCCCGAGCCGTTCGGCGGCGGCGGTGGTGGCCGCGGCCCATTCCGCACCCTCGGGACCCGCGATCAGCACCGCGTCGGAGCCGTACAGGTCGAGGGTGGAACAGACCCGGCCCTCGTACCGGATCGTCACGTGCGGGGCCCGTGTCCCCGGCAGGCCGGTCAGCTCTTCGGGAGCGACCGCCGCCGGCACCGGACCGCCGGCACCGTGCACCGCGGTCTCCCCGCCGGGCGCCGGGTAGCGATAACCGAAGACGACCGAGTCGTACGCCGCGGCCGGCTCGTCGGTCCCGAGCACATCGCGGCCGGTGCGGTCGCGCATCAGCAGCAGCGCCTGGCGGAGCGTGAACTCCGCCACCGGTCCGCGCTCGGCCTCGTACGTGTCCAGCAGCGCCGGACCGGCACGGCCGGCCAGCACGGCGGCCAGCTTCCACGCCAGGTTGTGCGCGTCCTGAATCCCGGTACCCGACCCCAGCGCCCCGACCGGCGGCATCGCGTGCGCGGCGTCGCCGGCGAGGAACACCCGCCCGGCGCGGAACCGCTCGGCCACGAACGCCTCGATGTCGTACCGGAGGAACCGCGTGCCGTCATCCAGCTGCGGCACGACACGCGCCCGGAGCCCCGGATCGCCGACCGCGGCACGGATCAGCAGGAGCGCGCGTTCGTCGTCCAGATCGATGGGTCCATCGGTGTCCGCCGAACCGCCAGGACGCGCGGGCTCCCACGGCGTGCTGAACACCCACCGGCCCCGGCCGTCGTGCGGGAGCAGCACGGTGCCCGGCGCCGGGTGGTCGACATGGCACACCGCGATGCTCCGGCCGCGGACGTGCTCGTCCAGGTCGGCGTCGAAGACCAGGGTCATCGTGCTGCCGAGCAGGCCGGGGCCGGGACGTCCGATGCCCAGCCGGCGCCGGACCGGGCTGCCGCAGCCGTCCGCGGCGATCAGATAGGACGCCCGGACGACGCCCGCTGGACCGCCCGCGGCGTCCCGCACGCTCGCGACGACGCCGTCGTCGTCCTGCTCGAACGAGGTCAGCTCCACACCGAACCGCAGGTTCGCGCCCAGCTTCTCCGCGTGTGCGCGCAGAAGGACCTCCAACCTGTCCTGGTCGATCGGCGTCCACGGGCAGGGACTGATGAGGTGCTCCCCGTCCGGGGCCTCCGCCCCCCGGCGCACACGCTCGCGGCCGGTGAGCGTCTCCGCAGTGATCATCAGTTCGCCGGCGGCGCGGTTCCGCCCGGCGACGATGGCCTCGGCCAGGCCCGCCTGGTGGAACAGCTCCAGGGTGCGGGGATTCACCGTGCGGGCGCGGGGATGCAGCAGGACGCCGCGGTGCCGCTCCACCAGGGTCACGGGCACTCCGTGGACCCGGAGGAACACGGCGGCCGAGAGCCCGGTCAACCCCCCTCCGACGATCAGCACGGACGTCTGGTCGTCAGGCATGACATCCCTCATCTCTGGATACGAGCCGGCCGGTGACGCCTCGGTCTGCCTCACGCCCGGCAGGCGAAGGCGATGAAGTTGCGGCTGGGCGCGACCGCGAGGACCTCGTCGAAGGTCTCCTCGACCACGGCCGTGACCTCCCGGCGGGTCAGCAGCTGGGTGCGGTACGAGGCGGTGCGCACCCGCCCGTCGGTCGCCCGGATCAGCGCCGCGCTGCCGAAGAACAGCGCGCAGCGGCCCAGGTGGCGAACGGCTCCGTAGCGCTGCCGCTGGAACTCGTGGAAGTGGTCGACGGTCCAGACGTTCGTGACGAGCACGCCACCCGGGGCCACGAACTCGCGCAGTCGCCGCAGGACGGCCCCGACCTCGCCGATGTGATGCACCGCGTCGATGCACACGACCAGATCGGCCGTACCCAGGTCGTGGTCCTTCCAGAAGTCGCCGTGGACGAGGCGCAGGCGGTCGTCGCCGACCCGTTCGGAGGTCAGTCGCAGCGCCTGCTCGGAGATGTCATTCGCCACGATCTCCTCGGCCGAAGTGAGCCGCGCGACCATCTCGGTGAACTCACCGGTCCCGCAGGCGAACTCGATCACCTTGCGGGCGTTCGCCCCGTACCGTTTCAGCAGGTCGGCGATTGCCGCCTTCTGTTCGCGGAACTCGTCGCCGAGCAGCGGATGGCGCTCGGCGGCGGTACGGTCCCAGAAGCGCGCCGCCCAGTACGCCCGCCCCTCAGGCGGGTACATGCGAACCAGCTTCGTGCCCGACCGGACCAGCAGTTCGGCGATCATTTCGTCTTCCTTCCGATAGAGAATGGCGGATCAGGCGCAGGAGCGGGCGGAACAGAACGGCACGCTCGTGACGTACACGTCCTGGGGGTCGCCGGCGGCCCCGCCCGTCATCACGAACGCGGCCACGAACCGATGCCTCGTGTGCGCGAGCCCCGTGTACGTGCCGAGGAACGGCCCGTCGAACCAGCGGATGGCGGTTCCCAGGTCGAAGGGTCCACCGGTGCGCCGCTCCTGCCATCCGGCGGCACCGGCGGCGCAGCGGTCGCCGTGGCAGCGGGCGATCCAGTGGTCGGCCGCGACCGCGGGATCGGTGGTGTCGTCGCGCAGGTCGTAGTAACCCACCGCCAGCGAACCGTCGGGGGCGGCGTCGACCTGGGGAAGGAACGCCTGCCCGGTCCCGCCGGCCGCCGAGTCGGGCGTGTGGTTGATCTTCACCGGGCGCGTCCAGGAGTGCCCGCCGTCGGCGGAGACGGTCAGGGCGATCGCGCTGCCGCTGCCGCTCAACGACCCGTCGGCCCAAACGACATAGACCCGGCCCCGGCGGTCGACGGTGACGTCCGGCACGATCGAGCCACCGACGATCGGCGTCGTCGTTCCGGGCAGGACCGGGGTGGCCAGCCGGGGCTCGGCGATCGTGGTCGGCGCCGACCAGGTGGCGCCGTGGTCGGCCGAGCGGATGACCTGGATCTGGTCGCCCGTCGCGGCGGCAGGTGCGGCTCCGGCCACTCCGGACGGCGCGGCACTCGCGCCGCCGATCGCGAACGGCGCTTCGTGGAACACGTTCAGCAGCGTCCCGTCGGGCAGGACGACGATCTGGTTGCCGATCGTGCCCCGGCCCTGCGACGGCTGGTAGATCGACCGGGCGGGTTCCCACGTGCGTCCCGCGTCCGTGCTACGGCTGTACAGCAGCGAGTGCCGGTCGTCCGCCTGGTGCCGCCGATTCCAGACCAGGTAGACCCGCCGGGGGTCGGACGGATCGACGGTCAGGGCCGGTTTGTCATTGAAGTAGTCGCTCATCGGGTCGCTGACGATCTGCGTCGGACCGCTCCACGTGTCTCCGCCGTCCGCGGAGGTCAGGACCGCGATCCCCGTGCTCAGCGGGCTCACACCGGCCGCGACGAGCGTCGCGTAGAGCCGGCCGCCCGGCGCGAAGGCGAGCCAGACGTTGGTGATCCGCCCGTACCGGCCGCCCGCGCAGAGCGTCACCGGCAGGACGACCCGCCGCCACGTCCGCCCGCCGTCGCGGGTCACGGCGGTCACCGCGCCGCGGGCGCTGCCGTATCCCCAGCGGTCCTGCTGCCAAGCCACGACCCAGTGCCGCTCGTCGGCCGGATCGACGGCGATCCACGGCTCCGCCTGGGAGCCGGCGGCGAACGTGTCACCGCCTCCGGCGTCCGCCGCACAGCCCGCGAACGGGTCGCCCGCGGCGACGAGCGCCGGCCGGACGGCGGCGAGTGCGGGGGTGGGCGAAACGGTGGCCAGCGCGGACGCCGTCAGCGTCACAGCGGCGGTCATGAGACGCGTTCGGCGTCCAGCCATCGGAAGACCTCCGGATTCCACGGCGGCCGCGGCGCCCGCGGCGGCGAGACCGACCGTAGGAAGGCGGGCTAGAAGACCGCTGGAGCGTCGCCCGGACGCGCCGGCGACGGACCCCAGCGGCGCTCGAGCCGCCCGAGAGCGGCCGACCCGACCATCGGACGCACGTGGCGGGGTTCGCGCCGCCACCGACGAGTCGTCGAAGGAGCGCCATGGACACCGAGGTGCTGATCGTGGGCGCGGGGCCGGTCGGCCTGACCGCGGCGATCGAACTCACGCGGCGCGGCGTCGCGTGCCGGGTGGTCGACGAGCTGGCCGTCCCCCGGGACAGCAGCCGGGGCTGCACGGTCTACCAGCGGACCCTCGAGGTCTTCGACGGCATCGGCCTCGCCGTGGACGACTACGTCGACGAGGGAGTCCAGCTGCGGAACCGCGTCTACCACCTGTTCGGCGAGGCGATCGGCACCGTCGACATGGCCGAACCGGACAGCCCACGCCCCTACCCGCTGCTGATCAGCCAGGCGGTCACCGAACGCCGCCTCGAAGGCCGGCTGAACGACCTCGGCGTCCAGGTGGAACGCGGCACCTCGGCGACCGATCCCGTGCGCAAGGACGACGCCGTCGAGGTGACACTGAGCCGCGCGGACGGCGGGAGAACAGTGATCCGCACGTCGTGGCTGATCGCGGCGCAGGGCGCCGCGAGCGGCGTCCGCGAGGCCCTCGGCGTCGAATGGGAGGAACAGCGCCGGTTCGGCCTGCGGGTGCTGCAGGCCGACGCCCGGATCCGGCTGCCGCTGCCGGTGGAACAGGGGGAGGCCCACATGTTCTTCGGCGCGAACGGCCACGCCGGGTTCGTTCCGCTGCCGGACGGACGGCATCGCGTCTTCGTCGTACGGCGTGCCGAGGCGGCCGCGCGTGGCGGTGACCCGGACCTGGAGGAGATCGGGGCGGAGATGCGCGAGGTGTGCGGAGTCGGTGACATCGGACTGTCGGACGGCCGGTTCGCGTGGCGCGTGCGGCTGCAGAACCGCATCGCGTCGCGGTTCCGGGTCGGCCGGTGCCTCCTCGTCGGCGACTCCGCGCGGGTGTTCGCCCCCGTGTACGCGCAGGGCATGAACACCGGCGTCCAAGACGCGGTCAACCTCGGCTGGAAGCTCGCCGCGGTGATCCGCGGCGGAGCCCCGGAGACGCTGGTCGACAGCTACGAGGCGGAACGCCGACCGGTCGCACTCGAACTCCTCGAGCGGACCGAGCGGTCACTGGACTTCGGCGTCCAGCCCGCGCCGGAGCGCGAGGCACTGCTGCGGGCGGTGACCGTCAACCGCCGCAAGCGCACCCAGTTGCGCTTCGGTTACCACGACTCCCCGCTGACCCGCGAGCTGCTCGGCGACGCCGACGGCCCACGGGCCGGTGAACGGGCGCCGGACGCCCCGATCGGGACCTCCTCGCTGTTCCGCGAGTGGCGGGACGACGACCGCTGGACCCTCCTCATGGTCCCGGACGGACCGGCGGGGGAGAGCCTGGCGAACGGCTTCCGAGACCCGGGCGGGTGGACGCGCGACCGCGACCCCGCCGCGAGCGCGGCGGCCTCCGCACTGCGGACCGTGCTCCGGGGTCATGAGACCCGGCTGATGGTCCTCAGCGACCCGGCACCCGCCCTGCGAGACGTGTACGCCCCCTCGGGGTCCCGACAGGGCCGTCTCTACCTCGTACGTCCCGACGGCTACATCGGCTTCCGCGGCGCCTTGCAGGACGCCGAACCGGCCGCCTCCTACCTGCGGACCGTGCTCGGCTGAGCCGGTTCCTGGCGTACGGGCCTCCGGGCGCGTCGAGATCGCGGGCACCACGACTCGGCACGCGGCCGGGAAGACCGTCACATCGTCCAGCGGTCGCCCGGCCGCGACACTTCGAGGAAAGGATCCACTCATGCCGTCCTGGTCGTCCAGAACACTGACGGCGCTGTCCCTGACGGCCGCCGCGCTCACCGCGGTGCCGGCGGCGCACGCCGCGCCACGCGACACCGCGCCGCACGCCGCGCCGCCCCACGCCATACCGCTCGTCCCCGTCGAGGTCACCGCCGACGGTTTCTGCGCCGCCACCCCCGATCCGCTCGCGCCCGGCCCGGTCACCTTCCGGGTGAGCACTCCGGTCGCCGACGGCCGCTGGTGGTCGGTGCTGCGGTTGCGCGGAACGGCGACGATGGACCAGGTCGCCGCGGAGTTCGGCGCGAGCTACTCGACCGATCCGGCGGTCGCCCTCCCGGCGTTGCGCGGCATCTACCGTGACGTCGACTTCAATGGAGGCGCGTCGGTCTTCCCGGCCGCCCCCGTCTCGGTGACCACCCACCTGGAACCGGGGACCTACTACCTGTCCGACACGGCCCTGAACGGCGCCACGGACGGCTGCGGCGGCGGCCGGACGCACCTGCAGCGCGTCCAGGTCGCCGAAGGGCCGCGGAGCCGGCACACCCCGCTGCGGTACAACGGGACGGTCGACGCGCGGGAAACGCCCGCGGGCCAGCGGTTCGCGGTGTCGCCACGGCTGTCCGCCCACGCCGTGCTGCGCGTCACCGACCACACCCGGCAGCCGCACGAGCTCATCATCGCCGCCGTACGGCCGGGCACGACGGACGAGGACGTCCAGGCCTACCTCGACGCGCTGCGCAAGGGTGACACCACCTCGGTACCCGATCCGTTCGGCGCGACCGCCGGCGGGATGCTCGCGATCTCCCCCGGGCACGAGGCCATCTTCCGGATCGACCTGAAGCCGGGGCGCTACAGCCTGCTCTCGTTCGTCCGGAACCCCCAGACGGGGGTCAAGAGCGCGTTCGAAGGCATGCACACGACCGTGACCTTCCACTGACCTCGCGAGGATGGATCTTCACCGACCTCGCGCGGGCGACCCGAACTCATCCCCGGCCAGCGGCCGTCGAGCTGGTCTCGAGCCGCTGTCCGCATCCTCGAACAGCAGTACGGCCATACGAATCCCGCACCAGCGACCCCATCGGAGGTGGCCCATGTCGGCGGCGTCGGACAGCAGCGAGGCCCAGCCCCATCCCGCCCAACAGCTCAACCGGATCGTCTTCCGCCCCTGGGACGCGCAGATCCTCTCGGCAGCGGTCCGGTTCGACCTCGCCGGACGCCTCTCCGGCGGACCGCGGACCGCCGCGGACCTCGCCGCCGAGATCGAGGCGGACCCCGGATCCTTCGGCCGCTTCCTCGGCGCGTGCGCCACCCTCGGGGTGGTACAGCGCGACGCCGACGGCCGGTACGCGCTCACCGCCGTGGGGGAGTATCTGCGCACCGGAGACGGCGGCCTCGGCAACGTCATCCTGATGAACACCACGCCGGGCATCTGGAACCGCGCGGCCCGGCTGCACGAGTCGGTGCTGACCGGCCGCATGGTCCTGGACGAGGCCGGCGAGAACCTCTACGAGTACTACGGCCATCACCCGCAGGAGCGGTCGTGGCACGCGGCCGCGATGGCCGACCTCAGCATCGACGCCGGCGAGGTCATCGCCGAGCACTACGACCTGTCGGCGTACTCGACCATCGTGGACGTGGGTGGCAGCTGGGGCGTTCTGCTGTCCCGGGTGCTGCGGGCGGCTCCCCACGCCAAGGGCATGGTCTTCGACCTGCCCGGCATCGTTGAGGGCGGCCGGGAGGCGACGGCCGGCAGCGACGTCGCCGACCGGCTCAGCTTCGTCGAGGGCAGCTTCTTCGCCGACGCGCCGCCCGCCGGCGACCTCTACATCATCAAGCAGGTCCTGTGCGATTGGGGCGACGAGGACGTGGCCAGGATCCTGGCGAGCTGCTATCGCGGCGCGCCGCCCGGCAGCCGGCTCGTGGTCATCGACTGGGTACGGCCGAGCGGGCCGGAGCCGTCCGACGTCGACAGCATGAGCGTCGGCCTGCAGGTCGTCACCGGCGGCCGGGTGCGCACGGAGGAGGAGTTCGTCGGCCTCATCGAGGGCGCGGGATTCCGGTTCGACTCGACGGTCACGCTGCCGAGCAGGGTCATTCCGCGGCCCTGGTATCTGCTTCAAGCATACCGACCCTGATCGATTCTTCCGCTTGACTCGTGGTGGCATCGCCGGTTCCATGAACGGGGAACTGATTCCCGTTTCCTGATCAACGGACGACCGGAAGGGGACTTTGTCGAATGAGCGGGTCGAAGCGGCCGGAGTGGACGGTTTCCGCCGTGGTCGAAGCGACGGTCGACGAAACCTGGCAGGCGCTGATCCATTCCTTCCCCGGCCTGTCGAAAAAGGCCGGTCAGGTGTCTCCCGGCAGGGGTGTCCAGCACATCACGGCCACCCCTGACGGAGAGACGGTCGAGTGGAGCTTCGAGGTCGACGCTGACCAGCACGTCATCGGGCTGCAGGGGAGCTGGTGGTACCGCGGCGAGCACGCGGTGGTGCCCCACCAGCGCGGCAGCGCGATCACCTACAGCGTCTACAACGTCGCCCCGGGCGGCACGCGCTGGCTGGTGGGGGTGACGGAACGCGGCAGCGAGACGCGCCTGAAAGGGGAATTCCAGCAACTCATCTCCGATGTCGGAAATCGACTCGGTTGTCGCGTTACGTATTCCGCCGGATAGTCCCCGGCCAGTTATTCGGCGCCGCCTCAATCCGCCTTGAGCGCACGACCAGCGGACACCGCGAGCATGACCTCACCGAAAACGACCATCTCGTGGAGGTCCGCAGTGAAGGCACTGGTCCTGGCGGGCGGGCACGGCACCCGGCTGCGCCCCATCACCCACACATCCGCGAAACAACTCGTCCCCATCGGCAACAAACCGGTCCTCTTCTACGGCCTCGACGCGATCCGCGCCGCCGGAATCCAGGACGTCGGGATCATCGTCGGCGACACCGCCGATGAGGTACGGCGTGCCGTCGGTGACGGCTCACGGTTCGGACTGCGCGTCACCTACATCCCGCAGGAGGCACCGCTCGGCCTCGCGCACGCCGTGCTGATCGCGCGGGAGTTCCTCGGCGACGACGACTTCGTGATGTACCTCGGCGACAACTTCATCGTCGACGGCGTACGCGGCATCGTCGAGGACTTCCGCCGATCCCGGCCCGACGCCCACATCCTGCTGACGCGCGTCGACGATCCCACCCGGTTCGGCGTCGCCGAGCTCGACGAGACCGGCCGCCTCGTCGGCGTCGCGGAGAAGCCCGAGCGGCCGCGCAGCGACCTGGCCATCGTGGGCGTCTACCTGTTCACGCCCGCCATCCATGAGGCGGTCCGCACGATCAAGCCCGGCGACCGCGGCGAACTGGAGATCACCACCGCGATCGGCCGGCTCCTCGAACGCGGCGCCGACGTCCGATCCCACGTCATCACCGGCTACTGGAAGGACACCGGGCGGGTCGAGGACATGCTCGAGTGCAACCGCCTCGTGTTGGAGACCCTCGAGCCGTACAACCACGGCGTCCTCGACGACGCCACCGAGATCGCCGGGCGCGTGGTCATCGAGGAAGGCGCGCGGGTCACCGGATCCCGACTCGTCGGGCCGCTGGTCGTCGGAGCCGGCGCGACCGTGCGCGACACCTACGTCGGCCCTTTCACCTCGATCGGCCCCGGCTGCACGCTGACCGACACCGAGCTGGAGTTCTCGATCGTGATGGAGCGCTCCTCGGTGATCGGCGTCCGGCGCATCCGCGACTCGCTCATCGGCAAGGACGTCGAGATCAAACCCGCGATCTCCACCCCACAGGCGCACCGCTTCGTCCTCGGAGACCACAGCCGGGTCCGGGTCGCCTGACGCGGATGGACGTGGCATCGAGCCAGGTTCAAGCCCAGGCGTGTGCGATGAGTCGACAGCACGCCGCAGCGAGCACGTCGGCGGGGGAGCACGCCGGCAAGGGGAGGACGTCATGCCGTACGCAGCCATCCGGTACCGGGTCAAGCCGGGATGTGAGGACGAGCTCGCAGAGATCTTCGACGGGTTCCAGCGCGTCGACTCCCCGGTCCTCCGAGACGAGAACGGAGAGCCGGCCGGACGCCTGCTCGGCACCGCCGTCTTCGTCAAGGACGACATCCTCGTCCGGATCATCCACTACGAAGGCGACTTCTTCGCGATCGCGCGGCACATGGGCGCGCAGCAGGGCGTGCACCAGACCGAGGAGAGGCTCGCGCCGTACCTCACCCACCGGGCGCCGGCCCGCACGCCCGAAGAGTTCCGCGCGACGTTCCAGGAGGCCCTGATGCGCAGCGTCTCGGAGCTGAGCGTCGACACCCACCCGGAGGAGACGCACCCCGCCCGGCCCTGACACCGGCGCGGCACCAGCGCCTCCGCACCGGGCGTCGAGCCGCCCTCCCCAGCCTGTTCACCTGACCGCACCGGTCGCGCCGCCCGGTGCGGCCCATCGACCTCGTCACCCGAAACGCCCAGGGAGAGACCATGCCGAACAGGACCCTGATCGTCGCCCGAATGGAACCGGACCAGGCCGACGCGGTGGCCAAGCTGTTCGCCGAGTCGGACGCCACCGAGCTCCCGCACATGGTCGGGGTGTCGCGCCGCACCCTGTTCCGCTTCCACGACCTCTACTTCCATCTGGTCGAGGCGGAGGACGACGTCACTCCCAACCTCTACAAGGCGCGCAGCCACCCGTTGTACGTCGACCTCAGCGAGCGGCTCACCAACCACGTGCGGCCGTACGACCCTGACTGGAAAGAGCCCAAAGACGCGATGGCGCAGCCCTTCTACGTCTGGTCGGCGACCTGACGCATCCGACCGCCCAGTCTTCTTCGATCCAGGAGTCACCCTCGTGTCCACATCGCCAGCCCAGAAGATCAACGCGCGGGACGTCGCGCCGAACCGGCGGCGCGGCGGCGACATCCGCGTCCTGCTGAGCCCCAAGACGGTCGCCTCGACCTCCGGATTCATGGGGCAGCTCACGCTCGAACCGGGCGAACACGTCTCCGAGCACTACCACCCGTACTCCGAGGAGTTCCTGTACGTCGTCCGCGGAACGATGGTCATGAAGGTCGAGGACCAGCCGGTCCGGCTCAATGCGGGCGACTCCCTCATGGTCCCCATCAAGGCCCGCCACCGCCTGGAGAACGACGGTGAGGAGCAGGCCCTCGTCGTCTTCCACCTGAGCCCGCTCGCCCCTCGCCCCGAACTGGGGCACGTCGACACCGAGCCGCTCCCGAACGCCGCCGATCCGACGCTCCAGGTGGGCCACGGATGAGGACACGAGATCGAAGGGCCGTCATCACCGGCATCGGCGTGACCGCCCCCGGAGGCATCGGCACCAAGGCCTTCTGGGACATGCTGACCGCGGGCCGCACGGCGACCCGCACCATCACCCTCTTCGACCCGTCCGGGTTCCGGTCCCGGATGGCCGGCGAGTGTGACTTCGACCCGGTCGCCGAAGGCCTGTCGCCCCAGGAGATCCGGCGGATGGACCGCGCCGCCCAGCTCGCCGTCGTGGCCGCCGGCGAGGCCATGGAGGACAGCGGCCTGGTCTTCGACCAACTGCCGCCCTCCCGCATCGGCGTCAGCCTCGGCAGCGCGGTGGGCTGCACCATGGGGCTGGAGGAGGAGTACATCGTCCTCAGCGACGGCGGACGCCACTGGCTCGTCGACCACCTGTACGGCGTGCCGCAACTCTACGGCTACATGGTGCCGAGCACACTCGCCGCGGAGGTCGCCTGGAAGTGCGGAGCCGAAGGCCCCGTCGGGCTCATCTCCACCGGTTGCACCTCCGGACTGGACGCCGTCGCGTACGGCGTGCAGCTGATCGAGGAGGGCTCCGCCGACGTGGTCGTGGCCGGGGCCACCGACGCCCCGATCTCCCCGATCACCTCCGCCTGCTTCGACGCCATCAAGGCGACGTCGCCCAATAACGACGACCCCGAACACGCCTCCCGGCCCTTCGACCGGAACCGCGACGGTTTCGTGCTCGGCGAGGGCGCGGCGGTCTTCGTGCTGGAGGACCTGGACCGGGCCCGCCGGCGCGACGCGCACGTCTACGCCGAGTGCATCGGGTTCGCCAACCGGAGCAACGCCTTCCACATGACCGGCCTGCGCCCCGATGGCCGGGAGATGGCCGAGGCCATCACCGTCGCCATGCGGCGGGCCGGTATCGGGCCCGACGACATCGACTACATCAACGCCCACGGGTCCGGCACCAAGCAGAACGACCGCCACGAGACCGCCGCGTTCAAACGCAGCCTCGGCCACCGCGCCTACGAGGTCCCGGTCAGCTCCATCAAGTCGATGATCGGGCACTCCCTCGGCGCGATCGGATCGATCGAGATCGCCGCCTGCGCCCTCGCGATCGAGCACAACGTCGTGCCCCCCACCGCGAACCTGCGCACGCCCGACCCCGAATGCGATCTGGACTACGTGCCCCGCGTCGCACGGGACCACCGGACCGACGTCGTACTGAGCGTCGGCAGCGGCTTCGGCGGATTCCAGACCGCCATGCTCCTCGCCCGCCCCGGGACGGCATGACGTGAGCAGAGCCGTCATCACCGGCCTCGGAGCCGTCACACCGAACGGCCTGGGCACCGGCGCCTACTGGCTGGCGACGCTGGCCGGGCGCCGGGCCCTCGGGCCCATCACGCGCTTCGACCCGTCGCAGTACCCCGTCCGTATCGCCGGCGAAGTCCGCGACTTCACCGCCCGCGACCACGTCCCCAGCCGCCTCATCGTCCAGACCGACCACTGGACCCACATGGCCGTCGCAGCGGCGGACATGGCGCTCGGTGACGCCGCCGTGAACCCCGCCACCCTGCCGGAGTACGAGATGGCCGTCGTGACCGCCAGCTCTTCCGGCGGCACCGAGTTCGGCCAGAAGGAGATGGTCAACCTGTGGGGCCGCGGCCCCCGGTTCGTCGGCGCCTACCAGTCGATCGCCTGGTTCTACGCCGCGACCACCGGCCAGATCTCCATCCGGCACGGCATGCGCGGCCCCTGCGGGGTCATCGCCACCGAACAGGCCGGCGGGCTCGACGCGCTCGCGCACGCGCGCCGCCTGATCCGCGAGGGCACCCGGCTCGTCGTCTCCGGCGGCGCCGACGCCTCCCTGTGCCCGTACGGCCTCGTCGCCCAGCTCAGCTCCGGCCGGCTGAGCACCCGCGACGACACCCGCCGCGCCTACCTGCCCTTCGACGTCGACGCCTGCGGGTACGTCCCCGGCGAAGGCGGCGCCCTCCTCGTCGTCGAGGACGCCGACCATGCCGCCGAACGCGGCGCCCCCCGCGTCTACGGGGAGATCGCCGGCTACGCCGCGACGTTCGACCCGCCCCCCGGAAGCGACCGCCCTCCGACCCTCGCCCGCGCCATCGAGAACGCGCTCGCCGACGCCCGGATGGAACCCGACGCGATCGACGTCGTCTTCGCCGACGCCATGGGCGTGCCGGAATTCGACCGGAGCGAGGCGGAGGCGCTCACCGGCGTCTTCGGGCCCGGCCGCGTCCCTGTCACCGCCCCGAAGACGATGACCGGCCGCCTCTACGCGGGCGGCGCGGCACTCGACGTCGTCGCGGCACTGCTCGCGATCCGCGACGGTGTCATCCCGCCCACCGTCGGCGTCGAGCAGCCCGTACCGGACCACGGCTTGGACCTCGTACGGGACCGGCCGCGCCGGTCACGGGTCCGCTCCGCCCTCGTGGTCGCCCGCGGCTTCGGCGGCTTCAACGCCGCCCTCGTCCTGCGCGCCCCCTGAGCACCCGAACGCGGGGGGGGGCGGCCCGCCCCGGCCCCCCCCCGGGCGCCCCCGGGGGGGGCGGCCCAAGGTCCGCCGCCGCCCCCCCCCGGGCCCCCCCCCCCCGGGGGGAGC
>NZ_JBFAUT010000027.1:51694-109750 GCF_040679475.1 Actinoallomurus sp. NPDC052274
CGGCAAAGGAGAGAAGACAGATGGTCCTGGCGTTCTCACACGACTTGGGCACGGCCAGACCGTGCCCACCGCGTTCCGGCCCGGAGGGCGGCTACCAGATGACCGGCAGCGCCACCGGACGGCGCACCATCCCGGTGGTCTGCCACTCCAGCTCCTCGACCGGGACCGCCGGGCGCAGCGCCGGGAAGTGCCGCAACAGACCACCGAGCGCGATCGTCAGCTGCGCGCGGGCCAGCGGCGCACCCAGGCAGCGATGCGGCCCATGACCGAACGCCAGGTGCGGATTCGGCGTCCGCGTGACGTCGAGCCGGTCCGGTGCGGAGAAGACCGCGGCGTCCCGGTCGGCCGACGTGATCGCGGGCAGTACCGCCTCACCCGGAGCGATCGTCACACCGCCGATCCGCACCTCCTCCAGCGCGACCCGGATCGTCCCTCCGGTCGCGGGCGCCGGCGTGTACCGCAGCAACTCCTCCACCGCCGTCGGCACCAGACCCGGGACGGCGCGTAGCCGGTCGAGCTGATCGGGGTGACGGAACAGCGCCACCACCGCCCCCGACAGATAACCCACGACCGTCTCATAGCCCGCGACCAGGAGCGTCACCCCGAGCGCCACCAGCTCCGACTCGGACAACAACTCCTCGTCCCGCGCCGCGACCAGCGCGCTCAGCAGGTCCTCGCCCGGCTCCCGGCGCTTGAGCGCGACCAGCTCGCGCAGATGACCGCGCAGACTCTCTCCGGCCCGTTCGATCTCGGCCGGCTCCCGGCCCGTCACGTTGAGGTACGTCTCGGTCCACGACCTGAACCGGTCGTGGACGCTCGCCGGCACACCGAGGATGTCGCAGATGGTCATGAACGGCAGCGGGCGCGCGAGATCGGCGACGAGATCGGCCGGCGGTCCGTGCAACGCCATCCGCGCGAACAGCTTCTCGGCGAACTCCTGGACGCGATCGGCGAACCGGGCGATCCGCCGCTCCGTGAAGGCCCCCATCACCAGCCGCCGCACCCGGGTGTGCTCCGGCGGGTCCAGCGTTGTCAGCGACGCGGCCTCCAGCGGCACCCGCCGGGCCCGCGGCGCGCCCGGCGCCGCCGCCGCCGCCCGGCTGAACCGCGGATCCGCCAGCACCAGCCGGTTGTCCTCATACCTGGTCACCAGCCAGGCCACGGCACCCGTCGGCAACCGGATCCGGCCGACCGGACAGCCGCTCTCACGAAGCCCGGCCAGGGCGGGGCTCGGCTCATACGGGACCGGTGAGACGAGAGGGAACGAGAGCTCTTCAGGACGGGAAGATGACAGTTCTTCGCCGTTGTCCGGCACATGACCTCCTAAGCGTGCAACAACGCGGTGGCCGTGCTCGTCAGGACGAGCGCCACCAGGGCGAGCGCCGTACGCAACCGATGCCAGTTCCGCCAGCGAGGCCGGGGATCCAGCCAGTCGCTCGGCAGGCGCTCCGGATCGATCCCGTGCAGGCTGCGGTTCAGCGGGACGTTCCCCAGATGCGACACCGCCTGCACGCCGATCAGCAGCACCCCGGCGGTGAGGAACAACAGCCGGTCGGCCATCCCGTGGACCAGGAACACCAGCGCCAGCGCGCTCACCGTCGCCGCGTTGACGATCAGCGGCATCGCCGGGTGGTAGCCCCTGCCGAGCAGCCGGTGCGTCTCGACGTAGCGGCCCGCCGGCAGCGCGAACAGAGTCGGCAGCACACTCACCGCCACCGCGAAGAAGACACCGGCCACGATGCCGTTGCCGAGCAGCGCGACGACGGCCAGCACCTGAACGGTCATCTCCCAACCTCCGGCGTGCCTGAGCGGTTCGAACCGCACCAGGATCCACACCGCCGCTGGAACCTTCCTCAAACCACGATCGAGCCCGCACCACGAACCTCGCGCCGCCGGCGCACCGCCGCCGGGTCCACGGCCGGGCGTCCACACGTCCGCGAGCCGTACTCGAGGATCCGCTGGGAGCCTCGGACCGGTGACACGCCGAGCCTCGGCCGCGAAAGGTAGGACGGACGTGACAGAGATCGTGCTGCTGGCCCTCGTGGGAAACGGAATCGCCGTCGGCGTGTTCTGTGGGACCGTTCTCGGCGGAGTGCCACTTCTCCTGGCACTGCCGGGCGAGCAGTACGTCCGCGCGCACGGGTTCCTGGCCACCCGCTACGACCCGTTCATGCCGATCACGATCGCGACCACCGTCCTGGCCGACATCCTCGGCGCGATCATGGCGTCCCCGCTCGCCGCGCACCTGCTGTGTGCCGTCGCGACGATCCTGATGGCGTCCGTCATGACGGTGTCGGTCACCAAGAACGTGCCCATCAACCGGTGGGTCAGCAGCCAGGATCCGCAGGCGCTGCCCTCCGACTGGCCCACGCGCCGGCTTCGCTGGCAGAAGTGGAACGCCATCAGGACGGCCCTCGCCACCACGGCGCTCGCGGTCAATCTCGCCGCTGCCGTCGTGATCGTCTGGTAGACGCCACCCGAGGAGAGGTTCATGGACGGCAACCCGCCGCGCACCGGACTCATCGGCCCGCCCAACGCCCATGAGCTGCCACCCGTCGCACGGATGCTCATGCTCACGACCGGAAAACGGATCTCCCAGGTGATCTACGCGCTGACCTGCCTGGGCGTCGCCGACCACCTCGCCACCGGCCCGCGCACCGCCGCGGAACTGGCCGAGGCCACCGACGCGAATCCCGACGCGCTGCGCCGGCTGCTGCGCGCCGCCGCCACCGTCGAGGTCTTCCGCGAAGACACCGACGGCCGCTTCACGCTCACCCCGCTCGCCGAGTGCCTGCGCTCCGACGTCCCGTACAGCGTCCGGGACATGGTCCTGTTCAACGGAGACGAACTGGTCTGGCGGCCGTACGGCGAGATCCTGACCGGTGCCCGTACCGGCCGCCCCGTCTTCGAGAACGTCTTCGGACGGACGTTCTTCGACCACATCGCGGCCGAGTCGCGGGCCGCGGACCTGTTCGACCAGGCGATGACCAGGATGACCGCCGCCACCACCCGCATGCTCCTGGACACTTATGACTTCGCCCGGTTCACCGGAATCGCCGACATCGGCGGCGGAGAAGGCGGCTTCCTGGGGCGGGTGCTCCAGCGGACCCCCGGAGCGAAGGGTCTGCTGTTCGACCGCCCCCAGGTCGCCGAACGGGCCCGGCGCAACCTCCAGGCCCTCGGCGTCGCGGACCGGGCGACGGTGATGGAGGGCGACTTCTTCACCACGCTGCCGAGCGGCTACTCCGCCTACGTGCTCAAGGCGGTCCTGCACGACTGGGACGACGAGCACGCCCTCGCGATCCTGCGGGGAATCCGGGCGGCGATCGGCGCGGACACCACCGCCCGGCTCCTGATCATCGAACAGGTGCTCGCCCCGCCCAATCAGTGGGACCCCGCCCGATTCCTCGACATCGACATGCTGCTGCGCTACGGCGGCCGCGAACGCGACGCCCATGACTTCCGCGTCCTCACCGAGGCCGCCGGTTTCCAGCCGGTGAACGACCCCGGCTTCGGTGGCTGGAAGGTCCTGGAGTACGGGCCCATCTGACACGAGGACGGCCACCTGACCCGAAACCGCCTGCTCACGGCCACGCCGGCCCCGGACCCTCCCATCAGAGGGCCGGGGCCGACAGTCATTTCGCGTGGAATATCTAGTCAAAAGTCCTTGGAAGCGTATACTCGACACCGGATATCACGCACAGAGGAATGCGATGGCCAAACGCAAGGTCTCCAACCCGCTCGCGCTCGCGGTGCTCGCCGTGCTGTCCGAGCGATCGATGCACCCCTACGAGATGGCGACCACGTTGAAGGCGCGCGGCAAAGAGCGCAGCATCCGCATGAACTACGGCTCGCTCTACACCGTCGTCGACGCACTGGTCCGCGCCGGGTTCATCACACCGGTGGAGACAGTGCGGGAGGGCCGCCGCCCCGAGCGCACCATCTACGCCCTCACCGCGTCCGGCGAGACCGAGCTCGGGGACTGGCTCCGCGACATCCTGCGCAACCCCCGCAAGGAGTTCCCGGAGTTCGAGGCCGGCCTGTCCCTCCTGCCGGTGCTGCCCCCCGACGAAGCCGTCGCCGCCTTGAAAGAGCGGCGGCTGCTGCTGGAGGATCGGGCCGCCGAACTCGACGGACTCGTCGAGAAACTCCTCGAGAACGGACTGCGCCGCCTCTTCTGCGTCGAGGCCGACTACGAGTCCGCGATGCTGCGCGCCGAGCTGGGCTGGGTGCGAGCGCTGATCAAGGAGATCGAGGACGGTTCCCTCGAAGACCTCCCGGACTGGCGGCGATGGCACGAGCAGCCCACCACGAAGGAGGACAAAGTGCTGTAGCGGACATGCTCCCGGCGGATGTTGCCGCATCCGCCGGGAGCCCACCTCGACCATGTCACCGGGTGGCGACAGGCCCATCGAGGGTCGCACTCTCACGATAGCCGGACCGTCGCCCGGGGATCAGCCAGTGATCATCAGGAATCCCCCGGGAGATTCGTCATGTCCGAAAAAGCCCTGGCCATCGAAGTCAGGGACCTCAAGAAGAGCTACTCCGACGACGTCCAGGCCCTCGACGGCATCAGCTTCGACGTCCCCGCCGGCACGGTCTTCGGCCTCCTCGGTCCCAACGGCGCCGGCAAATCCACCACGATCAAAATCCTCACCACCCTGACCAGGCCCGACGCCGGCACCGCGAAGATCACCGGCGTCGACGTCGTCGCCCGCCCCGGCAAGGTCCGCCACGCCATCGGCTGCGTCGCCCAGCAGTCCGGCGTCGACCCCGCCGCCACCGGCCGCGAGAACCTCCTCCTCCAAGGCCGCCTGTACGGGCTGCGCGGCAACGCGCTCAAGAGCCGAGTCGACGAACTCCTCGACCGATTCGACCTCGTCAAACCCGCCGGCCAACTCGCCAAGACCTACTCCGGCGGCATGCGCCGCAAACTCGACGTCGCCATGGGACTCGTCCACCGGCCCAAGGTCCTCTTCCTCGACGAACCCACCACCGGCCTCGACCCCGAAGCCCGATCCGAACTCTGGCAGGAGATCGTCAAGCTGGCCGGTGAAGGCGTCACCGTCATCCTCACCACCCACTACCTCGAAGAGGCCGACGAACTCGCCCGGGACCTCGTCATCCTGGACCAGGGCCGGATCGTCGCCCAAGGATCACCCGCCCAACTGAAGAACGAACTCCACGGCGACGCCATCCAGGTCGAACTCGCCGAAGCCTTCCCCCCTGACGCGGTCCAAGCCGCACTGGCCGACCTCGAAGGCGTCCGCGACGTCGTCACCAGCGAACGCCGAGTCAGCGCGCGCGTCGACCACGGAGCCTCCGCCGCCCCCGCCGTCCTGTCGTCACTCGAGACCGCCGGGCTCCGCGTGGTCTCCGTCACGCTGTCCGCCCCCACCCTCGACGACGTCTACCTCCGCCACGCCGGCCGTACCTTCCGCAGCGCCCACGAGGAGGCCAGCCGATGACCGCCATCATCAGCCAGTCGGGCTACATGACCTTCCGCGACCTGCGAGCCTTCATCCGCCAGCCCTTCTACCTCTTCGCCACACTCGTCCAGCCCATCGTCTGGCTGCTGCTGTTCGGCAAGCTCTTCGGCTCGGTCATGGCACACAGCACCGGCAGCGGCTCCTACATCGGCTACCTCACCCCCGGCGTCGTCGCCATGACCGCCCTCTTCGCCAGCGGCTGGAGCGGCATGGTCTTCGTCGCCGAGATGAAGGAGGGCACCCTCAACCGGTTCCTCGTGACGCCCGTCCGGCGCGGGGCGCTGATCGTCGGCCGCATCATCTACCAGGCCATCACCGTCGTCATCCAGGGCGTGATCATCCTCCTCATCGGCCTGGCCGCCGGTGCGCGCTTCCACGGCGGCATCGGCGTTCTCCTCGTCTTCCTCATCTGCACGGCCTTCATCGCCATGGCGTTCGCCTCCCTGTCGAACGCCCTCGGCCTGCTCACCCGCAGCGAGGAATCGGTCATCGGCATCGCCCAGTTCCTGGTGCTTCCGCTCGCGTTCCTCTCCTCGACCTTCGTCCCCCGCGACCTCATGCCCGGCTGGATGAACACGATCGCCGGCTGGAACCCGATCAACTGGCTGGTCGAGGTCGGCCGGGAGTCGCTCCACAGCGACGTCGACTGGAACCTCGTCCTCACCCGGGGCGGCGGCCTGCTCGCCCTGACCATCGTCTGCGCCTGGCTGTCCACCCTCGCCTTCCGCGCCTACCAGCGCTCGGTCTGAGCCCTGCCCCGGGTGTGCCCCTCAGGGCGCACCCGGGCCACCGGCACTTGGTTCGGTGAACAACCTGGTGATATCGGCTGATTCACCGGTGAAGAAGTAGCGGGGGGCTCGTACCAGCAATCAACGCAAAACCGCCGTCCACTGGGAACGGCGGTTCACAAAGTGCCCCGGGTGGGATTCGAACCCACACTGTACGGGTTTTGAATCCGTCCTCTCGACCAATTGGAGTACCGGGGCATTTTTCGGACATGCAGGTTACTGCCCGAAGATCGCCGGCCCGGCTGCGCGGGCCGCGGCGGGTACCAGGGTAGCGGGTCCGGGTACGCTCGTGCGCGTGACCGAGAGCGCGCGTCGTGTTGTGATCGCTGAGGATGAGGCCCTGATCAGGCTGGACCTCAAGGAGATGTTGGAAGAAGACGGCTATGAGGTCGTCGGTGAGGCGGGGGACGGGGAGACGGCCGTCCGCCTGACGACGGAGTTGCTCCCGGACCTCACGATCCTCGACGTGAAGATGCCGATCTTGGACGGGATCTCGGCGGCCGAGCGGATCGCCGCCGGTCGCCTCGCGCCGGTCGTCATCCTGACGGCGTTCTCCCAGCGGGAGTTGGTCGAGAGGGCGCGCGAGGCCGGCGCCATGGCCTACCTCGTGAAGCCTTTCACGAAGGCGGATCTGGTGCCCGCCATCGAGATGGCGGTGAGCCGCTTCCAGGAGATCAAGAGCCTCGAAGCGGAGGTGAGCTCGCTCGGGGAGCGCCTGGAGACGCGGAAGCTGGTCGACCGGGCCAAGGGGCTGCTGCAGAGCGCGCACGGGTGGTCGGAGCCGGAGGCGTTCCGCTGGATCCAGAAGACGTCGATGGACCGTCGGCTGACGATGCGGGCGGTGGCGGAGGCGGTCATCGCGGGCGGCTCGGGAGAGACGTCTGGCGGACCGGCCGAATAGGAGGGCGTCCTATGTCCGTTAACGTCCCTGAAACGAAGTGATCTGCACTACTACGCAGAGTAACCGTCCGTAACCAAATCCGGACTTTTAGGGCACAGGGCAGTAACGAATCAGCAACACCATCGCTGGATCTCTACTGTTCGTAGCCGGTGCTCGGTGTACTACCCACCGAGCCCCCAGGAAACGTGCTGTTTCGCCCGCACCGAGTCCACGACCTGGGTGGTGATAAGTCCCTGATCCAGGGGATTCGGACGGAAGGAAGAGCTACCTTGCGGAGCAGATTGATTACGGTCGTCGGCGTGGTGGCGGCGAGCGCGACACTGGCGCTCGGCGCGTCCGCGTGCGGTGGCAACTCCAAGGGCGGTGGTGACAATGTCACCATCGGGTTCATGGGCGACCTGACCGGCGAGAACTCCGGCATCGTCATCCCGCCCAAGCAGGGCGCTCAGCTGGCCATCGACCAGTACAACGCGACCAACCCGAAGGTCAAGATCACCCTCAAGACCTACGACAGCCAGGGCAAGGGCGAGCAGGCCGTGCCGCTGGCCAAGCAGGCCATCACCAAGGACAAGATCGCCGGCCTCATCGGCCCGACCTTCTCCGGCGAGTCGGCGCAGGCCGACCCGGTCCTGGAGGAGGGCAAGCTGCCGAACATCTCCTCCTCGGCGACCAACGCCGCGCTGGCGACGCACGGCTGGAAGTACTGGCACCGCCTCATCGCCAACGACAACGTGCAGGGCGCGGGGATCGGTGAGTTCATCACCAACGGGCTGAAGGCCAAGAAGGTCTTCATCGTCCACGACAACTCCGAGTACGGTAAGCCGCTCGGCGAGACGGTCAAGGCGACGGTGGAGAAGGGCGGCGCCCAGACCTCCGAGGACCCGATCGACCCGAACGGTTCGGACTTCTCCGCGACCGTCAACAAGGTCAAGGCGTTCGGGCCGGACGCCATCTTCTTCGGCGGCTACTACGCGGCCGGCGGCAAGCTGATCAAGCAGCTGCGTGAGGGTGGCGTGAAGGCGCGCTTCCTGTCCGGTGACGGCTCGCTGGACCAGGGTCTGGCCAAGGGCGCCGGCGGAACGAACGCCGAGGGTTCGATCATCGGCTGCCCGTGCCTGATCGACCCGACCGGTACGGCGAGCGCGGCGAGCAAGAAGTTCGCCCAGGACTACAAGGCGAAGTTCAACGCCGACCCGGCGATCTACTCGGCCGAGGGTTACGACGCGGCCACCGCGTTCATCGAGGCGGTCAAGGCCGGCAACACGACGCCGGAGAAGATCAACGACTTCCTGACGAAGGTCGACAAGCCGGGCGTCTCGAAGCAGATCAAGTTCCAGAGCAACGGTGAGCCGACCGCGACGGACGTCTACGTCTACGAGGTCAAGGGCAACCAGCTCCCGCTGCTGGGCAGCGCCAAGAACGCGACGGTCAAGTAGTCCGCCTGCCAGACGGCGGCCTTAGGACAGGCGCAGGGGCGGGAGCGACATGCTCCCGCCCCTGCGGCAAAGGCGACCACATTGAACAATCTTTTCAGTCAATTCTGGCCGTACACGATTGACGGCCTGTCGCTCGGCGCGATCTACGCGCTGGTGGCGCTCGGCTACACGATGGTCTACGGCGTCCTGCGACTCATCAACTTCGCGCACTCCGAAATCTTCATGATCGGAACGTTCGGCGTGCTCGGAGCCCTGCACCTGTTCGGGATGCCGTCGAATGTCGGCGGTTTCGCGCTGGTGGGGCTGGCCCTCGCGCTGGCGGTCGTGGGCGGTGTCGCCTCGGGCGGCAGCGCGGTGATCCTGGAGTACGTGGCGTACCGGCCCCTGCGGCGGAAAGGCGCGTCACGGCTCGCGGCGCTGATCTCGGCGATCGGCGCGTCGCTGTTCCTGCAGCAGCTCTTCGCGCGGCTCGTGATCCCGCAGGCGTTCGGCCTGCCGAAGGAGAAGGGCGCGCTGCCGGTTCAGGGGCACTTCGTGCACCGTGACGACGTGATTCACATCGGCGGGTTCGAGCTGTCGAACGACCGGCTCATCGTGATCGTCGGCGCGGTCCTGATGATGATCCTGCTGGACGTGTTCGTGAACCGGACGAAGCTCGGCCGCGGCATCCGCGCGACGGCGCAGGATCCGGAGACGGCCGTGCTGATGGGCGTCAACATCGACCGGATCGTGACCGCGACGTTCGCACTGGGCGGCGCCATGGCGGGCGTGGCGGCGGCGCTGTACATGCTGCGGTTCGAGGAGACCAAGTTCGACGTCGGCTTCCTGCTGGGCATCAAGGCGTTCACGGCCGCGGTGCTGGGCGGTATCGGCAATCTCCGCGGCGCGCTGGTCGGCGGCATCGTCCTCGGTGTGATCGAGATGTACGGCTCGGCGATCTTCGGCTCCCAGTGGCACGACGTCGTGGCATTCAGCCTTCTGGTGCTTGTCCTCATGTTCCGTCCCACCGGCATTCTCGGTGAGTCTCTTCAGCAGGCGCGCGCATGAACGATTCGACCAACCGAAGCCCGCTCGCCCGTGCGCGGGACGGGTACTCCTCTTTCTCCGATTCGCTCCGTGACCGGTGGGGGTCCGCTCCGCGCTGGGCGCGCTGGGCGGTCTACCTGCTGTTGATCGTGGTCGCGATCATCCTGCCGGCGGACGGCATCGGCAGCTTCATGTCGCCGTACACCGACTGGCCGACGCTGCTGTTCTTCCCGATCGGCGGGTACATCCTGCTGGCGATCGGCCTGAACGTCGTGGTGGGGCAGGCCGGTCTGCTCGACCTGGGGTATGTCGCGTTCTTCGCGATCGGCGGCTACGCGATGGCCATCTTCGGCACGAAGATGCACCTGAGCTTCTGGGAGATCCTGGTCATCGGCGTGCTGCTGTCGGCGGCGTCGGGCATCATCCTGGGCGCTCCGACGCTGCGGCTGCGCGGCGACTACCTGGCGATCGTGACCCTGGGCTTCGGGGAGATCGTCCGGATCGTGGCGCAGAACACCGACTACATCGGCGGCCCGAACGGCATCGGCGGCATTCCGCACCCGCCGACGTTGTCGGAGTGGACGATCCCGGACAACGGGTTCTTCGACGCGATCGGGATCGGTGGTGTGCAGCCGTTCAAGTACGGCGCGCTGGACGGCAAGCCGTACTACTACGTGATGCTGGTGGTGATCGTCCTGGCGATCATCTTCGTCAAGCGGCTGGAGAACAGCCGGGTGGGCCGGGCGTGGGCCTCGATCCGGGAGGACGAGGACGCTGCCGAGCTGATGGGCGTTCCGACGTTCAAGTTCAAGCTGGCGGCGTTCGCGATCGGCGCGGCGATCGGTGGCGCGGGCGGCGTGGTGTACGCGTCGCAGGCGGTGTCCATCATCCCGAACAACTTCCCGTTCATCCTGTCGGCGACGATCCTGGCGGCGGTCGTCCTGGGCGGCTCGGGGAACCTGCCCGGCGTCATGCTCGGGGCGTTCCTGGTGGCGTGGATCCCGGAGCGGATCCGTGGCCTTCAGGAGTACCGCGTGCTGGTGTTCGGCGGGGTGCTGGTCCTCTTGATGATCTTCCGGCCGGAGGGTCTGCTGCCGTCGCGGCGCCGTAAGGCGGAACTCGCCGAGGGCGAGGGCGGCATGGGCGGCCTCGGTGCGGAGGTGGGCGGTCCGGTGACCGTCGCCGCTGGTGAGGTGGGCGAATGAGCGAGACGGCAGCCGTTCCGGCGGAGAAGAGCACCGGAACGCCGGCGCTGGAGCTGCGTGAGATCACGATGCGCTTCGGCGGCGTCGTCGCGATCAACGGCCTGAACCTGACGATCAACGAGGGTGAGATCTTCGCGTTGATCGGGCCGAACGGCGCGGGCAAGACGACGGTGTTCAACGTCGTCACCGGCGTGTACCGGCCGACCGAGGGCCAGGTGGTCTTCGCCGGTTCCCGGATCGACGGCAAGAAGCGGTTCCAGGTGACGAAGCGCGGCGTGGCGCGCACGTTCCAGAACGTCCGGCTGTTCCACAACATGTCGGCGCTGGAGAACGTCATGGTGGGCGCGGACGCGCACCACCGGACCGGGCTGGCCGGGGCGGCTCTGGGGCTGCCGTGGCATCGCCGGGAGGAGCGCGACGGCCGGGCCAAGGCCCGGGAGCTGATGGAGTTCGTCGGGATCGCGCACCGGATGGAGGAGACGGCGAAGAACCTGCCGTACGGCGACCAGCGGCGGCTGGAGATCGCTCGTGCGCTGGCGACGGACCCGAAGCTGCTGCTGCTCGACGAGCCGGCCGCCGGGATGAACCCGACGGAGAAGGAGGAGTTGCAGGGGCTGATCCGCAGGATCCGGGACACCGGGCGGACGGTGCTGCTGATCGAGCACGACATGAGCCTGATCATGGGCATCAGCGACCGGATCGCCGTGCTGGACTTCGGCCAGAAGATCGCTGAGGGTCTGCCGGCCGAGATCCAGAACAACCAGCGGGTCATCGATGCGTACCTGGGGGTCCCCGCCGATGCTTCTTGAGATCGAGGACATCCACGTCCACTACGGCAAGATCGCGGCGCTCAAGGGCGTGTCCGTGGAGGTCGACGAGGGCGAGGTCGTCACGCTGATCGGCGCGAACGGCGCCGGCAAGACGACGACGCTCAAGACGATCTCGGGGCTGCGTCCGCTGACGCGTGGCAGCATCCGGTTCGACGGCAAGGACATCAGCAAGGTGGCGGGGCACAGGCGCGTGCTCATGGGCATCGGGCAGTCGCCGGAGGGCCGGGGCATCTTCCCCGGCATGACGGTCGTCGAGAACCTCCAGATGGGCGCGTACGCGCGCCGGGACCAGGTCGCCAAGGACCTGGAGGAGGTCTACGAGCTGTTCCCGCGGCTGGCCGAGCGCAAGAACCAGGCGGGCGGCACGATGTCCGGCGGTGAGCAGCAGATGCTGGCGATCGGCCGGGCGCTGATGACCAAGCCGAAGGTGCTGCTGCTGGACGAGCCGTCGATGGGTCTGGCGCCGAAGCTGATCCAGCAGATCTTCGAGATCATCACGGAGATCAACCGGCGGGGCACGACGGTCCTGCTGGTGGAGCAGAACGCCCAGCAGGCGCTGCAGGTCGCGCACCGCGCGTACGTCCTGGAGACGGGCTCGGTGGTGAAGTCCGCGGCGGCGAGCGAGCTGCTGAACGACCCGCAGGTGCGCGCGGCGTACCTCGGTGGCGGCGCGGAGGCGGCGGCCGGTTCGGGCGACTGACCGTTCGCCGGTGTCGAAAAGGGGCGGTGGCTCGCGCGGGCGGGCCGCCGCCCCTTTCGTCGTCGGCGCGTCAGGTGAGGGAGATGTCGACGGGGTTCTTGGCGTTCTTGACGGCGCCGCCCTTGAGCTGGTCGCCGAGCCGGGAGGAGGAGGGGTCGCCGAGCACGCGCAGGGCCTTCACCCTGGCGTTCGCGGGCACGTCGAACCACAGGTCGAAGGCGCGCATCTCCTGGGAGGCGATGGTCTGCACTCCGGCGGGCGCCCGGGAGATCTGCATGGCGTCGATGCTGGGGGCGTACGCGGTTCCGTCGGCGGTGATGAGCCGCTGGCGGGAGGGGTCGAGGTCGTGGCGTTCGCGGCCGTGGTTGACCATGAGGAGGCGGACGCGGACGTACTGGCCGTGCGGGATCCAGCTGGCGTGGGAGCCGATGACCTCGGGGATCTTGGTGCGGACCCCGATCGCGGTGTAGGTGACCTCGCCGATGGCGGCGGTCCGGCCCTTGAGCGGCGTCTCGTGCTCGGGGAGGGCCTGCGGCGGGATGGTGTAGTCGCGGGCCGAGTGGCCGCAGCCCGCCGCGGCGAGGGCCAGGGCGAGCAGTGGCGTCAGGGCGCGGAGCGCGCCGAATCGGTGCCGGGGGCGGACGCCGTGTGTGATCGCGAAGGGGCGCACAGCGCGACGGTAGGCGACGGACGCGATCATGCAAAGGTTCCGTGGCCGACGCGCAAAGCGGCTGTGGCCGAATCGAGACCGGCGCGGCGATGAGACCGGCGCGATCGAGCCCTGGGGCGGGCACTCGCCCGGAGTGGCCGGGGCCCGCGGACGAAAATAAGCCCGGAGCGCCTTTGGCGCCGTACGGTCTGGTGACCCGTGCAGGCCTTCCCCGGCCCTGCACGGGGACCGGATCGTACGTTTTCTACTCAGCGCTCCGGGCTCTTGCCCTCCAACGGTAGCGAGACTGGAGTGACTGGTGCAAAAGATGCGAGAAATCTATGCCTGGTCGCGGATGGCGCAGGTGAGTCTGGCGGTGCAGACGCGGCGGTCCTGCTCGTCGGTGATGACGATCTCGTAGCTGGCCAGAGTGCGTCCGCCGTGCAGGCGGGTGGCGACCGCCGTGACGTACCCGCTGGTCGCGGCCCGGTGGTGGGTGGCGTTGATCTCGATGCCGAGGGCGATGCGGCCGGGTCCGGCGTGCAGGGCCGCGCCGATGGAGCCGGCGGACTCGGCCAGGACGCAGGAGGCGCCGCCGTGCAGGACGCCGTACGGCTGGGTGTTGCCCTTGACGGGCATGCGCGCCACGACGCGCTCGGCGCTCGCCTCGAGGATCTCCACGCCCATCGCCGTGGCCAGGTCCCCGCGCACGTCCACGCCCTCGAGATCGTCGATGGAGCCGCCGGCCTCGCTCATGAAACCTCCGTCACCTGCTCAGAACTGTCCGAACTGAAGACTAGGCTGCTGGCGTGGTGACGACGGAAGCGACCTCTGAAAACGCGCGCCTGCTGCTCCTGGACGGGCATTCCCTGGCCTACCGGGCGTTCTTCGCGCTGCCCATCGAGAACTTCTCGACCACGACGGGTCAGCCGACCAACGCGGTGTACGGCTTCACGTCGATGTTGATCAACGTGCTGCGCGACGAGGCGCCCACGCACGTCGGGGTGTGCTTCGACCGGTCGGAGCCGACGTTCCGGCACGAGGCCTACGTCGAGTACAAGGCGAACCGGCGGGAGACCCCGGACGACTTCCGCAGCCAGATCAGCCTGATCTTCGAGGTGCTCGACGCGCTGCGCATCCCGCGGATGTCCGTCGCGGGCTACGAGGCCGACGACCTGATCGCCACGCTCGCCACGCGGGCGGTCGAGCAGGACATGGAGGTGTCGATCGTCACCGGTGACCGGGACGCCTTCCAGCTGGTCGGCCCGCACTGCACGGTGCTCTACCCGCGCAAGGGCGTGTCCGACCTGGCGCGTATGACGCCGGCGGCGGTCGAGGAGAAGTACGGCGTGCCGCCGGAGCGGCACCGGATGCTCACCGCCCTGGTGGGGGAGACCAGCGACAACCTGCCGGGCGTGCCCGGCGTGGGGCCGAAGACCGCGGCCAAGTGGATCACCAAGTACGACGGGCTCGACGGGGTCATCGAGCACGTCGAGGAGATCACCGGCAAGGCCGGGGCGAGCCTGCGCGAGCACCTCGGCGAGGTCATGCGCAACTACCAGGTCAACCAGTTGGTCTGCGACGTGCCGCTCGAGGCGGCCCCGGCCGAGCTGACGATCGGGCAGTGGGACCGCGACGAGATCCACACGCTGTTCGACACGCTGCAGTTCCGGGTGCTGCGCGAGCGGCTGTACGCCACGCTGTCGGCGGTCGAGCCGGAGGCGGAGGAGGGCTTCGAGGTCGAGATGGCGCGGCCGGGGCCGGGCGAGCTCGCCGCGTGGCTGGCCGAGCACGCCACCGGCGAGGGCCGGGTCGGCGTCGCGGTGACCGGCACGTGGGGGCGGGGCACCGGTGACATCACCGGACTCGCGCTGGCCAACCAGGCGGGCGCGGGAGCCTTCATCGACCCGGTGGAGCTGCCGGAGGACGACGAGCGGGCGCTGGCCGCCTGGCTGGCCGACCCGAAGCGGCCGAAGGCGATCCACGACGCCAAGGGCCCGATGCTGGCGCTGGCCGCGCGCGGCATGCGGCTGGACGGCGTGACGAGCGACACGGCGCTGGCCGCCTATCTCGCGCTGCCCGGCCAGCGCTCCTTCGACCTGGGCGACCTGGTCCTGCGCTACCTGCACCGGGAGCTGCGCAAGGAGGCCGACGACGGCGGCCAGCTGACGATCGACGGGTCCGGTGAGCAGGAGGCCGCCTTCGACCTCGTCGTGCGGGCGCGGGCGGTCGTCGACCTCGCCGACGCGCTCGACGCGGACCTGGAGCGGCGGGGCGCGACGCGGCTGCTGCAGGAGGTCGAGCTGCCGCTGGTGGAGGTGCTGGCGGGCCTGGAGCGCGTCGGCGTCGCCCTGGACATCGACTACCTGGCGAAGCTGTCGGCGACCTTCGGCGGGGAGGTCAAGGCGATGGAGGAGGGCGCCTGGGAGGCGATCGGGCACGAGTTCAACCTCGGGTCGCCCAAGCAGATCCAGCAGGTGCTGTTCGACGAGCTGGAGTTGCCGAAGACGCGGCGCACCAAGACCGGCTACACCACCGACTCCGACGCGCTGACGAGCCTGTTCGCCCAGACCGGCCACCCGGTGCTGGAGCACCTGCTGCGGCACCGCGAGGTCGCCAAGCTCAAGAGCATGGTCGACTCGCTGATCCCGATGGCGGACGAGGACCGGCGCATCCACACGACGTTCGGGCAGATGGTCGCGGCGACCGGCCGGTTGTCCTCCTCCGATCCGAACCTGCAGAACATCCCGATCCGCACGGCCGAGGGCCGGCAGATCCGGGAGGGCTTCATGGTGGGGGAGGGCTACGAGTGCCTGCTGACCGCCGACTACAGCCAGATCGAGCTGCGGATCATGACGCACCTGTCGGAGGACGCCGCGCTGATCGACGCGTTCGAGTCCGGCGCGGACTTCCACACGATCACCGCCTCCCGGGTGTTCGACCTGCCGCCCGAGCAGATCGACGGGGAGCTGCGGTCGCGGATCAAGGCGATGAACTACGGCCTGGCCTACGGCCTGTCGGCGTTCGGGCTGTCGCAGCAGCTGCGGATCACGCCGGACGAGGCGCGGGCGCTGATGGCCGAGTACTTCGAGCAGTTCGGCGGCGTGCGCGACTACCTGCGCGACATCGTGGCCACGGCCCGGCACGACGGCTACACCGAGACGATCATGGGGCGGCGGCGCTACCTGCCCGACCTGACCTCCGACAACCGGCAGCGGCGTGAGATGGCCGAGCGGATGGCGCTGAACGCGCCGATCCAGGGGTCGGCGGCCGACATCATCAAGGTCGCGATGCTGAACGTCGACCGGGCGATGCGCGCGGCCGGGCTGCGGTCGCGGATGCTGCTGCAGGTCCACGACGAGCTGATCTTCGAGGTGGCGCCGGGCGAGCTGGCGGCGCTGCAGTCCCTCGTGCGCGAGCAGATGAGCGGCGCGTACGACCTGCGAGTGCCGCTGGAGGTCTCGATGGGCACCGGCCGCACCTGGCAGGACGCCGGTCACTGAGCCGGTCACCGACTGGTGGCCCCGGTGACGGATTGCAAGATTCGGGAAGCGGGAAGTAAGAGTCCGCGCGGCGTGGATCGTCTTGGTCGAAGGTCCGTTCCGCGCGGAATTCCGACGTCGCGCACGGTCTCGCAGATCGCCGTGGGCCCGGACCGCTGGGGGCGCCCGTGCCGCACCTTCACCGACTCGCCGTCGCCCTGATCGTGGCCGCGGTGGCCGTCGGCGTGCTGTCGCCGTCGGCCGGATCCGGCCGCCACGGGGTGAACGCGCGCCGCGCGGGCGCGACCGCCTCCGCCGGGGACGGCGCGGGGGCGTCGGCGCGCGGGACGGGGCGCGGCCGGCGGGCGGTCGCGCCGGCGAGCCCGGCGCGGACGGCCGCACCGTCCACGCCCGGCTTCGACCCGGTGAAGGCGGCCGCGGCGGCGCGCGCCGCCGGTGCCAACGAGCTCGGCCAGGTCCCGATCCTGATGGTCCACCGGGTGCTGGCCAAGCCCAAGGTGTCGCTGGACCGTACGCCGGCGCAGTTGTACGCGGAGTTCACCCGGCTGGCGCGGGAGGGTTACGTGCCGGTGACGGCCGCGGAGTTGGTCACGGGCAGGATGAACGTCCCCGCGGGCCGGCATCCGGTCGTGCTGACCTTCGACGACGGCTCGCCGACGCACCTGGCGTTCGACGCCGCGGGCGTTCCGGAGCCGGACACCGCGGTCGGGGTGATCGAGCGGGTGGCGCGGGAGAATCCGGGGTTCCGCCCGGTCGCGACGTTCTTCGTGAACGCGGATCCGTTCGCGCTGGGGGACCGGGCGGCGGCGGCGATGAGCTGGCTGGCCCAGCACGGCTTCGAGGTCGCCAACCACACGACCCACCACCCGGATCTGACGGGGATGGGACACGGTGCCGTGGCGAGGGAGATCGGCACCGACCAGAAGATGATCACGGATGCGACGGGTATCCCGCCGGTGACGTTCGCGTTTCCTTTCGGCGCCCCGGCGCGCCTGTCGTGGGCCGATCGCGGGGCGGCCGCCGGAGCCCGGTGGGACTTCCAGGGAATGTTCCTGGCGGGGTGGCGTCCGGCCGACTCGCCGTTCGAGAAGGACTATGATCCTCGGCAGATCCCGCGGATCCGCGACGACGGCAGGGTTCGCCAGGACGATTGCCGGCGGTTCTGCTCGATCGCCTGGCTCGACTGGCTGGCCCAGCACCCGGACAAGCGCTACACGTCCGACGGGGATCCGGCCACGGTGGCCTTCCCGCAGGCTAAGATGATCTACCTCGCCGAGGGCTTCCGGGCCCGCGCGTGCCCGTACTGATCACGCGAGAGATTGACCGTACCGGTCGACGTCCCATATTCTGATCGCTGCGCTGTGGGCCTGCGCGCGCCTCGGACAGAGCAGGCTCGCGCTCGGTCACGTCGACATCGGTATGGTCACGCCGCCGGTTCATCGGCAGGGACGGATAACTGGCCCTCCGCGCAGCACAGGCAACTACGCATGTCCGTATCCGGAGCCATCCCACACATGACGAGCAGCACCGAGGCCACCTCGAGTACCCCGCAGGTAGCGGTCAATGACATCGGGTCCGAGGAAGCCTTCCTCGCGGCGATCGACGAGACCATCAAGTACTTCAACGACGGCGACATTGTCGAAGGCACTGTCGTCAAGGTCGATCGAGACGAGGTCTTGCTCGACATCGGCTACAAGACCGAGGGTGTCATCCCCTCGCGTGAGCTCTCGATCAAGCACGATGTCGACCCGAACGAGGTCGTCAAGGTCGGAGACCACGTCGAGGCCCTTGTACTCCAGAAGGAGGACAAGGAAGGTCGCCTGATCCTGTCCAAGAAGCGCGCCCAGTACGAGCGCGCCTGGGGCACGATCGAGAAGATCAAGGACGAGGACGGAATCGTCACCGGTACCGTCATCGAGGTCGTCAAGGGCGGCCTCATCCTCGACATCGGCCTGCGCGGCTTCCTGCCGGCATCGCTGGTGGAGATGCGCCGGGTCCGCGACCTCCAGCCGTACGTCGGCCGCGAGCTCGAGGCCAAGATCATCGAGCTGGACAAGAACCGCAACAACGTGGTCCTGTCCCGCCGTGCCTGGCTCGAGCAGACCCAGAGCGAGGTCCGTCAGACCTTCCTCAACACCCTCCAGAAGGGCCAGGTCCGCAAGGGCGTCGTTTCCAGCATCGTCAACTTCGGTGCGTTCGTCGATCTCGGCGGCGTGGACGGTCTGGTGCACGTGTCCGAGCTGTCCTGGAAGCACATCGACCACCCCTCCGAGGTCGTCGAGGTCGGCCAGGAGGTCACGGTCGAGGTTCTCGACGTCGACATGGAGCGCGAGCGGGTCTCGCTGTCGCTCAAGGCGACGCAGGAGGACCCCTGGCAGCAGTTCGCCCGCACCCACCAGATCGGCCAGGTCGTTCCGGGCCGGGTCACCAAGCTGGTGCCGTTCGGCGCGTTCGTGCGGGTCGAGGAGGGCATCGAGGGTCTGGTGCACATCTCCGAGCTGGCCGAGCGCCACGTGGAGATCCCCGAGCAGGTCGTGCAGGTCGGCGACGAGATCTTCGTCAAGATCATCGACATCGACCTCGACCGGCGCCGCATCAGCCTCTCGCTGAAGCAGGCCAACGAGACCGGCGGGACGTTCACCGACGAGGAGTTCGACCCGACGCTCTACGGCATGCCCGCCGAGTACGACGAGCAGGGGAACTACAAGTACCCCGAGGGCTTCGACTCGGAGACCGGCGACTGGCTCGAGGGCTACGACGAGCAGCGCGAGGCATGGGAGCGGCAGTACGCCGAGGCCCGGTCCCGCTTCGACGCCCACAAGCGGCAGGTCGAGGAGGCCCGCCGGGCCGAGGCCGAGGCCGCCGGTCCGCAGTCGTACGCCACGGAGGAGTCGCAGGGCGGCGACACGGGCGGCGCTCTCGCCTCCGACGAGGCCCTCGCGGCGCTCCGCGAGAAGCTGTCCGGCGGCCAGGAGTAGGACAAACAACCGCATACTGGCGAGGAGTAGAAGACCACCGATATGGTCGATTCTGACTCACGCGTCCGATCTGGGGGTCCCGTCGCTACGGCGGGACCCCCGGTCGTTCCCCAGGAACTGTCGCGGATCTCGCTGATCGCGATCACCCTGGCGGTGCTCGCCGAGGTGCTGCGGGCGGCGTTTCCCGCGTTCGGGCACTACACCGAGAGCGGCGGGGCGGTCACCGCCACGCTGGTGATCCTGGTGTCCTGCCTCGCGGGCTTCCTCGCGCCCGGCGTCCGCGCGGTCGCCGGGCCGCGCGGCCTGGCGGCCGTCGCGATCGGCGGGCTGCTGCTCGTCCGGCTCGCCATGCAGGCCCTCTCACCGGCGCTGTGGCTGGCATTCGCGGGCGCCGTGTTCGGGATGCTCGCGGTCACGGCGCTGTACGAGGCGGCGCGCGGCCTGTCCGGCACCGGGTTCGCGGTCGCGGCGACCGCGGGGCTCACCGGAGACACCGCGCTGCGGCTCGCCTTCGGCACCTGGGACCCGCCCGCGCGTCCGGGCGTCGCGGCCTGGATCGTCACCCTGCTGGTCGTCGCCGGGGGAGTCGCCGTGCTGGCGCGCTGGCTGCGCACCCCGCCGGTCGAGGCTCCGGTGATCGGCTGGCGTGACGCGCTCGGCGCGGCGGCACTGGGGCCGTTCCTGGCCCTGCAGATCCTCGTGCTGTCCAGCCCGGCGTTCGCGTCCTCCAGCGGCGGGCTGCCCCTGGCCGTCGCCGGGGCGGTCGTCCTGGTCGGTCAGGCGCTGGCGCTGGCGTTCCTGTCGTCGGGCCTGGCCGTGGCGGCCGTGCCCGGCGGGGTGTGCGTGTTCGGCGGCACGCTCCTCGGCGTGGGCGCCGGGGCGGTCACCGGCCGGTACGGCCTCACCGGCGCGGTGGCGATCGCCGTGGTGGTGATCGGTCAGGTGCTGTCGGCGTGGCTGCTGGCGGTCGCCTCGCGGGTGCCGCTGCGGCGCGGCGGGTACCGCGGCCGGCCCGCCGAGCGGGGCGGCCCGCCGCCGAACGTCAAGGTCTCCGACACCGGGGGCCGGGCGTGGCGCGTCGACCTGGGCGCGGCCCTCGGCGGACTGGGCGTCCTGGTCGTGATCCTGCCGTACCAACTGCACTACACCCACCCGCTGCCGCTGCCGAACAAGGTCCTGCCGGGCCTGGCGGGCATCGCGCTGGGCCTGCTGTCGGCGATCGCCGCGGCGCGCGGCGGCCCGCTGCCGGTCCGTTCGGCGGTCCGCGCGCTCGGCGCGGGCGCGGGCGCGCTGGTCCTCGTGGTCGTCCCGGTGATCTACGCGGTGACCGCGCCCTCGGTGACGCGGGCGGCGGCGCTGCCGGGCACGTTCCGCCTCGTCTCGTACAACGTCCACGACGCCGTGGGAGACGGGGGCCGGCTGGACCCCGAGGCGGTCGCCCACGCGATCGAGGCGCAGCACGCCGACGTCGTGGCGCTGCAGGAGGTCGGCCGGGGCCGCCCGATGTCGGGCACCGCGGACGTGGCGTCCTGGCTGGCGCGGCGGCTGAAGATGCGTCTCGTGTGGGGGCCGGCGGCCGACCACCAGGACGGCAACGCGGTGCTGACCCGGCTGCGGGTCAAGGCCACCGGTACCGGGCGGCTGCCGGTGGGCGCCGGCCCGCAGGCGCCGGGGTACGTCTGGGCCCGGGTCGACGTCGGCGGCGGGAGCACCGCCGACGTGTGGTCCGTCCAGCTCCAGCAGGGCACCGACCGCACCCAGAGCCGGCTGACCGAGATCGCGAAGCTGCTGCAGGTGTGGAGCGGCGCGCCGCGTACGGTCATCGCCGGGGACATGGGCGCGGGCCCGGGCACTCCGGAGCTGAGCCGGCTGATGGGCCAGAGCGGGCTGCGCAGCCCGATCGACGCGCCTCCGCCGACCACGGCGGGCGGCACGCGTGCCGACTGGATCCTGGGCAGCGACGACCTCGGCTTCGACAGCAGCGCGGTCGACTCCTCCCGGAAGGCCTCGGACCACTACCCGGTGGCCGCGACCGTCCGCGTGGTGGGCTGACCGCCCGTGGAGGAGGCCCGGATCGAGCACGCCGACGTCGCCGACGCCGGGGAGATCCTCACCGTGCAGCGCGCCGCGTACGTCACCGAGGCGCAGCTGCACGGTGATCCGTTCCTGCCCCCGCTGGTCGAGTCCCTCGACCAGATCCGGAAGATGATCGCCGAGTCGCTGGTCCTCAAGGCGAGCGTGGGGTCCCGGCTCGTCGGTTCCGTACGCGGCCGGTTCAACGAGCGCACCTGCCTGGTCGGGCGGCTCGTCGTCGCGCCCGACCTGCAGGGGCGGGGGATCGGCGAGGCGCTGATGCGGGCGCTGGAGGCGGAGGTGGCCGGGCGGGCCGACGCCTGCGTGCTGTTCACCGGGCACCTCAGCGAGACCGACCTGCGGCTGTACCGCCGGCTCGGGTACGCCGAGACCCACCGGGAACGGGTCGCCGACCACCTGACGCTCGTGCACCTGCGCAAGTCCCTGGTCGCGGCCGGGCCCGGCGCCTGATCGCGCGGGGTGCGAAATCCCTTGTGGCCGCCGCGCCGGGGGAGTGAGTACGCTCGCGGTCGTGCTGAGTGTGGGGTTGACCGGAGGAATCGGGTCGGGCAAGAGCGAGGTGTCCCGGCGGCTGGCGGAGCACGGCGCGGTGATCGTCGACGCCGACGCCGCGGCACGTGAGGTCGTCGAGCCGGGCACGCCGGGCCTGGCCGAGGTCGTCGCGGAGTTCGGCGACGGGGTGCTGCGCCCGGACGGCTCGCTGGACCGGGAGCGGCTCGGGTCGATCGTGTTCGCCGACGAGGAGCGGCGGGCGCGCCTGAACGCGATCGTCCACCCGCGGGTCGGCGAGCGGATGCGCGAGCTGGTCGAGCAGGCGCCGCCGGACGCGATCGTCGTCTACGACGTGCCGCTGATCGCCGAGAACGGCCTGGCGGGCATGTACGACCTCGTGGTCGTCGTCGACGCGCCCGTCGAGGAGCAGGTGCGGCGGCTGACCGGACGACGCGGCATGACCGAGGCGGACGCGCGGGCCCGCATCGCCGCCCAGGCCACCCGGGAGCGTCGGCTGGAGATCGCCGACCGGGTCATCGACAACTCCGGCCCGCTGGAGCGGCTCGCCGAGCTGGTCGACGAGCTGTGGGCGGAGCTCAAACGGCGCGCCGACCTGGACGGCGCGCGATGACGCGGGTCACCCGGCCGACCGACAGGGGTGTCGCGCGATGATGCGGATCACCTGGGCGACCGACCAGGGCAGCCCCGCCCGGCCGAACGAGGACTTCGTCGCCACCGCGCTCGGCGCCGCCGTCGTGCTGGACGGGATGAGCATCGACATGAGCCTGGAGACCGGCTGCGTGCACGGCCGCCCGTGGTACGTCGGACAGCTCGCGACCCGGTTGCTCGGCGGCCTCCTCGACCACCGGGTGAGCCCGGCCACGGCCCTGGCCCAGGCGATCGCGGAGACGGCGGACGCGCACGGCGGCCGCTGCGACCTGTCCCATCCCTGGACCCCGGCCACGACGGTCGTCGCGCTGCGCGCCCGGGACCGGGCGGCGGACTACCTGGTGCTGTCGGACTCCACGCTGCTGCTCGACCGGGACGGGCGGGTCACCGCGCTCACCGCCGAGGGCAGCGGGTTCGCCGCGGCCGACCCGCGCGTGGCCGAGCGGGCGCACGTCGGGAGCGTGCCGATCGCGGGCCTGCGCCGGGCGGCGCTGCTCACCGACGGCGCCACTCGGCTGGTCGACCGGTTCGGCCTGACCGACTGGCCGCATACCCTGACCACGCTGGCCGAGCGGGGGCCGGCGGCGCTGATCGAGCAGGTCCGCGAGGCCGAGCGCACCGACCCGGACGGGCGGCGCTGGCCCCGCAACAAGCGTCACGACGACGCCACCGTGGCCTTCTGCGAGTTCGCTAGCCCTTGAGGACCGGCCCTGACCTGAACAACGGACGAGGCGGAGTACCTTCCGGCCGCATCCTTGACGACCGTGACCGAAGATGGTTCAGCGGGTAGGGGACGCGACCAGCGGACCGTCACGTCTCCGACCTTCGGCAGGCGCGGTTGCCGCCCCGGGAGGCGGCGAAGCCCTCGTCGCGGGCCGCCTGGGCCTGCGTCCTGACCGAGGGCGACCCGCCGGAGGGTCTTCCCCTGGCCCGGCGCGTTCCGCAGCGCTCGCGTGCGTCCCGCGTGTGCACCCGGCGACCAGGGGCCGGGTGGGTGCAGCGCACCCACGCCCCGGGGCGCAGCTGCGATTAGCCTAGCCGCTGTGAACAGGGAAAACAGACTCGGTGACTACCTGCGCGCTCGCCGTGCGGAAACCGCGCCGGCGGACGTGGGTCTGTCCGATGACGGATCCCGGCGGGTGCCGGGGCTGCGGCGCGACGAGGTGGCGCTGCTCGCCGGGGTGAGCACGGACTACTACATCCGGCTGGAGCAGGGCCGTGAGCGCCACCCGTCCGAGCAGGTGCTCCGGGCGATCGCTGGTGCGCTGCGGATGGACGCCGCCGCGGCGGCCCATCTCTTCAGGCTCGGCTCGCCCGCCTTCGGGACGGCAGCGGCCACGACGACCGTCGCTCCGGAGCTGCTGCGGCTGATGGACGGCATGCAGGACGTGCCGGCCTTCGTGGTCGGCGCGGCGCAGGACGTGCTGGCGGCCAACGCGATGGCACGTGAGCTGTACCGCGGTTTCGTCCGGTACGACAACCTGCTGCGGATGATCTTCCTCGATCCCTTCGCGCGCGAGTTCTATCTCGACTGGGACGAGGCGGCACGGATCGCGGTTCGCAACCTGAGGGCGTCCTCGGCGCAGTTCCCGCAGGACGAGCGGATCGAACGGGTCGTCGGCGAGCTGAGCGTGCGCAGCCCCGGATTCGCGGGCGTGTGGGCGCGCTACGAGGTCCGTCCCCGTACGCACGAGGACAAGCACTTCCGGCACCCGCAGGTGGGGGAGCTGCGGCTGCACTTCGAGGCGCTGGCCGTCACCAGCGCCCCGGGTCAGCACCTGTCCGTCTACAGCGCGGAACCGGGCAGCCGCAGCGGTGATGCCCTGACCCGGCTGCGCCGGTTGGCCGAGCAGTCCTCCCGCACCGACGCTGCGGAGCCGGAGGACTCGGACGGTGCAGACGCTCTGGGCGACCAGGACGGCTCTACGGCAGAAGGAGATTTTCGATCATGAACTCGTCCCTGGCCGACGTCGCCGGCACTTTCGAGATCGCCGGCAAGAAGGTAGCCCGTCTCGGCTTCGGCGCCATGCGCCTGACCGGGCTGGGAGTGTGGGGTGAGCCCGACGACCGCGAGGAGTGCGTCCGCGTGGTACGCCGCGCCGTCGAACTCGGGGTGCAGCTGATCGACACGGCGGACTCCTACGGCCCGCATGTGAGCGAGGAGATCATCCGGGAGGCGATCCATCCCTATCCCGACGACGTGCTCATCGCGACCAAGGCCGGGCTGACCCGCAACGGTCCCGATGTGGTCAGGACCGGCGGGAAGACGGTGCGTCTCGGTCCGAAGGCGTGGCCGCCGGTCGGGCGGCCGGAGTACCTGCGCCAGCAGGCCCTGATGAGCCTGCGTCGGCTCGGCGTGGACCACATCGACCTGTTCCAACTGCACCGCGTCGACCCGAAGGTCCCGCTGGAGGATCAGGTCGGTGAGCTGAGAAGGCTCCAGGAGGAGGGAAAGATCGTCGCGATCGGCCTGTCCCAGGTCACCGTCGATCAGATCGAGCACGCACGCACGGTCGCCGAGATCGCCACTGTCCAGAACCGCTACAACCTCATCGACCGCGGCTCCGCCGAGGTCCTGGACTACTGCGCCCGCCACGGCATCGGCTTCATCCCATGGGCGCCGGTGGCCGCGGGTGACCTCGCCCGTTCCGGTGGCCCGGTCGACCGGATCGCGGCCGCCCACGGCGCCAGTCCGTCGCACGTGGCGCTGTCCTGGCTGCTGGCCCGCTCCGAGGTCGTCCTGCCCATCCCCGGCACCTCCAAGGTCGCGCACCTGGAGGACAACCTGGCCGCGGCGACGCTGCGATTGAGTGAGGCGGAGACCGAGGAACTCACCGACGCGGCGTGACCGCCGCCCCGAAGGCGGGCGCCTCGTCCCCGTGCATTGGGGAGCCTGCCCCCTCCTACCGACGAAAGGACGCGACTCATGCTGCTCCCCTTCACTGAGGCGGGCCGAGGACGGCCCGTCGTCCTCCTACACGCCCGGCCCACCGACCGCACCATGTGGGGCGCGCACCTCCCGCTGCTCGCCGAGGCGGGCGTGCGAGCCATCGCCCTGGACCTGCCCGGCCACGGCGACGCGCTCGTATCCGACCGCCGTGAGGTGGCCCCTTGGGTGGACGTGCTCGACACGCTCGACCACCTCGGGGCCGACCGGTTCGTCCTGGCCGGAAACTCGCTCGGCGCCCTGGTGGCTCTCCAGGCGACTGTCACGGCGCCCGAGCGGGTGGAGGGCCTGGTGCTCGTCGGGTACCGGCCCCACGATCAGCCGCCCTCCCCACGGCTGCAGGCGGCTTGGGACGGCGAGAGGGCGGCGCTCGCGGCGGGCGACCTGGATGCCGCGGTGGCGGTCGGCGTCCAGGCGTGGACCTCGGCGGGCGCCACCGACGAGGTACGCGCGCACGCCGCCCGTATGCTCCGCCGCCAGCTGACCTCCCAGCTCACGCACGGCGAGCCGCCGTTGGCGGCGGATCCGCTGGGTAAAGACGCGGCGGCCCTGCGCCGGCTCGCCGTCCCCACCCTGGTCGGCGTCGGCGAACACGACATGCCCGACTTCTTTGAAGGCGGCGAAGGATTGGCCCGCGACTTGGGTGCGGGCGAGACCGTGGTCATTCCGGGCGCAGGGCACCTGGCACCGCTGGAAGAGCCCGCGGCCTTCTGCGCCCTGCTGTTGGACTTCGTCGGTCTTCTAGCGTGAACTTCAACCGCTCACGGGACAGAACAGCTAGCGCTCAAGGATCGAGCGGAGCGTGTCGGGGTGGTTGGTGATGATGCCGTTCACCCCGTAGCCGATCATCCGGCGCATCGTCGTGCGGTCGTTGACCACCCATACGAAGACCTTGAGGTGGCGCTTCTTCACGCCGCCGACGTAGCTCTTGGTGACGGTGGTGTACTTCGGGTTGACGTACCGGGCGTACTTGGCGACGGCGGGCAGCTGGGCCGTCGTCGGCTTGCCGATGACGCCGAGCGGCACGGACGGCAGCAGCTTGTGGAAGGACTTCAAGTACGACCACTCGAAGCTCTGCACGATCAGCCGCCCCGGGCGCAGCCAGTACGGTTCGGTGCGCAGCTCGGCGGCGATCCGGCTCGTCATGCCGGGGTACAGGGAGGGGTTCTTGATCTCCAGAAGGAGCTTCATCCCCTTGCCCTTCATGGCGCGCAGCGTCTCGTCCAGGGTCGGCACCCGCTCGCCCTTGTACTTGGAGGAGAACCACGATCCGGCGTCGAGCCGCTTGATCTGCTTGAGGGTGTAGTCGCGGATCCGCCACGGCGAGCCGTGCGGGTAGACCTTCTCGACGTTCGTCGTGCGGCTGAGCGTCTCGTCGTGCATGACGATCAGCTGGTGGTCCTTGGTCTGCTGGACGTCGAGCTCGAAGTAGTCCGCGTGCCTGGTCTTGGCCTGCTGGAAGGCCGGGAGGGTGTTCTCCGGCGCGTACGCGGACGCGCCCCGGTGTCCGACGTCCATCACGGTGGTGGCGGCGGAGGCGGTGCCGGTGAGCGCGAGGGGGAGGGCGGAGGCGAGCGTGACGGTGGCGAGGCGCAGGGGCATGGGGGTCCTTCACGGCCGGGGGCGGGGGCTCGGCTATGACGGTGCTCCGACCGGACTGCCGGGCGGCGAGCAGGGTGTAAGCCCGACATGACGCTCATGTTGACATTCGGTAACGCCGGCCGAAGCCCGGCGGGGGCCGCCGGTCCGGCTCGGAATGTCGGTGGCGGGGCGTAGGTTGAATCTCATACCGGGGACCGTGGCCGTCGGCCCGCCCGATCCAGGAGCCGCCGAGGCGGCCAGCGAGCGCAGCAAGCGGAGGAGCATCGTGCGGCCTGTCACCGATCTTCAGCGGAAGGTGGCGCCCTTCGAGGTCGTCACCGAGATGACCCCGTCCGGTGACCAGCCGGCCGCGATCGCCGAGCTGGAGCGGCGCGTCAAGCGCGGCGACAAGGACTCGGTGCTCCTGGGCGCGACCGGCACCGGCAAGACCGCGACGGTCGCCTGGCTGATCGAGAAGCTGCAGCGCCCGACGCTCGTCATGCAGCCGAACAAGACGCTCGCCGCGCAGTTCGCCAACGAGCTGCGCGAGATGCTGCCGAACAACGCCGTCGAGTACTTCGTCTCCTACTACGACTACTACCAGCCCGAGGCGTACGTCCCGCAGACCGACACCTACATCGAGAAGGACTCCTCGATCAACGACGAGGTGGAGCGGCTGCGGCACTCGGCGACCAACTCGCTGCTGACCCGCCGCGACACGATCGTGGTCGCGTCGGTGTCCTGCATCTACGGCCTGGGCACCCCGCAGGAGTACGTCGACCGCATGGTGCGGCTGCGCGTCGGCGACGAGATCGAGCGGGACGAGCTGCTGCGCCGGCTCGTCGCGATGCAGTACGCCCGTAACGACCTGGCCTTCACCCGCGGCACGTTCCGGGTGCGCGGCGACACGATCGAGATCATCCCGCAGTACGAAGAGCTCGCCGTCCGCATCGAGATGTTCGGCGACGAGATCGAGAAGCTCGCCACGCTGCACCCGCTGACCGGTGAGGTGATCACCGAGGACGAGGAGCTGTACATCTTCCCGGCCTCGCACTACGTCGCGGGCCCGGAGCGCATGGAGCGCGCCATCAACGGCATCGAGACGGAGCTGGAGCAGCGGCTCGCCGAGATGGAGCGGCAGGGCAAACTGCTGGAGGCCCAGCGGCTGCGGATGCGCACCACGTACGACATCGAGATGATGCGGCAGGTCGGCACCTGCTCCGGCATCGAGAACTACTCCCGGCACATCGACGGCCGTGGTCCCGGCACCGCGCCCAACACCCTCCTCGACTACTTCCCGGAGGACTTCCTCCTCGTCATCGACGAGTCGCACCAGACCACGCCGCAGATCGGCGCGATGTACGAAGGCGACATGTCGCGCAAGCGCACGCTGGTCGATCACGGGTTCCGGCTGCCGAGCGCGATGGACAACCGCCCGCTGAAGTGGGAGGAGTTCCTGGAGCGCATCGGGCAGACGGTGTACCTGTCGGCGACGCCCGGTCCGTACGAGCTGGGCCGGGTCAAGGGCGACGTGGTCGAGCAGGTGATCCGCCCGACCGGTCTGGTCGACCCCGAGGTGGTCATCAAGCCGACCAAGGGCCAGATCGACGACCTGGTCCACGAGATCCGGCAGCGCGCCGAGCGCGACGAGCGGGTGCTGGTCACCACGCTCACCAAGAAGATGGCCGAGGACCTCACCGACTACCTCCTGGAGCTCGGCATCCGGGTGCGCTACCTCCACAGCGAGGTCGACACGCTGCGCCGGGTCGAGCTGCTGCGCGAGCTGCGGCTGGGGGAGTTCGACGTCCTGGTCGGCATCAACCTGCTCCGCGAGGGTCTCGACCTGCCGGAGGTGTCGCTGGTCAGCATCCTCGACGCCGACAAGGAGGGGTTCCTCCGCTCGGAGACCTCGCTGATCCAGACGATCGGCCGTGCCGCGCGAAACGTCTCCGGCCAGGTCCACATGTACGCCGACAAGGTGACTCCGTCGATGGAGCGGGCGATCGACGAGACCAACCGGCGGCGCGCCAAGCAGACCGCCTACAACGAGGCGAACGGCATCGAGCCGACGGCGCTGCGCAAGAAGATCGCCGACATCCTCGACATGCTGGCCCGGGAGGACGCCGACACCGAGGAGCTGATCGGCGGTGCCGGGCGGCAGCAGAGCCGGGGCAAGGCCCCGGTGCCGGGCCTGTCCTCCAAGCAGCGGGCCGGCCGGCACGCCGCCGACCTCGTCGGCGAGCGGCCGCGCGAGGAGATGGAGGCCCTCATCGACCAGATGACGCAGCAGATGCACCACGCGGCGGAGGAGCTGCAGTTCGAGATGGCGGCCCGGCTCCGCGACGAGATCAAGGAGCTGAAGCGTGAGCTGCGCGACATGAAGGAGGCCGGCGTCCGGTAGCCGCGCCCTCCGGCCCGGCCCGCATCGCGGGTCGGAAGGACATCCGGCCCGCGCCCCGGGCCGGAACGACACCGGGCCGGAACGACACCGGGCCGGAACGACACCGGGCCGGAACGACACCGGGCCCGCACCGATGATCGGTGCGGGCCCGGTGAGGCACTTCTAAGCCTTAGAGCGGGGTCACGTCCTCCGCCTGCGGGCCCTTCGGACCCTGGGTCGTCTGGAAGCTCACACGCTGGTTCTCCTCCAGGCTACGGAAGCCCGAGGTCGTGATCGCCGAGTAGTGCACGAAAACGTCGGGGCCGCCGCCGTCAGGAGCAATGAAACCGAAGCCCTTGTCGGCGTTGAACCACTTGACGGTACCTTCTGCCACTTTCTTTCTTCTCTCCTTCTTGGGAGCCTCACCGAGACGCCGGTCGGCGTTCCGGGGCTGCGTTACGGACTTTTGCTTACGTCCGCGAAAACTATCCCGGAGAAGCGAAAACGCCCGCCGTCAAAACTTCCTGCGGGCGTTCAAGTAAAACTCAACACGTACGAGGAAACTACGACTGCAACACCTCGGATGCTATCCCCTCCCCGGTACCCCGGCAAGCGTGCCGATCATCGCGGCGTCCCGGAGGCCCATCGCGGCGGCGTTCACGGCTCGCTCCCGGCGCGGAGAGATGAGATCATGACCTGGGGGCGGAGGTGGTGCATGGTCGCGCTCGCGGCACTGGGGAGAAGCATCCGCACCCGCCGTGGCCTGCTCGTCCTGGTCCCGGCGGTCGTCGCGGTCCTGATCGGCGCGCTGGTCGTTCCGTTGGCGGTGACCGGGCAGTGCCGGCTCTTCGGCTCCGGTTGCGGGATCCCGCGCATCCGGTTCGTCCCTCCGCCGACCCGGCTGACCGGGTTGCAGGCCGCCCTGCGCGGCGGCTACGTCGCCCTCGGCGACTCCTACTCCTCGGGGGAGGGCACCTGGGATCTCACCGCCGACCGCGGGTACGCCGGCGGCGGAGCCCAGGACTGTCACCGCTCCCAGGGCTCGTACTTCTCGACCGTGCTGCGGGGCTTCCGGTTCGCCCTGGGCGGCACGCTGTGGGCCTGCAGCGGCGCGCGGGTCGACGACGTCCTGCACGGCGGCCGGTTCGGCGAGCCGGCCCAGGTCGACCGCCTGCGACCGGACACCAGCCTGGTGACGCTCACCATCGGCGGCAACGACATCGGCTTCTCGGAGATCGTCACCCGGTGCGTCGTGCGGCTCCCGTGGTCGTCGGCCTGCCGCGACCAGGACGCGGCCATCCGGGCCCGGATGGCCGCCCTGCCCGCCGGGCTGGCCTCGGTGTTCGAGCAGATCGGGCGGCGGGCGCCGAACGCGCGGATCGTCGTGCTGGGCTATCCCCGGCCGTTCCCCGTGCGCCCCGGCCGCTCGGTGGACAACATCGGCGTCGCCGACCAGGTCTACCTCAACGGCGTCGTCCGCGCCCTCGACGACGTCATCGCCGACGCGGCCCGGCGTGCCGATGGGGGACTGGCGGCGGCCGGCCGTCCGGGCACCGTGGAGTTCGCCGACGGGTACGCCGCGTTCGACGGGCACGAGCTCGGGACCGCGCAGCCGTACCTGAACGCACTCAAGATCGATTTCGGGGCGCTGGCGGCCGAACCCCGCAGCTTCCACCCGAATCAACTCGGCTACGGCGCCTTCGCGCAGCTCATCGACCGGCAGATCCAGTCCGGCCCGGCCCGGCCGGTGTACCAGTACCGCCGCTGACGAGCCCTCTCCGGGCCGCTGAGGGGCCCCTCCGGGCCGCTGAGGGCCCTCGCCCGGCGGCTGACGGGCCCTTGCCCTCTCCCGGCCGCCGCGGACCGGAGACGCTCCGGCGCGTGCGAGCCGGTCTACTGGCAGGGTGCCAGGCCGGGGGACGGCGCGCCGCCGGCCAGTTGGCCGCAGACGGCGGTGGGCGTCGCTCCGAGGTCCCGCCCGGTCACCTTGACCAGGGTGAGCGCCCGGCGGCCGGAGCCGCCGGTGACGTGCTGGTCGCGGGTGAAGTCGATCAGGCCGGTGGCCCCCTGGTAGCTGAGGTTCGGCAGGGTCAGCAGGACCGAGCCCGAGGTGACGGACGCGCTGCCCGGGGCACGGGACGCGCCGTGCGCGGCCAGGTCCAGGGTCCCGAAGGCGTTCTCCGCCGCGCGCGCCAGCGCGGACGCCGAGTCGTACGCGGTGATCATCTGGCCGTCCGCCAGCAGGGCCGTGCGATCCGCCGGGCCGATTCCGAGCTCGTTCCGGGCGAGGACGAAGAACGGGTTGTCGGTGTCCCCGCCCTTCGACAGGAGGTTCGGCAGGTAGGTGAACGTCGTGTAGTAGACGGTCATCGACCGGGGCAGCAGCACGTCGGTGCGGCCGGTGCCGAACCGTGACCGGGACACCTCGTCCCCGCCGAGCACGGTCAGCTCGCGGTCGGCGCAGCCGCCGTCACGGAGCCCGCTGATCAGGCCGCCGAGGTCCTCGGTACGCCCGGCGAAGTACACCAGGGCGTAGGGGTCTCCCGTCGACCCGCGGCAGGCCGCCCGTACCTTGGCGCCGATGTCGTCGATGCCGTCGTAGCGCAGCATGGTCGAGGACGAGCCGAGCGCCAGCGCCCGCCGCGCGTCCTCGGCCAGCTCCGCGCCGTAGTCGTTGCCCTCCGAGCCGGGGGATCGGTAGACGACCAGCGTGCGGCCGGCGCGCCGGCCACCCAGGGCCTTGCGCGCGACCACGGCCTCGTCGTTGTCGGTGGCGGCCAGCCCGTAGAACTGCGGGAGCGCGCGGAGCGTGTCGGAGGAGTTGACCGGGTCGACCACCGCGAGGCCGGCGGCGCTGAGCCGGCGGATCGCCGCCTGCGACTCGGCGGTGTTGCGGCTCAGGCCGACCACCCCGACCACCGTGCGGTCCCGGCGGGCCATCGCCAGGATGCGGTCCGCGGCGATCTTCGAGAAGGCCATGTCCTGCCCGGCGTTCACCGCGAGCAGCCGGATCTTCAGGGGATTGTCGCCGCCGCCGGCCTGGGCCCGGTTGTTGCCGCGCTGCGCGAGGTACGCGCCGGCCAGTTGGCGGATCGAGCTCACCGCGCTGCTCTCCTGGCCGTCGGCCGACGTCATCATCCCGACGTACAGGATCGTCACGTACGCCCGGTGAGTGCCCAGCACCCAGGCGTTCTCCGCCGCGATCCGGTTCTCCAGGTCGGCGAGGGTGATCTGGCCCGCGGTGTGGGCGGCGTCGGGCCGGACGCTCGCGCCGCTCAGCGCCGTGCTGAGGGGGTCCCGTTCGAAGCGGACGCCCTTGGTGGCGATGCCGACGCACTCGCGGCTGCCCGCCGCGTCGGTCCGCAGCCGGGTGTCGGTGTTGGCGAAGAACAGCGCGTGCACGCTGCAGTGGGTGGAGGCGAGCTGGGCGTGCAGGTACGACCCGCCGACGGCGAGGGCGGCGAGGAGCGCCAGCAGCGACCGGCCCGACCACAGCCAGGTCCAGCGCGGCCGGGTCCGGGGCTTGAGCGCCGGGGGAGCCGCCCGGACCGGACTGCCGGCGGGGATGGGCAGCCGCAGCAGCCACGGCAGGGCCACCTGGGCGCTCGGCCCCTGGGCGCGGGCCAGCGACTGGATCCACTGTTCGTAGCGGCCCGGTGGGGACAGCGAGTCCTGGATGCCGCGAGCGCCGGGCAGGTCGTCGATGTCGGCGCGGTGGGCGTGGTCGACGGAGGCCACCACGAGGAGCGGATGGAGCTCGCTGCGGCGGCTGCGCACGTCGCTCATGGCCCGCAGCAGCCCGACGCCGCCGTTCCGGCGGGTGATGTCCTTCAGGAAGATCACGGACGGGACGGGCCGTTTGAACCCCCGGAGGGTGGGGGAGAGCCGGCGGTGCCGGGCGCGCAGGTCCTCCAGGAACGCGTAGGTCTTCGTCTGCAGCCAGGAGTCCGCCGAGGCGGGCGATCCGGTGGTGAGGGCCTGGTGGATGGGCGCGAGCTGGGAGTTCAGCCGGCCGCCGAACCCGCGGCTGCCCTGCACGGCGAAGAACGACGAGGCGGCCAGCCAGCGGTACCGCGTGCCGAACCCGACGCGGGACAGGACGGGCAGCCAGATCCTGCGGTTCATCAGGCCGGCGGCGAGCGCGACGGCCGCCAGCAGGACGACGCACATGGCCAGCAGGGTGCCGACGCGCGTCTTGTCGGCGACGCCCTGGGCGATGCCGCCGAAGATCGCGGCGACCAGCACGATGACGGTGGACCACCACACCGGCGCGGTCAGCGGCCGGCGGGTCCACGGCAGCAGGACGGCCGCGTCGTACCACTCCTCGGCGGGCGTGGTCGAGGACTGCCGCCCCCGGTTCTTGGCGGCGGCGCTCCTGACCGCCTCTTCGAGGGACCGCACGAGGTCGGACCGGGGGAACCGGTACCGACCGGCCGCGGGCCGGTCCCCGGGCCACGCACCCGGCTTGGCCAGCGAGTCGAGTAAGGCGATCTCGGGCGGCGTCCCGCCGGGGGCCGCGCCACCCTGGCCATCGCGACCGGCGGCGGTCTCCGGCGGCGGCCCACCGGGGGTCGTGCTCCCCCGGTCTCCGGGGCCGGCGGCGTCCTCCGGGGCGTCCGAAGGAGACAGGACGATGTGCGGGATGTCCGCCGCGGCGGCGGCCTGGGCCAGGGCGTCGATGTACGCGCCGGCGTCCACGCCCGGGTCGGCCGCCTCCAGCACCATCAGCGGGAACGCCTGGCCGCCGAGCCGCCACGGATGGGCCGTGGTGCGCTCGTCCAGCAACTCGAGGAGCTCGCGGCCCACCTGGGTGCTGAGGACGTCCTCACCGGCCGTCTCGGCGGGTTCCGTCATGCTCACGCCGCACCGTTCCTAAAGGCTGAGCATGAGTTGTGCATGCTCGGCCGGACGCTCCGAACGGTGTTGAGCGTCCTGGTCGCCCGCGTTCGCTCCGTGTCCGGGCGGCGCGGATCGTGTCCGTGGTCCCAGGGCGCGGGGGCGGGGTTCCTCACGCTCTGGGGCGCCTGGTGCGGCCTGGACGGTCCGATGCCCCTGCTCATCGCTCTGGTGAGCAGGGGGTGGTGCCGTCCGTCGCCGGATCGGGTGTCCCAGGGCGCGTCGTCCGATCGCCACCGCCGCCGCCTCATGGCGGGTGACGGGGCGCTGGGTGGTGGTCAGGGGGTGCCGCCAGTGCTGGGCTCCCCACTTGGAGGTATAGGCGGGGTCGACGGCGACGACGGTGACACCGAGATCGGCCGCCATGCCCACCAGCCTGCCGCGCAGTCTACTGACGGGCATACCGGAGATTAGCTTTCGGAACCGTCTGCGGCGCCCGTGCTTCTCACGGGTCGTCTCTGTGGTGAAGTCGAGATCCTCGATCGCGATCGCCAGATGGTGCCGCCGAGCCCAGCGCAAGAGGCGGATAAGGGCGTGCCGGACCTGCGCGTCACGGTGGGCGGTGGTGCCGGTCAGGTCGTAGTCGAACCGGCGTGGAGCACCGACGGGATTGCCGTGGGCGTCGAGTCGCCAGGCGGCCAGGTGATCGGCGTTGGTATCCACCCCGATCACACCCCCGGCCCGGACGCTCTCGAGCGGGACGGTTCTGACCGGCGGGATTGTCCAGGACGCGGTCACATACCAGCGGTGCCGCTCGACGTCCTCGTGGATGCGGTAGGCAACCGCCCGGTTCGCTTGGACGCGGTCGCGCCACTGGTCGCCCCGGTGCGGGAACGACACTCTCGCGCCCAGGACGTACCGGCCGTGCCCGGCGTTGGCCAGATGCGCCAACGAGGCCGGCAGCTTGATACTGACCTCACCCTCGGGAGTGATGCGGATGGTCTCGTTGCCATACCGCTTGCCGGACTCGCCATCGGCTTGCAGGAATCGGCGCTCGGCCCGCCACCGTTCGCGCCATTCGGCCGACGTGAGCTCGGCGGCCTCCAGGTTGTGCCGGGTGCGCAGCAGTCGCTTACCACCCCGCACCACCCGGACCCGCCCGGTCCGATAATCAGCCTGGAGGCGCTGCAGCCGGTCCTGGAGCAGGCGCAGGCGCCGGGTCTTGGCGAACCACTCTTCAGCGCTGCGGTAGCCGCCCGGTGTCTTCTTTGAGCCCTTCGCACCGACCGGCAGGGACAGGCGGTGGGTGATCGTGGCGATCCCGGACTCGAGACTGCGGATGTGAGCGAACTGGCTCCGTCGTGCTAACGCCCACTGATCATGCGTGGCCTTGGTGATCGAACCGGCCCACCGCGACGACGACTCAGCCGTTATCGTCCGTTTACGGTCCGCCCACTGGCCGGTGGCGGGATCCAATCCGGCCGCACACCGTGTCTTTAGATCGCGCGAGGCCAGCGAACCGAGATGGTCACCCACCCGCCGGAGCACCATCACATCCTGCGATGTGAGGTATTTGAGGCGGTCACGGATCGCCACTCCCGAGCATCCCGGCGCGACGAATGGCGCCTGGATGGGACGCAGACCAGTCAGCACTTTGTAACCATATCGTCACTTAGCGACATGTCGTGCACTCCTGCACACTCGAATCCCGGCCGTTCGCTACCCCGCAGCATCGGATCGTACGGCGGTGACGGGCCGCCGTGAATACAGCGTAGGAGGCGAATCCGGCGGTTTCACGTCACCCGGGGATGCGTCCCGACCACAATCCGGGATGAGGACATTGCCGAACGACGGGGCCGCGCTGGCCCGGCCCCGGACCGGCGCTAACCACGGGTTCAGCCGCCGGTGATGCGGTTGAGCCGCTCGAGGGCGTCGGCGAACTCCTCGATCATGTCGTAGACGACCTGACGCGCGGGCTTGACGGTGTTCATCAGGCCGACGACCTGGCCGACGAAGTAGTTGGCCAGCTCGCGCGCGCCCTCGTTGCCGGCCTCGGCGGCCTTGCCGATGGGCGCCATCGCGCCCTCGGCGACGATCATCTGCAGGGGCATCGGCAGCGGGCCGGGGCTGTCCGCGGAGTCCCACTCGTCGGTCCAGGCGGACCGGAGCTGCCGGGCCGGCTTGCCCGTGCGCGACCGCGAGCGGACGGTGTCCCGGGACGTGGCGGCGAGCATCTTGGCCTTGACCGCGGGCAGGGTCTCGGCCTCCTCGGTCGTCAGCCAGACCGAGCCGCACCAGACGCCCGACGCGCCCAGGGCCAGCGCGGCGGCCATCTGCCGCCCGGTCGCGATGCCGCCCGCCGCGAGGACCGGGAGCGGCGCGACGGCGTCGACGACCTCCGGGACCAGCACCATCGTGGAGATCTCGCCGGTGTGACCGCCGGCCTCACCGCCCTGCGCCACGATGAGGTCGACCCCGGCCTCGACCTGGCGCCGGGCGTGCTCGACCGTGCCGACCAGCGCCGCCACGGGCACTCCGGCGGCGCGGGCCCGCTCGACCATGAGCGGAGGGGGCGGGCCGAGCGCGCTGGCGATCAGCCGGATCGGATGGGCCAGCGCCACGTCGATCAGCTCGGTCGCGCCCTGCCGCGTCACCTGCCGTCCCACGCCGTCCACCCGTGGGTCGCTGCGCGCCTCCGGCGGCGGCGCCGGGACGCCGTACTTCTCGAACAGCCCCTTCAGGAAGTCCCAGTGCTGCGGCGGGACCGCGGACAGCAGCGAGCCGCGGCCGTCCGCCGCCTCCTTGGCGATCTTGCCGGGGACGAGGACGTCGACGCCGTACGGGCGGCCCCCGACGTGCTCGTCGATCCAGCGCAGCTCCTCCTCGAGGCGATCGGGGCTGTAGGCGACCGCGCCGAGCACGCCGAAGCCGCCCGCGTTCGTGACCGCCGCGACGACGTCACGGCAGTGGCTGAAGGCGAACAGCGGGAACTCGATCCCGAACCTGTCACAGACCTCGGTCTTCACGGTCCTCCTCGAAAACGGCATGGCTCTCGCCCCCGTCCGGATGGACGAAGCGCGCACGCAGCGGCAGCCCTTCGCGCGGGGCGATGACCCCGTCCAGCCGCCCGTACATCCACGGTCCCTCGGCGAGCTCGACGAGCGCCAGTGGCGCGGGGTCGCCGCCGCGCGGGTGCGCGACCGCCCAGGACACGAGGACCGCCCGGCCGCTCGCCTCCGCCCAGTCGAGCTCCTCGGCGCCGCACTCGGGGCAGCCGCCGGCGTCCGGGGCGTACCAGCGGTCGCAGGGCGCGCAGCGGCGGATCATCAGCCGGTCCCGCGCCGCGCCGTCGAAGAACGGACCGGAGCGGGCGTCCCGCCGTACGACGCCGTCCACGTTCATCGATGCCCCTTCGGGTGCGGGCCGACGATCAGGGTCGAGTGGTGGTCGAGGATGCCGCCGTTGCCGCTGACCAGGATCAGGTCGTTACGGGCGGCCTGGCGCTCGCCGCCGTCGCCGCGGGCCTGGATGACCGCCTCCGACAGCGGCGTCATCCCCCACATGTAGTACGCGGACAACTGCCCGCCGCCGGTGTTGGTCGGCAGCGCCCCGCCGGGGCCGAGCGCGCCGCTCGCGGCGAACGGGCCGCCCTCGCCCTTGGCACAGAAGCCGTAGTCCTCCAGGGACACCAGGACGGTGTAGGTGTAGCAGTCGTAGAGCTGGCACATGGTGATGTCGCCGGTGGTGACGCCGGCCATCTTCATCGCCGCCGGGCCGGAGATCGCGGCGCCGGTCGTCAGGCCGAACTCACTGCCGCGTTCCAGCCGGTGCCCCGGATGGCCCTGTCCCCAGCCCCAGACGTACACCGGTGGCCGCGCGAGGTCGCGGGCGCGCTCGGCGCCGGTGACGATGACGGCGACGCCGCCGTTGGAGACCAGGCAGCAGTCGAGGAGGTGCAGCGGCTCGACGACCCAGCGGGACTCCTGGTGGTCGCGCAGCGAGATCGGCTCGCGCATCTGGGCGAGGGGATTGCCGGTCGCCCAGGCCCGCGTACCGACCGCGATCGCGCCGAACTGCTCGCTGGTCGTGCCGTAGCGGGCCATGTGCCGCCGGGCGGCCAGCGCGTAGTAGGCGTTGACGCTGCGGAATCCGAGGGCCGCGCGGAGGCCGTCCAGGCCGTGCCACTCGGGCGCGGTCCGGTCGTACGCCGCGCCCGCCGGGCGTTCGGGCCGCAGCGGCGCGTCGGCGAACACGCAGGCGACGGCGCTCGCCGAGCCCGCGGAGATCATCGACGCGGCGTAGGCCACCATCGCGCCGGCGGAGGCGCCGAAGGCGTTCATCGCCGTGAGCAGCCGGAGGTCGCGCAGGCCGAGCGTGCGGGCCAGCTCCACGCCGGGCCCGCCCGACATGCCCGGCGCGACGATCAGGCCGTCCAGGTCGGTGAGGGCCAGTCCGGCGTCGGCCGCCGCCGCCCGCACGGCCTGTGCCGCCAGGCGGCGCGGACTGCGGCCGTACACCTTGCCGAGCTCGGTCATGCCCAGCCCGGCGATCGCGGTCTCAGCCATGGCTCACCGTCGCCGCCTCACTCTCGCGCGCGTTCACCTCCCACCGTACCGAATCATGTTCGGTTCTGGGGAGGGGCGTTCAGCGCGTGAACGCGGTGACGAGGGCGTCGACCAGGGCGCGGCCCGCCTCGCCCGACGGGTCGAGCTCCGGGTCGTAGATGCCCACGTGCATGCCGACCGCGCGCGGGTCGCCGAGAAGGATCGCCAGGACCTCGGTGAACTCCGGGAGCGACAGGCCGTCCGGGTTGGGGGAGTCGACCGCCGGCATCACGCTCTTGTCCAGCACGTCCGCGTCGATGTGGATCCAGTGACCCTCGACGGCCGCCGCCGCCAGGTCCCGGCGCGCGGCCTCGGCGGCCGCCGCGGCGCCGTGCTCACGGACGTACTCGATCGAGTACCGGTGGATCGGCGCGGTGCGGAACGGCTCGATGTCGAACAGCTCGAGGTCCTCCGGCTCGTACTGCACGCCGATGTGCGCGGCGTGCTCCTCGGCGATGTACGGGCCGAGGCCCTCGATGTCGGTCAGCGCGGCCGGCCCGTGCCCGGTGATGAGCGCGAGCGCCGTGCCCCCGGCGGTGAACCGGCCGTGCCGGCTCGCCGGGTCGCGCCGCGGGGAGTAGTCGTCGTGCCCGTCGAGGTAGACGAACCCGTACGAGCCGCGCCGCCGCAGCGCCAGGGCCGGCCCCAGCGCGATGCCGCAGTCGCCGCCCAGCACGAGCGGGAACCGTCCCTCGTCGAGGAGGGCTCCGACGCGGTCCGCGAGCCGTACGGAGAACTCCGCGATGGCCGGGCCGTTCAGGAAGCCGGTGACCGGCTCGGCGGCGAAGGAGTACGGCGGGGGCTCGACCCGGCCCGCGTCGGCCGCGCCGAGCCGGTCGACGACGCCGTGTCCGCGCAACGCGGCCGCGAGGCCGCGGACCCCGGGCTCGTGGCCCTCACGCGGCGGCCGGAGCCCGAGGTTCGACGGAGCGTCCAGGACGGCGATCGACCGCTGAACGAGGGCCATGAGCACACCACCTAAGTCGCTACGGTGGTGACATCCTGGCGGCGGTCGATCCGCGGCGTCAACGGGCGAAGCGGTCGGTGGCCTCGATGAGGTGGTGCAGGATGCCCGGCTCGCTGTAGGCGTGCCCCGCGTCGTCGACGAGGTGGAAGTCCGCCTCCGGCCAGGCCTTGTGCAGGTCCCACGCGGTCGCCGCCGGGGTCGCGATGTCGTAACGGCCCTGCACGATCACGGCCGGGATGTGCCGGATCTTGTCGACGTCCCGGATGAGCTGTCCGTCCTCGAGGAAACCGTCGTTGACGAAGTAGTGGTTCTCGATCCGGGCGAACGCCACCGCGTAGTCGGGGTCGTCCTGCTGCGCGATGATCTCCGGGTCCGGACGCAGCGTGATCGTCGAGCCCTCCCAGACGCTCCACGCCCGCGCCGCCGGGATCCGCACGTGCGGGTCGGGATCGTTCAGCCGCGCGGCGAACGCGGCGATGAGGTCGTCCCGCTCGTCCTCGGGGATCGGGGCGACGTACTTCTCCCACAGGTCGGGGAAGAGCAGTGAGGCGCCCTCCTGGTAGTACCAGTACAGCTCGAACGGCCGCAGCGTGAAGATCCCCCGCAGGACCAGCCCGGTCACCCGGTCCGGATGCGTCTCGGCGTAGGCCAGCGCCAGCGCGCTGCCCCAGGAGCCGCCGAACACCAGCCACCGGTCGATGCCCAGGTGCTCGCGGAGCCGCTCGAGGTCGGCGACGAGGTTCGCGGTGGTGTTGTGCTCCAGGGAGACGGCGGGGTCGCTCGCGTGCGGCCGGCTGCGCCCGCAGTTGCGCTGGTCGAACAGCACGATGCGGTACGCCTCCGGGTCGAACTGCCGCCGGTGCCCGGGCGTGCAGCCGCCGCCCGGCCCGCCGTGCAGCATCACCGTGGGCCTGCCGTCGGGGTTGCCGCAGACCTCCCAATAGATCTGATCGTCGTCGCCGACGTCGAGCAGTCCGGAGTCGTACGGCTCGATCGGCGGGTAGAGCGTCCTCATGGTGGGAATTCTCGCATCCGACACGCCGACGACCGCACAGAGTGACCACGGACCGCCTCACGGTGCGTAACCGCTGGTCACGGCGGAGGCATCGATTCGCGTAGATCTCGAAATCATCACGAGTTATGCGCCACACCTTGCGTGACATGGCAGACAGCTTGGTGAGACGCCCTTAGAGTTCCCTATGTGAGCGATCTCAACGGTTCGGGCGGTTCCTATGCCGCGGAGGGCGCCGGGTCGTCGTGGGCGCCGAACAATGTCAACCCGCCGGCGCGTCCTGACGACACCGACCAACCGGCCGAGGTGGTCGACCGGCTGAGGCAGATGGCCGACATGCTCGCCGGCGCACTCGCGCAGGGCGAGCAGAAGGTCGCCGAGGCCAAGCAGGACGCCGCGACGCAGATCGCCGCCGTGCGCGCCGAGCACGAGTCGGCCAAGCAGGAGGCCTCCTCCGCCTGGCAGGAGGTGGAGCGGCTGCGCACCCAGGTGCAGCAGGCGCAGGCCACCGCGCGCCAGATGCTGGCCGAGCGCGAGTCCGCGAAACAGGACGCCGCCTCCGCGCTGCAGGAGGTCGAGCGCATCCGCGCCTCGCACGACCAGATGGAGCAGCGCGCCGAGCAGGCCGAGGCCGCCGTCCGCCAGATGATGGCCGAGCGGGAGTCCGCGCAGCAGGAGGCCGCGGCCGCCCGGCAGGAGACCGCCACCGCCCGGCTGGAGACCGCGGCGGCGCGGCAGGAGACGCAGGCCGAGCGGCAGGCCAAGGAGGCGGCCGAGGCGGCGGCGCGGCAGCTGATGGTCGAACGCGAGGCCGCGCAGCAGGAGACGCTCGGTGAGCGCCAGCTCAAGGAGCAGGCCGAGGCCACCGCCCGCGGCCTCATGGCCGAGCGCGACGCCGCCCAGCAGGAGACGCTCGCCGAGCGGCAGGCCAAGGAGCAGGCCGAGGCCACCGCCCGCGGCCTCATGGCCGAGCGGGAGGCCGCCAAGCAGGACGCGGCCGCCGCCCTGCAGGAGGTCGACCGGATGCGCGCCCAGGTCGAGGAGATGGGCCAGCGCGTCGAGCAGGCCGAGGCCGCGATGCGGCAGGCGATCTCCGAGCGCGACACGGCCCAGCAGGAGGCGCAGACCGCCTGGCAGGAGGGGTTGCGGGCGCGCGCCCAGGCCGAGCAGTCCGAGGCCGCGATGCGCCAGGCCCTGACCGAGCGTGACCAGGCGCAGCGGGAGACCGTCACCGCCCGCCAGGAGACCGACCAGGCCACGGCTCAGGCGCGCCAGGCCGAGCAGCGCGCCGAGCAGGCCGAGGCCGCCGTGCGCCAGCTCATGGCCGAGCGGGAGGCCGCCCAGCGCGAGGCCGGCTCGGCCTGGCAGGAGGTCGAGCGGCTGCGGGTCTCGACCGAGCAGGCCGAGGCCGCGATGCGGCAGGCGTTCACCGAGCGCGACCAGGCGCGGGCCGGCGCCGAACAGGCGCAGGCAGTCGCCGATCAGGCCAGGGCGATGGCCGAGCAGGCGGAGGCCACCGCCCGGCAGGCGTTCACCGAACGCGACCAGATGCGCGAGGACCGCGACGAGGCGCACCGCTCCGCCGGTGAGGCCCAGACGGTGCGCAAGGCCGTCGAGGGCGAGCGCGACCGTATCTCCCAGCACGCGGCCGAGCTGTCCCAGACCCTGGAGGCCGCGCAGATCGAGGTGGCCGGCCTGCGGGCCAAGGTCGCCGAGCTCGAGGCGGCGTCCCTGACCCTGCAGCAGACGGCGGCGGCGTCGGCGAAGGAGGCCGAGGACGCCCGCCGTCGCGCCCAGGAGCTCGCCGTCGAGCGCCGCCGGGCGGTGGATCAGGCGACCAAGGCCGAGAGCGGCCGGGACCTCGCCGAGCGGGGACAGGCGCGGGCCCAGTCGGAGCTGGCCCAGGCCCAGCGCCGTGCCGAGGACGCCGTGCGCGATCGTGACCAGGCCCAGCGCCGCGCCGATGATGCCGTGCGCGAACGCGACCAGGCCCAGCGGCGCGCCGATGACGCCGCCCGCGAACGCGACCAGGCCCTCGCGTCCGCCCGGCAGGCCACCGCCGACCGCGACCAGGCGCTCGCGTCGGCCCGGCAGGCGACCACCGACCGAGACGCCCTCGCCAAGAAGCTGAAGGAACGCGAGGAGTGGGTCGACCAGCTCGCCGAGGCCGTCACCCAGCAGCGCGACGCCCTGGCCGCCCTCTCCACCGAGCGGGACCAGGCGCGCACCGCCGCCGACCAGGCCCGGAAGATCATCGACGAGCTCAGCGGCCAGATCCAGGGCGGCACGCCGAACGGCACCGGGAGCTACGCGACCGGCTACCGCTGACGTCTCTTCGACGCCGGATCGGCGGACGCTACCAGGAGAGTCGCCTGTTATTCTGGTGGCCCGTGGACATTCGGTTGTTCGCCACGCCGGTGAACGCCGCGACAACGACCACGGGAGCGTCTTTCTTGCCTTCGGCAGTCATTGGTGGGTCCGTCCGGGCCACCAAGCATCTCTTCGTCACCGGCGGTGTCGCCTCGAGCCTCGGCAAAGGCCTGACGGCCTCCAGCCTCGGGCGGTTGCTGACCCTTCGCGGTCTGCGCGTCACCATGCAGAAGCTCGACCCCTATCTCAACGTCGACCCCGGAACGATGAACCCGTTCCAGCACGGTGAGGTCTTCGTCACCGACGACGGGGCCGAGACCGACCTCGACGTCGGCCACTACGAGCGGTTCCTCGACACGGAGCTGCACGGCTCGGCCAACGTCACGACCGGCCAGGTCTACTCCAACGTGATCGCCAAGGAGCGGCGCGGGGAGTACCTCGGCGACACCGTGCAGGTGATCCCGCACATCACCAACGAGATCAAGGACCGGATCCGCGGCATGGCCGGTCCCGACATCGACGTGGTCATCACCGAGGTCGGCGGCACGGTCGGCGACATCGAGTCGCTGCCGTTCCTGGAGGCCGTGCGCCAGATCCGGCACGAGATCGGCCGGGACAACTGCTTCTTCCTGCACGTCTCGCTGCTGCCGTACATCGGCCCGTCCGGCGAGCTGAAGACCAAGCCGACGCAGCACTCGGTCGCCGCGCTGCGCAGCATCGGCATCCAGCCCGACGCGATCGTGTGCCGCTCGGACCGGCCGATCACCCAGGGGCTGAAGAACAAGATCAGTCTGATGTGCGACGTGGACGCCGACGCCGTCGTCTCGGCGGTGGACGCCCCCAGCATCTACGACATCCCCAAGGTCCTGCACACCGAGGGCCTCGACGCGTACGTCGTGCGCCGTCTCGGCCTGCCGTTCCGCGACGTGGACTGGAAGCAGTGGGACGACCTGCTGCACCGCGTCCACCACCCCGCCCACGAGGTCACGATCGCGCTGGTCGGCAAGTACATCGACCTGCCCGACGCGTACCTCTCGGTGACCGAGGCGCTGCGGCACGGCGGGTTCGCCAACGACACCCGGGTGAAGATCCGCTGGGTCAAGAGCGACGACTGCGAGACGCCGCAGGGCGCGGCGCGCGAGCTCGGCGGCGTCGATGGCGTCCTGATCCCCGGCGGCTTCGGCGTGCGCGGCATCGAGGGCAAGGTCGCGGCCGCCCGCTACGCCCGCGAGAACCGCATCCCCACGCTGGGCATCTGCCTCGGCCTGCAGTGCATGGTCATCGAGGCGGCGCGCTCCCTGGCCGGCATCGACGGCGCCAACAGCGCCGAGTTCGACGAGAAGGCCGCCGACCCGGTGATCGCCACGATGGCCGACCAGGTCGACGTCGTCGCCGGCGAACGCGACATGGGCGGCACGATGCGGCTCGGCCTGTACCCGGCCGACCTCGCCGAGGGCTCGCTGGTCCGCGGGCTGTACGGCGCGGCCAAGGTCGAGGAGCGCCACCGGCACCGCTACGAGGTCAACAACGCCTACCGCGAGGAGCTGACGGCGGCGGGGCTCGTCTTCTCCGGCCTCTCCCCGGACGGGCGCCTCGTGGAGTACGCCGAGCTGCCGCGCGACCGGCACCCGTTCTACGTCGCCACCCAGGCCCACCCGGAGTTCCGGTCCCGGCCGACCCGGGCGCACCCGCTGTTCGCCGGGCTCGTCGCCGCCGCGCTCGGCGAGGCGGCGGACCGGTGACCGGCGGCGAGGAGGGCGCGACCGGCGGCGTCGCCGACGAGCCGTGCCGCTGGGAGACCGTGGGCGGCGAGTCACGGTTCACGGGCGCCATCATCGAGGTGCGCACCGACCGGGTCCGGATGCCGAACGGCGACGACTCCGAGGTGGTCGAGCGCGACATCGTCGTGCACCCCGGTTCCGTGGGCGTGATCTGCCTGGACGAGAAGGAGCGGATCCTGCTGCTGCGGCAGTACCGCCACCCCGTCGGGTACCTGCTGTGGGAGCCGCCGGCCGGGCTGCGCGACGTCGAGGGCGAGCCGCTGTGGCGCACGGCGGAGCGCGAGCTGGCCGAGGAGGCCGGCTACCGCGCCCGCGAGTGGCACACGCTCCTGGACGCGTGCACGTCACCGGGCATGACGAACGAGCGGACGCGGATCTTCCTCGCCCGTGGGCTCAGCGAGATCCCCGAGGGGGAGAACGACTTCGATCGGGTCCACGAGGAGGCGGACATGCCGATCGCGTGGGTGCCCCTCGACGAGGCGGTCGCCGCGGTGCGCCGGGGACAGGTCCACAATCCCCTTGCCGTCATGGGTATCTTGTCGGTCTACGCCGCCCGGGCCACGGGCTTCCGCGACCTACGCGCACCCGACGCCCCCGAGTGGTGACCCGCGTCCGCCACGACTCGTCGGGATGAGGTGCCGCGCTGATATCCGCCGCCGGTGAAGAGGTCGGACGATCGTTGCAGGCGCAGGTCCGGGCCTACCTCGACCATCTCGCGGTCGAGCGCGGCCTGGCCGCCAACACGTTGAGCTCATACCGGCGCGACCTGCGCCGCTACGTCGACGCCCTGACCGCCCGCGGCCGTACGGCGCTCGGCCAGGTCGGGGAGGACGACGTCGTGTCCTTCCTGGCGGCGCTGCGGGAGGGCGACGAGGCGCACCCGCCGCTCGCGGCCGGCTCCGCGGCCCGCGCCGTCGTCGCCGTGCGCGGCCTGCACCGGTTCGCGGTGCGCGAGGGCATGTCGGCGGCCGACCCGGCACGGGACGTCCGGCCGCCCGTGCCGCCGCGCCGGCTGCCCAAGGCCATCGGCATCGCGGAGGTCGAGCGGCTCCTCGCGGCGGCCGGCCCGTCGGACACGCCGCGGGGGATGCGCGACCGCGCGCTGCTCGAGTTGCTGTACGGCACCGGCGCCCGCATCTCCGAGGCGGTCGGCCTGGCCGTGGACGACGTCGACCTGGACGACGCCGTGGTCCTGCTGCGCGGCAAGGGCGGCAAGGACCGCGTCGTCCCGGTCGGCCGGTACGCCCGTGAGGCCCTGGCGGCCTACCTCGTACGGGCCCGGCCGGCGCTCAACGTCCGGGGCCAGGGCGGACCCGCGCTGTTCCTCAACGCCCGTGGCGGCCGGCTGTCGCGGCAGAGCGCCTGGTCGACGCTGCGGTCGGCGGCGGGCCGCGCCGGGCTGGGGGACGTCTCCCCGCACACGCTGCGGCATTCTTTCGCGACCCACCTGCTCGACGGCGGCGCCGACGTTAGGGTGGTGCAGGAGTTGCTGGGCCACGCGTCGGTGACCACGACCCAGGTCTACACCCTGGTCACCGTCGACCGGCTCCGCGAGGTCTACGCGTCGGCGCATCCGCGCGCACTGGCGTGAGCAGGCCGAAAGGGCGGCGTTCGACGACGCCCCGCAGGTCCGCGACACGGCGGCGTTCGCGGTGCGCCGCCTTGCCGCCCTGATTGACAGGCCCTAGAGTCCCCATCTACGGCAAACCACAGCCGCCGGGGAGGTTCGAGGAGCTGGTGACTGAACCCAGCGAGCAGGAGAGAGCACGTTCGGAGTTGGCGCTCTCGACCGCCATCGCGACCGATCCGCGTGACGCAGCGCCACTCGGCCCTACGCAGCGTCCCATTCCGTCATTTCCCGATCCGCCGCCGCTGCAGGAGCACGGGCCGGCCCGGATCGTCTCGGTCTGCAACCAGAAGGGCGGCGTCGGCAAGACGACGACCACGATCAACCTCGGTGCCTCGCTCGCGGAGCAGGGCCGCCGCGTGCTGCTCGTCGACTTCGACCCGCAGGGGGCGCTGTCGGTCGGCCTGGGCAAGGGCGACCCGCGCCAGCTCGACCTGACGATCTACAACCTGCTCATGGAGCAGGGCGTGGAGACCGAAGAGGTCATCCTGCCGACCAGCGTCGAGGGCATGGACCTGCTGCCCAGCAACATCGACCTGTCCGGCGCGGAGGTCCAGCTCGTCCACGAGGTCGGCCGGGAGTACATCCTCGGCGGGCTGCTCAAGCCGGTCGCCGACGAGTACGACTACATCATGATCGACTGTCAGCCGTCGCTCGGCCTGCTGACCGTCAACGCGCTCGCCGCCAGCCAGGGCGTCCTCGTGCCCCTGGAGTGCGAGTACTTCGCCATGCGCGGCGTCGCGCTGCTCATGGAGACGATCGAGAAGGTCAAGGCCCGGCTCAACCCCGGGCTGACCATCGACGGGTTCCTGGCCACCATGTACGACTCGCGCACCCTGCACACCCGCGAGGTGCTCGGCCGGATCGTGGAGGCGTTCGGCGAGAAGGTCTTCCACACGGTCATCAACCGCACGGTCCGATTCCCGGACGCGACGGTCGTCGGCGAGCCGATCACCCGGTTCGACCCGTCGTCCATGGGCGCGAACGCCTACCGGGAGCTGGCCAAGGAGGTGCTGCAGAGGTGGCAGCCCGCCGGGTGACGTCGCCCCGCGCGGCCGCCCGCCCGGGCGCTCACCCCCGCGCGGCCGCCTGCCCGGGCGCACACGCCCGCGCGGCCGTCCGCCGGGGGAGCCGCTCGGCCGCGACCGCCGCCCGCCCGCGGCCGGTCGCCGAGGTGACCCGTCCCGAGCCGCACGCGCCGCGACGGCGTCGCGGGGGAGTCCGTGACCTCGACTACCGTTGACCAGGTGGACGAGCCGGCGACAGAGGAGCAGGACGGGGGTTTCCGGGTCCACCTGGACAACTTCGAGGGGCCGTTCGACCTGCTGCTCGGGTTGATCTCCAAGCACAAGCTCGACATCACCGAGGTGTCGCTGCACAAGGTCACCGACGAGTTCATCGCCCACATCCGGTCCCACGGCCGCGACTGGGACCTGGACCAGGCCAGCCACTTCCTGCTCGTCGCCGCCACGCTCCTGGACCTCAAGGCCGCCCGGCTCCTCCCGTCCGGCGAGGTCGAGGACGAAGAGGACCTGGCGCTGCTCGAGGCCCGCGACCTGCTGTTCGCGCGGCTCCTGCAGTACCGCGCCTACAAGGAGATCGCCGGGCTGTTCGCCGGGCGGATCGCGGCCGAGTCGCGGCGCTTCCCGCGGATGGTCCCGATGGAGCCGAAGTTCGCCAACCTGCTGCCCGAGGTGCTGCTCGGCCTGGGACCGGAGGCGTTCGCGGGCCTGGCCGCCCGTACCCTCGCGCCGAAGCGCCCGCCGACCGTGTCCATCGAGCACATGTACGCGCCCCAGGCCAGTGTGCGGGAGCAGGCGAGCATCCTCGTGGAGCGGTTGCGTAAGCTGGAGCGCGCGACCTTCCAGGTCCTGACCGCCGACTGCGCGGGCACTTTCGAGGTCGTCGCCCGGTTCCTGGCCCTCCTGGAGCTCTACCGTGAGAAGGCCGTCGCCTTCGAGCAGGACGAGCCTCTCGGCGAGCTGCACGTCACGTGGACCGGAGCCGCCGACGGTGAGATCAAGGTCGGCGACGACTACACCGGCCGACCGACGGAGTCCGACGACGATGACTGACACGCCGCCCCACGAGCCCGAGACGACGCCGGGCGGGCCGCACGACGAGCTCCCGTACGACGGGCCGCAGGACCCGGCGGAGCCGTACGGCGCGGACCCGCGGCAGGCCGAGCCCTCGTTGCGGGCGGGGCTGGAGGCGATCCTGCTGGTCGTCGACGAGCCGGTGCCGGAGGTCACGCTCGCCCAGATCCTCGAACGGCCCCGCCACGAGGTCGCCGCGACACTGCGCGAGCTGGCGGCGGAATACACCGCCCAGGAACGCGGGTTCGACCTGAGAGAGATCGCCGGTGGATGGCGCTTCTACACGCGTGACGTCTGCGCGCCGCTCGTCGAGCGGTTCGTCCGGGACGGCCAGCAGGCCCGCCTGACCCAGGCCGCCCTGGAGACGCTCGCCGTGGTCGCGTACCGCCAGCCGGTGAGCCGGGCACGGGTCTCGGCCATCCGCGGGGTCAACAGCGACGGCGTGATCCGCACGCTGACCCTGCGGGGCCTCATCGAGGAGGCCGGCCACGACCCGGAGCATCAGGCGGTGCTCTACCGTACGACCGGTTACTTCCTCGAACGGCTGGGTCTCAACAGCCTGGAGGAGTTGCCCGATCTCGCCCCGTACCTACCTGACGACGTGGAAGGCATAGAGGAACTCCAGCAGTGAACCAGACGAATGAGGGCGTGCGACTCCAGAAGGTGCTCGCCGACGCGGGCATCGCCAGCCGGCGCGCCTGTGAGGACCTGATCGCCGCGGGCCGGGTCAGCGTGGACGGCGAGAAGGTGACGTGGTTCGGCGCCCGCGTCGACCCGGAGACCGCCGTGATCCACGTCGACGGCAAGCGGATCCCGACCCGCACCGAGCTGCGGTACTACGCCCTGAACAAGCCCAGGGGCATCGTCAGCACGATGTCGGACCCGCGCGGGCGTAAGACCCTCGCCGAGTACGTCGGGGACGTTCCCGAGCGTCTCTACCACGTCGGACGGCTCGACACCGACACCGAGGGACTGATCCTGCTCACCAACGACGGGGAGCTGGCCAACCGGCTGATGCACCCGCGGTACGGCGTCAGCAAGACCTACCTCGCCGAGGTGCACGGCCCGATCGAGCGCGACCTCGGCCGCCGGCTGAAGAAGGGCGTCGAGCTCGCGGACGGGTTCGCCAAGGCCGACGCGTTCCGGATCTTCGACCAGGTCGGCAAGCGCGTACTGGTCGAGGTGACGCTCCACGAGGGGCGCAAGCACATCGTCCGGCGTCTGCTGGCGGAGGTCGGCTACCCGGTCCAGCAGCTGGCGCGAACGGAGTTCGGCCCGATCAAGCTCGGTCGGCTCAAGTCCGGCACGATCCGCGCGCTGACCACCAAGGAGATCGGCGAGCTGTACGCCGCCGTCGAGCTGTAGCGCGCACCGTTCACCGGCGCGGATTTCGAGAGAGGTTTCATGGGACGAGCAGTACGTGCGGTACGCGGTGCCACGCAGATCGACGACAACGACCGGGATCAGATCCTCGAGGCGACGGGCGAGCTGGTCGCCGAGGTGATGGCCCGCAACTCCCTGACGACCGACGACGTCATCAGCGTCATCTTCACCGCCACCCCGGACCTCACCGCGGAGTTCCCGGCGCTGGCGGCGCGCAAGTTGGGCTTCAACGAGGTCCCGCTGCTGTGCGCGACCGAGATCGACGTACCGCACGCGCTGCCGCGCGTGATCCGGCTGATGGCCTACGTCGAGACGGACCGGCCGCGCTCGGAGATCCAGCACGTCTACCTGCGCGGGGCCGTGGCCCTGCGGCTCGACATCGTCCAATAGCGCCCGGCTCCCGGCGGACCGGGCCGGGATCGGCGTGTCACGGCGAGACGTACCCCGCGCCTCCGGGGTTCCCGGAGGCGGGCGGGGGACGCCTCGACGTGTCTGATCACCGGGTCGGGCGGGCGGCGGAGTCGATACGCTGGTAGCTCGTGTGGAGGTGAGACTGATCGGCGGATTGCGGCGGATCGTCGTTATCGGTACCGGACTGATCGGCACGTCCGTGGCCCTCGCGCTGCGGGAGCGCGGTGTCGACGTGTCGCTCGCCGACCGCGACCCGGCCTCCGTACGCCTGGCGGCCGAGCTGGGCGCCGGGACGCCGCTGCGCGACGGCGACGGACCGGCCGACGTGGCGGTCCTGGCGGTCCCGCCCGCGGCGGTCGCGGCCACCCTCCTGGACGCGCAGAAACGGAACCTGGCCCGCTTCTACACGGACGTGGCGAGCGTCAAGGCGCGGCCCCTGCGGGAGGCCGCCGAGCTGGGCTGTGACCTGGCCTGCTACGTCGCCGGGCATCCGCTGGCCGGCAGCGAGCGGTCCGGGCCCGCCGCCGCGCGGGCCGACCTGTTCCTCGGCCGGCCGTGGGCGCTGTGCCCGACGGACGGCACCGACCCGGCCGCCGTCGAGACCGTGACCGCCCTGGCGCGGGAGTGCGGGGCGCAGACCGTCGTCGTGGACGCCGAGGAGCACGACCAGGCGGTCGCGCTGGTCTCCCACGCGCCGCACGTCGTGTCCGCCGCGGTCGCCGCACGTCTGCGGCGCGCCCCGAAGGTCGCGCTCGGCCTCGCCGGCCAGGGGGTACGCGACGTGACCCGCATCGCGGCCGGCGACCCGGAGCTGTGGATCGGCATCCTCGGGTCGAACGCCCTGCCGGTGGCGGAGGTGATCGACGAGGTCGCCGCCGACCTCACGGCCGTGGCCGCCGCGCTGCGCGAAGGGGCTGGGCCCGGCGTCTCCGACCTGCTGGAGCGCGGTGGGGCGGGCCGCCGGCGGCTGCCCGGCAAGCACGGCGGGCGGCCGGGCGCGTACACCGTCGTCTCCGTTCTCATCCCCGACCGGCCCGGTGAGCTGGCGCTGTTGTTCCAGGCGGCGGGCGTCGCCGGGGTGAACATCGAGGACGTCACGATCGAGCACTCGCCGGGCCGCCCGGTCGGTGTGGTCGAGCTGAGCGTCGATCCCGCGGCGGCCGAGCGGCTCGCCGAGGAACTCCGCGCCCGCGGCTGGTCCGTCCCCGGCTGACCGGCGCCCCGGCACTCGGCCCTCCCGAGGCTGCTCGGCTAGGGCCTGTCTCAAAGTCCCCGTCCGTAGCGAGCGGCGTCCAGGTGGTGCCTCGCAAGGCGGAGGAGGGAGGCAGCCTGGGTTTGGCTGCCGACCGACGACAACGCGGCGAGGCGCCGCCTGGACGCCGCGCAGTAGGACAGTGGGGCTTTGAGACAGGCCCTAGCTTGGTCTTTAACCCGTTCGTCGTGGGCGCGGGGTGGTGGATTTCTTGATGCGTCGCTGTCGGGTGTCTTTCCCGATGGTGTGCACGTCGTGGCGTGGGGTCGGGTGGGCGTTGGGGCGGCCTGGAGGCCGTCCTGGGCCGGGTCGGGAGGGTTTGGGTGCGCCGGCAGGGCAGGGCAGTTGCGGGCGCAGGTGCCGAAATCCCCGGCGGACCCGGGCCGGCGTGAGGCGCTGTGGGGGTGCCGGCTGTTCCCAGGGGCGACGCAGGTCTTTGGCCACGGGACGGGCCAGGCGTAGCTGGGTGTAGGCGGCCAGGACCAGCCAGGTCCATCGGTCGGCGGCCTGGGGGGTGCGGATCTTCGGGCAGACCCATCCGAGGGTCTGTTTGAGCAGGCGGAAGGTGTGTTCGATGTCGAAGCGGCGCAAGAACGCCTGCCAGAGCCGGTCGACGTCGTCGGGTGTGGCGTCGGTGCCGGACCACCACAGCCACACCGGCTTGGGGATCGCGCCGCTGGGCAGGCGGGTGGTGTCCAGCCGGATCACTGTCCCGTCGATGACCGGCAAGATGCCGGCCTGGGCCACCCAGGCGGAACGATGCGTCAACCGGGGGTGCAGCCGGTCCCAGGAACGGGCGGTGGCCGGCCCGTAGAGGCGGGTGTCGTGGACCGTGGTGACATCTGGGGTGCCCCAGGTGGCGGGATCGCCGAAGACGAACTCGCCGCCGTGCCGGGGTGGCCGGCCCTTCGTGCCGGGTTCCCAGGGCGGGGCGGCGCGGCGCAACACCCGGTCCGAGCGCATTCGGGCCAGCACCTGAACAGGCAGGTCCGCCAGCAGGTAGGCAAGCCGGGGCCCGTCGTAACCGGCGTCGGCCACGATCCAGATGTCGGGGTCACCAGGGCGCCAGTGGCCCGCTGCGATCAGCCGCTCGATGACCTGGCGTAGCTGGTCGGCCGTCACCGTGGCGGCATCCTCACCCGGTTCTAGCCGCCGGGCGTCCAGCGGGGCGGTCCAGGAGCTGCGGCCACTTTCCAGCGCGCAGACCACCGAGTACGGCCATCCGGGGATCATCAGGTGCTGGTCCTTGCCGCGCCCGTAGGTGTGGCACAAGATCCGCTGTGGTGAGGTGTGGGCTTCGGGACGCAGCCAGCAGGTGACATCGACGGCCAGTACCAGCCGGCCCTCGGCCGCCCGGGGCAGCGGCACCGCCGCAAGCGCCGCGCCCAGCCGCGCGATGTCCACCTCGCCGCGGGCCAATGCGCCATACAGCGACCCGTGCCCGCGGCGATGTTCCCCGACCAGCGACAACTCCACCAGCGAGCCGACCGGCCCGTCCGCGCACAACACCGCATCGGTCAGCTCGAACAACGCATCCGCCCGCGTCCTCAAGCACTCATAGAACTCCCGCCGGAACCGTGACAGCTCCCCGAGCGCACGCACAGCGCCGGCATCGTGCACACTGATCAATTGAAGCCCTTGGTTGTGATCTTCCGTTCTGTCGCAAGAAGGAATGATCACCCAAGGGCTTCATCCATGATCAACCGGGGTCCCGCCACCGAGACCACAGGTTAAAGATCAAGCTAGTGGCTGCGCCGTGATCGGCGCAGGAGCAGGGTCACGCGGACGGCGCCGATCACGACCAGGCCGGTGATCGGGATGAACGCCACCTGGAACGCGACGGGGCCGTAGCCACCGTCGCCGGTGGCGTCCAGCAGGACCCCGGCGGTCAGCAGGCCGGTGATGGTCAGGGAGAACCCGCCGAGGTTGACGATGCCCGAGGCGAGGCCGCCGCGCTCCGGCGGGTTCGCGTCCCGCGCGAGGTCGAAGGCGAGCATGGAGGCCGCGCTGCCGACCGCGTTGATCAGGAAGAGGAGCAGGGCCAGCGGAGCGGGCAGGTGACCGCCCGGCCAGGTGATCGCGACGAGCCAGGCGACCGCGAGGGTGATGACGGTCGAGATGATCAACCGGCCGCGCAGGTCGGGACGGCGGCCGGCGAACCAGCCGAGGAGCGGGGCGGCCACCATGGGGGTCGCCGCGCCGAGCGTGAGGATGAGCCGGGCCGCTCCGGGCGCCATGCCGAGCCCCTTGACCAGGTAGGGGTAGCCCCACAGGGTGGCCAGCACGGTGAACGACGACAGCGTGAAGTGCGTCCACAGGCCCGTGCGGGTGCCGCGCGTGCCGAACACCGCCCGGATGTCGGCGAGCGCCGAGCCCTTCTTCGATTCCGCGCCGGACTCGGAGAGGGAGATGGAGCGTTCCACGGGAGCACCCGGGTGGTTGCGGACCCACAGCCACACGACGACCGCCATCGCGGCACTGATCACCGAGATCCCGAGGAACGTCTTCGTCCACCCGTACGCGTGCAGCCCGGCGGACAGCGGCACCGTGCCGACGACCTGGCCGAGCGACCCGATCATCGCGGTCATCGCGGTGAGCAGCGCGAACCGCCGGCGGGGGAACCAGGCGGCGATCAGGCGGATGAGGTTGAGGAACGTCATCGCGTCGCCCAGTCCGACCAGCACCCGGCCGGTGATCGCCAGCGGCATCGAGCTCGCGAACGCGAACACCGCCTCACCGAGCGCCATGATGACCAGGGCCGCGCCGATCATCCGGCGTGGTCCGAACCGGTCGGCCATCAGCCCGCCCGGGATCTGCATCACCAGGTACACGCCGAGTTGCAGGATCACGAACATCGACAGCGCGGTCGCGCCGACGCCGAAGCGCTGCTGGGCGGCGAGCGAGGCGACGCCGAGGCTGGTCCGGTGGAAGAAGGCGATCAGGTAGGCCAGCGCGGCGACGCCCCAGACGGTCCAGGCGCGCCGTCCGCCGAGCGGGTGGGAGGGAGGCCGCGGTGCGGACGCTTCGGCGGGGACGGTCAGAACCGCGGGTTTCAACGGGGGGAGCCTTTCGGTGGTGCCTTGATCGGTATGGCGGTCACGCGTGCCCGCGCAACGCCGTCACCGCGGTGTGCAGGTGACGGTGGACCGCGGCGCGGATCCGCTCGCGGTCGCCGGTTCGCACGGCCTCGAGGATCTCGGCGTGGTCCTGGATCGCGGTCGCCGTACGGTCCGGATCGTCGGCCGTCAGCCGCGCCATGCGCAGCTGACGGTCGCGCAGCGCGTCGTAGAGCTGGGTAATGATCTCATTACCCGCCGCGGCGACCATTGTTCGGTGGAAACAACGGTCCGCGCGCGCGAATTCCCGGGCGTCTCCGCCGGCGGCGTGGGTGCGCATCGCCTCGAGCCACCCGGCCAGCTCGTCGATCCGGTCCGGGCCGAGGGTCGCCTTGCCTGCGGCGAAGGTCTCCACGAGCTCGCGGGTCTCGAAGACGTCGGAGATCTCCTGGGCGGAGACCGGCAGCACCAGCGCGCCGCGTTTGGGATAGAGCCGGACCAGCCCCTCGGTCTCCAGGCGGAGCAGCGCCTCGCGTACGGGCGTACGGGACACGCCCACCGCGGACGCGATCTCACCCTCGCTGAGCAGTGCGCCACCCGGGTAGGCGCGGTCGAGGATGGCCTGCTTGACGTGGTCGTAGGCCCGGGAGGTCGCCGAGGTCATCTTGTATCCATGTTACATACAAGCCGCTTGGAGCCCCTGTCAGGGGCGGGCGTCACCCGGTGCCCGGCGCGCGTGCGGCCGGATGCGATGGGGAGGCGGCGGCCACCGGGCCGTCGCGAGTGGGCCGGGCGGCCACGACGGGGGCCCGAGACCGGTAGCCTCAGACGTTGGCCGGTCGGTTATGCGAAAAAGGCAGATAAGGAAGCGAACGTGACGCTCGTCATCGCCATGGACGGTCCCTCCGGGTCGGGTAAGTCCAGCGTCTCCAAAGGCGTGGCGCGCGCCCTCGGGCTGCGCTATCTCGACACGGGCGCGATGTACCGCGCCATGACCTGGTGGATGCTGCGCGAGGGCGTCCCGGTCGAGGATCCCGCCGCGGTCGCGGCCCGGGCCGCCGAGCCCGAGATGGCCTCCGGCACGGACCCGGCCGCGCCGACGATCACGATCGACGGCGTCGACGTGTCCGGCCCGATCCGGGGCTCGGAGGTCACCGGCGCGGTCAGCGCCGTCGCCGCCGTACCCGCCGTCCGTGAGCGTCTCGTCGCCCTGCAGCGAGAGATCATCGGTGCGGGCGGCATCGTCGTGGAGGGCCGCGACATCGGCACCGTCGTCGCCCCCGACGCCCAGGTCAAGATCTACCTGACCGCGAGTGCCGAGGCGCGGGCGCAGCGCCGCAACGCCGAGCTCACCGGGGTCACGATCACCGCGACCCAGGCCGACCTGGCCCGCCGCGACCGCCTCGACTCCACCCGCAAGGTCGACCCGCTCGCGCAGGCGGCGGACGCGGTCGAGGTCGACACCACCAGCCTCGGCCTCGACGAGGTCATCGAGGAGGTGCTGCGCATCGCGCGCAAGCACCTCGCCGCCGCCGACGGCGATTCGGCGTCACAGGCGCGCTCCCGTACGGGCGAGCCGCCGCACGAGGAGCGAGACGAGTGAGTGAATTCCAGCACGCCGAGGCGATCGACGTCGCCGTCGAGCACGACGTCGCGCCGCCGCCGGTCGTGGCCGTCGTCGGCCGGCCGAATGTCGGCAAGTCCACGCTGGTCAACCGCATTCTGGGCCGCCGTGAGGCGGTCGTGGAGGACGTTCCCGGCGTGACCCGGGACCGGGTGGCCTACGACGCCACCTGGAGCGGACGGCGCTTCACCGTCGTCGACACGGGCGGCTGGGAGCCGAACGCCGAGGGCCTCGCGGCCGCCGTCGCCGACCAGGCGCGGCTCGCCGTCGACGCCGCCGACGCGGTCCTGTTCGTCGTGGACGCCACGGTCGGCTCCACCGACACCGACGAGGCCGTCGCCGACGTCCTGCGGCGGGCCAAGAAACCGGTCGTCCTGGCCGCCAACAAGGTCGACGACGCCCGGGCCGAGGCGGACGCGACCGTCCTGTGGTCCCTCGGCCTCGGCGAGCCGCTGCCGGTCTCCGCCCTGCACGGGCGGGGGAGCGGCGACCTGCTCGACGCCGTTCTGGAGGCCCTGCCCGAGGAGGCGCCGCCGGAGACGTACGGCGCCGCGGGCGGCCCGCGGCGCATCGCGCTGCTCGGCCGGCCGAACGTCGGCAAGTCCAGCCTGCTCAACAAGCTGGCGGGAGAGAACCGCGTCGTCGTCGACTCGGTCGCCGGCACGACCCGCGACCCGGTCGACGAGCTCATCGAGCTGGGCGGTGAGACCTGGCGGTTCATCGACACCGCCGGTATCCGCCGCCGCGCCCGCGAGTCCCAGGGCGCCGACTTCTACGCGACCCTGCGCACCCGCTCGGCGCTGGAGCGTTCCGAGGTCGCGGTCGTGCTCGTGGACGCCAGCGAGCCGCTCGCCGAGCAGGATCTGCGGATCATCTCCATGGTGATCGAGTCCGGCCGCGCGCTCGTCCTGGCGTACAACAAGTGGGACCTGGTGGACGAAGAGCGCCGGCACTTCCTCGACCGCGAGATCGACCGGCAGCTGCACCACGCCCGCTGGGCCCCGCGCGTCAACATCTCGGCCCGTACGGGCCGGCACGTGGAGAAGCTGGTCCCGGCGATCGACACGGCGCTGGCGGGCTGGGGCGAGCGGGTGCCGACGGCCCGGCTCAACTCCTTCATGTCCGACCTGGTCGCCGCCCGGCCGCACCCCGTACGCGGCGGCAAGCAGCCCAAGATCCTGTTCGCCACGCAGGCGGGTGTGCAGCCGCCTAAGTTCGTGCTGTTCACGAGCGGGTTCCTGGAGGTCGGCTACCGCCGCTTCGTCGAGCGGCGATGAAGCGCTGGACCTGCTCCGCCGCGAAGGGCTGATCGACCGGCGGCAGGGAGTCGGCACCCACGTCGTCGTCAACGCCGTCCTGGCCCGGATGG
>NZ_JBFAUT010000028.1:0-11172 GCF_040679475.1 Actinoallomurus sp. NPDC052274
CACGCGGCCGCGGCGCGCCGCCACGAGCACGCCCCGCGACGTACCGGTCGCGGGACCGAAGCCGGAGCAAGAACCCCCGGCGGACGGCGCGCCTCCCACGAAGAGGACGCCCCGGACGAGGTCGCGGAAGGGGCCGTCCGCCAAGGACTCCTGACCCGATCAGCGGCCGCGCAGCGTGCGGTACCGCTCGACCAGGGCGGCCGTCGAGCCGTCGAGGTCGGAGGTGTCCGCGGTCGCGGCGGTGAGCTGGGGCTCGAGCCGCTTGGCGAGCGCCTTGCCCAGCTCCACGCCCCACTGGTCGAAGGAGTTGATGTTCCAGATCGCGCCCTGCACGAACACCTTGTGCTCGTACAGCGCGATGAGCTGGCCGAGCACCGACGGCGTCAGCTCGTTCGCCAGGATCGTCGTCGTCGGGCGGTTGCCCTGGAAGGTGCGGTGCGGCACCAGCTCCGGGGCCACTCCTTCCGCGGCGACCTCCTCGGCGGTCTTGCCGAACGCCAGCGCCTGGCCCTGCGCGAACAGGTTCGCCATCAGCAGGTCGTGCTGGTCGGCCAGCTCCCCCAGCTCCTCGAGCGGGCGGGCGAAGCCGATCAGGTCGGCCGGGACGAGCTTCGTTCCCTGGTGCAGGAGCTGGTAGTAGGCGTGCTGGCCGTTCGTGCCGGGCGTCCCCCACACGATCGGGCCGGTGTCCCAGTCCACCCGCTCGCCCTGGCGGTCCACCGACTTGCCGTTGGACTCCATGTCCAGCTGCTGGAGGTAGTCGGTGAAGCGGGAGAGGTAGTGGCTGTAGGGCAGCACCGCGTGGGTCTGCGCGCCGTGGAAGTCGTCGTACCAGAGGCCGAGCAGGCCCAGCAGGAACGGCGCGTTGCGCTCCGGCGGAGCCGTGCGGAAGTGCTCGTCGATCAGGTGGAAGCCGTCCAGGAACTCACGGAACCGCTCCGGCCCGATCGCGATCATCAGGGACAGGCCGATCGCCGAGTCGACGGAGTAGCGGCCGCCCACCCAGTCCCAGAACTCGAACATGTTGGCCGGGTCGATGCCGAACTTCGCCACCTGCTCGGTGTTGGTGGACACCGCCACGAAGTGGCGCGCGACCGCCGCGTCGTCGCCCAGCGCGGACAGCAGCCAGCGGCGCGCCGAGGTGGCGTTCGTGATCGTCTCGACCGTCGTGAACGTCTTGGACGACACGATGAACAGCGTCTCGGCCGGGTCGAGGTCACGGATGTTCTCGTGCAGGTCGGCGCCGTCGACGTTCGAGACGTAGCGGCAGTCGCGCGACCGGTCGCTGAACGGCTTCAGCGCCTCGTACGCCATCTTCGGGCCGAGGTCCGAACCGCCGATGCCGATGTTGACGACCGTGCGGATCGGCTTGCCGGTGTGGCCCTTCCACTCGCCCGACCGGACCCGCTCGGCGAAGGCGGCCATCTTGTCCAGCACCGCGTGCACCTCGGGAACGACGTTCTTCCCGTCGACCTCGATCACCGCGTCGCGCGGCGCGCGCAGCGCGACGTGCAGCACCGCGCGGTTCTCGGTGACATTGATCTTCTTCCCGGCGAACATCGCGTCCCGCAGCCCCGCGACGTCGCGGGCCGCCGCCAGCTCGCGCAGCAGGCGGAGCGTCTCATCGGTGACCAGGTGCCGCGAGTAGTCGACATAGAGGTCGCCGGCCTCCAGCGCGTATCGGCGGCCCCGGGCGGGGTCGGCCCCGAACAGCTCGCGCAACGGCGGCTCACCGATCTCCTGACGGTGCGCGCGCAGCGCCTGCCACTGTTCCGTCTCATCCAGCCGAACGCGGTCGGACATCCTCGTCTCCCCTTCTTTGAACTCAGAAGAAAGCACTCTCTTCGCGTGCCCTCTCCATGACCATCCAACCGAAGCGCGACGGGCCCCGTCTCGCGGACCCCCAAGGCGGTCAGGGCACGCGGGCCGTCCACTCGGCGGTGCCGAACTTCGCGGCCACCCTCTTGGCCGCCGCCTGGAGTTCGTCGTCGGTGAGCCGGTCCTCCGTCAGCCCGTACCGGCCCCGGAAGTGCGCGATCATCCGGTCGATGATCTGGGACCTGGGCAGGCCGGTCTGGCGACGCAGCGGGTCCACCCGCTTCTTCGCGCTGGCGATGCCCTTGTCGGACAGCTTCTCCCGGCCGATCCGCAGCACCTGCAGCATCTTGTCCGCGTCGATGTCGTACGACATGGTCACGTGGTGCAGCACCGCGCCGGAGCTCAGCCGCTTCTGCGCCGCCCCCGCGATCTTGCCCTGGTCGGAGGTGATGTCGTTGAGCGGCTGGTACCACGCCCGGATGCCCAGCTCGCCCAGCGCGCCGAGCACCCAGTCGTCGAGGAACGCGTAGCTGTCGGCGAACGTCATGCCCTGGACGAGCGCGTCGGGGGCGTACAGCGAGTAGGTGATCGTGTTGCCCGGCTCGATGAACATCGCCCCGCCGCCGCTGATCCTGCGGACCACGGTCACGCCGTGCCGGCGCGCCGCGTCGGCGTCCACCTCGTTGCGCAGCGACTGGAAGCTGCCGATCACCACCGCCGGCGCCGCCCACTCCCAGACGCGCAACGTCGGGGGCCGGCGCCCGGCCGCCACCTCCTCGGTGAGCACCTCGTCCAGGGCCATGTGCAGCGCCGGATCCTGTGGGTCTTCGTGGATGAGCCGCCAGTCGTAGTCGCGCCAGTCGGTCGCGTCCGTCAGCGCCCGGCGCACCGCGATGCCGACGGCCTCGGTGGAGAGCCCGAACATCATGGCGCCCGTCGGCAGCCGCGCGTCGATCCGGGCCGCGATGTCCCGCGCCTCCAGGTGCACGGGCAGGCCGTTCAGGGTGTCGTCGATGGCGTCGAGCGCCTCGTCCGGTTCGAGGAAGAAGTCGCCGCTGACCCGAGCGTTCCGCACTCTCCCGTCATCGACGTCGAAGTCGACGACCACGAGCTTGCCGCCCGGCACCTTGTACTCACCGTGCATCCTGGCCTACCTGCCCATCCTGACCGGCGATTCCCTGACAACGACTCGCGCGCGGTCCCCGGAGATCGTCAACCACGCCGGCCCGGCGTGGATTCCGCCGGGGGCTCCGGCGCGTCCCGGGTGCGAGCACGGGTCCGCGTGCACCGGCTGCTGGACGCCGTCCGCCGCTCCGCCGAGACGGGCGGCTCCCGGCCCGTGGAGCGGTGAGGTCCGGCGGTCAGCGGCGCAGGGCGGGTTCGGCGCCGGGGTCGGGCGCGGCGGACCGGTCGGTCGGCTGGGCGATCGCGGCCCGGCGCAGGACCAGCAGGGCCAGGAGGGCGGCGCCCACCATGACCACGGCACCGGCGACGGCGGCGGCGTGCATGCCGTCGACGAACGCGTCGCTCGCGGCCCGGCGGACCGCCGCGCCGGCTCCGCCCGGCAGCCGGCCGGCCACCGCGAGCGCGCCGCCCAGCGTCTCCCGTACGGCGTGCGCCGCGTCGTGCGACAGGCCGGCGGGCAGCGCGTCGGTGACGTTCCGACGGTAGATCGCCGTCCCGACGCTGCCGAGGATCGCCATGCCGAGGGCGCCGCCGAACTCCGAACCGCACTCGACCAGCGCGGACGCGGTTCCGGCGCGCTCGGGCGGCGCGGCGCCCAGCACCATGTCGGTGACCAGCGTCATGACCACGGCCAGGCCGATGGCGTACACCCCGGCGCCCACCAGGATCACCACGACCGACGAGTCCGCCCGTACCTGCGTCAGCGCCACGAAGCCGAGCGCGGCGAGCAGGAAGCCGGCGCCGATCACGTACGCCCGGTTCACCCGGCGGGCCAGCTGGGTGGCCAACGGCGCGGCGATGCCGACGCCCAGCGAGGGGACCAGGCTCCACAGGGCCGCGGTCAGGGGACTCATATCGAGCACCGACTGCAGGTACTGCGTCGTGAAGATCGCGAAGCCGACCATGGCGAACATCGCGATGAGGTTGGTGACGATCGAGCCGCTGAACCCCCGGTTGCGGAACATCCGCAGGTCGATCATCGGGTCGGGGCGACGGGCCTGACGGCGGATGAAGACCGCGCCGACCAGCAGCCCGGCGGCGATGCTCAGCACCCGCACGAGGTCGACGCCGTCGGTTGCGATCTCCTTTACACCGTAGATCACGGGCAGCACCGCGCCCAGCGAGAGGACCGAGGAGAGCAGGTCGAACCGGCCGGCCGCCGGGTTCCGGAACTCCGGCACCAGGAACGGGGCGAAGACGAGGAGCAGCACCATGGCCGGGGTGTTGATGAGGAAGACCGAGCCCCACCAGAAGTGGTTCAGCAGCAGCCCGCTCAGAACCGGGCCGAGCGCGATGCCGCTCGTCGTGGCGGCCGACCAGATCGCGACGGCGGTGCCGCGCTGCTTCTCGTCGTGGAACATGTTGCGGATCAGCGCCAGCGTCGAGGGCATCAGCGTCGCGCCGCCGACCCCGAGGACGGCGCGCGCGGCGATTAGCATCCCGGCGTTCTGCGCGTACGCGGCGGCCACCGACGCGAGGCCGAAGCCGAGCGCGCCGATCAGCAGCAGCCGGCGCCGGCCGATCCGGTCGCCGAGTGCGCCCATCGTGATGAGCAGCCCGGCCAGCACGAACCCGTAGATGTCGAAGATCCACAGTTGCTCGGTGCTCGTCGGCTGGAGGGTCCTGCTGATGAACGGGACGGCGAAGTACAGCACCGACACGTCCATGGACACGAGGAGGAGGGGGAGCAGGAGCACGCAGAGCGCGATCCACTCCCGGCGGCCCGCCTTGGCCGCGGTTCCGGCGGAGGAGTCGTTCATGGAGGGAAGACTCGACGCCTCCGCTGACCATCCGCGCACCGGTCGCTGACGGCCGCTATTCGTACGGTCACAGATAATCCGCTACTTGTTAGATTGGTGGCATGACCACGAGCGCTCCCTCGCGTACCGCACCGGACCTGTCCTACCTGCTCAGCCACACCGGGCACGTGCTCGCGACCCGGATGACCGCCGCCTTCGCCGAGATCGGGATGACCCCGCGGGGCTACTGCGTGCTGTTCCACGCGCTGGAGGAGGAACGCACCCAGATCCAGCTGGCCGCGATCTCCGATCTCGACAAGACGACGATGGTCGTCACCGTCGACGAGCTCGAGAAGGCCGGACTCGCCGAACGCCGGCCGTCGAGCCGGGACCGCCGGGCGCGGATCATCTCCGTCACCGAGGCGGGCGAACGGGCCGTCGCCGAGGGCACCCGCATCGCCGACCGGGTGCACCGCGAGGCCCTGGAGGCGCTGCCCGAGGACGAGCGCGAGGTGCTCGTCCGGGCGCTGACGCGGCTGGCCGAGGGCCACCTGGCGACCCCGGTGGAGTGCGAGCGGCCGATCCGGAGGGCGCGCCAGCCACGGAGTTGAGTCCGATGGAGATTGTCTACAACAAAACTATTTGCTAACGTCCTATCTCGGTTGCCCACCCACGCACCGGGAGACTCCCATGACCTCGCCCCTTGTCCGGTCCCGCACCGCGGCGCTGATCGCGCTGTGCGCCGGAAGCCTGATGATCATCCTGGACGGCAGCATCGTGACGGTCGCGCTGCCGGCCATCCAGCGGGACCTGCACTTCTCCCCCGCTAACCTCACCTGGACCGTCAACGCCTACATGATCGCTTTCGGCGGCCTGCTCCTGCTGGCCGGGCGGCTCGGCGACCTGGTCGGCCGCAAGCGGGTGTTCATCGCCGGCCTGGCGGTGTTCACCGCGGCCTCACTGCTGTGCGGCCTCGCGACCGACCAGGAGACGCTGATCGCCGCGCGCTTCGTGCAGGGTGTCGGCGGCGCGCTGACCTCGGCCGTGGGCCTCGGAATGATCGTCACGCTCTTCCCCGAGCCGCGCGAGCGCGGCACGGCGATCGGCGCGTTCAGCTTCGTCGGGGCCGCCGGCGCCTCGATCGGCCAGGTCCTCGGCGGGGTCCTCACCGAGGCGATCAACTGGCACTGGATCTTCTTCATCAACCTGCCGATCGGGGCCGCGACGCTCGCCCTGGCGGTCCGGGTGCTGCCCGCCGAGCGCGGCCTCGGGCTCGGCGCGGGCGCCGACGCCGTCGGCGCCGTGCTGGTCACCTCGGGACTGATGCTGACCGTCTACACGATCGTCCAGACCGGTCGGCACGGCTGGACCGCCCCGTCGACGCTCGGCCTCGGCGCGGTCTCCGTCGCCCTGCTCGCCGGGTTCGTCCTGCGCCAGGCCAGGGCCGCCGCCCCGCTGCTGCCGCTGCGGATGTTCCGCTCGCGCAACGTCTCGGGTGCCAACCTCATCCAGATCCTGATGGTCTCCGCCCTGTTCGGGTTCCAGATCCTCATCGCGCTGTACGCCCAGAACGTGCTCGGGTACGGCGCGCTGGGCACCGGCCTGGCGATGCTGCCGGCGGCCGGCATGATCGCGACCGTGTCACTGCTGCTGTCGGCGCGGCTGATCGCCCGGTTCGGCGAGCGGCTCGTCCTGCTCACCGGCCTGGCGTCGCTGGTGGTGGCGCTCCTGCTGCTGACCCGGCTGCCCGCGCACGCCGACTACGTCGTGGACATGCTGCCGACGATGCTGCTCGCGGGCGGGTTCGGCCTGGCGATCTCGGCGGTGACCGCCCTCGGCATGTCGGGCGCGAAGCCGGACGACGCGGGGGTCGCGTCCGGGCTGTTCAGCACCGCCCAGCAGGTCGGCGGCGCGCTCGGCGTCGCGGTGCTGTCGACGCTGGCGACCGCCCGCACCACCGGCCTGGCGGCGCACGGGCACGATCGGGCGACCGCGCTGACCGGCGGGTTCCACCTGGCGTTCGGCGTCGGCGCGGGCCTGCTCGCCGCCGCCTTCGTCCTCGCCCTGACCGTGCTGCTGCAGCCCCGCCGAACGACGGCCGCGCCCGCCGGCGCCCCGGCCGACGCCCCCACCGCTCCCGCATCCGCCCACTGAGAACAGAGACCCGATGAGCGACACCGAGAACACCCCCGGATCGGGCCCCGCCCCGGTCGCACTGTCCGACGACGCCCTCGCGCGGTTCCTCGCCGACCATCAGTTCGGGGCCCTCGCGACGAACAAGAGCAGCGGCCACCCGCACCTGTCCACCGTCCTCTACGCGTGGGACGAGCGGGAGCGCGTCGCCCGGATCAGCACCACGGCCGACCGGCTGAAGGTCCGCCACCTGCGCAAGGACCCGCGGAGCGCGCTGTACGTCGCCAGCGAGGACCACTGGTCGTTCGCCGTGGCCGAGGGCACCGCCGAACTCTCCCCGGTCACGACCACGCCCGGCGACCCGACGGGGCTCGAACTGCTCGGCATGGTCCCGCCCTTCGAGAGCGCCGACGACCGGGCGGCCTTCCTGACGCAGATGGTGGCCGACCGGCGGCTGGTGATCCGACTGCGCGTCGACCGTCTCTACGGCACGGCGCTGGACGTCCCCTCGTCCTGACGGCGGGCGGGGAGGACGGCGGGGCTGCGGAATCCTTCCGTAGCCCCGCCGGTTACCGGCCGGTTTTTGTTATTTGACCGTTATTCATGACGCGCTGGTCAGGTTGTTAACCCGGAGGTAACTTCCCCCCATAAGTGCCTGATTACGTGACGCGGTTCACAACGGCACTCCCCCGCCACCCCCTCCGGGAGGAACCGTGCCCCCTCGCCCCCGCCTCCTCCGTACGCTCTGTCTCGCCGCCGCCGCGGTCCTGTCCTGCGTCCTGCTCACCGGCCTGTCCACCGCCGCGCACGCCGCCGACCCGGTCGACGCCGCCAAGGCGCTCGCCGCCCCGGGCGTCCCCGGCGCGAACGACTGGTCGTGCCGGCCCTCCGCGGCGCACCCGCGGCCCGTGGTCCTCGTCCACGGCACCTTCGCCAGCGGCAGCGTCAACTGGCTCACCGCCGCGCCCGCCCTCGCCGCACGCGGCTACTGCGTCTTCGCCCTCACGTACGGCGAGGTGCCGGGCGTCCCCGTCCTGCGCGCCGTCGCCCCGGTCGCGAGCTCGGCGGGCCAGTTGGCGACCTTCGTCACCGGTGTCCTCGCCGCCACGAACGCCGCCCAGGCCGACCTCGTCGGGCACTCACAGGGTGGCATGATGCCGCGCTACTACCTGAAGTTCCTCGGCGGCGCCGCCAAGGTCCACACGCTCGTCGGGCTGGCCCCGTCCAACCACGGGACGACCCTCGACGGCCTCGCCACCCTCGCCGCGCAGTTCCCCGGCGCGCTCGACCTGCTGAACGCCGGCTGCCCGGCCTGCGTCGACCAGGTCGTCGGCTCCAGCCTGCTGACCACACTGAACGCCGGCGGCGAAACGGTCCCCGGCGTCTCCTACACGGTGATCGCCAGCAGGTACGACGAGGTCGTCACGCCGTACGCCACGCAGTTCCTCAGCGGGTCCGGCGTCCACAACGTCCTCCTGCAGAACCTCTGCCCGACCGACGTCTCCGAGCACGTCGCCATCGCCTTCGACCCGGTCGCCCTGCACGAGGTCGAGAACGCCCTCGACCCCGCGCACGCGACCCCGAGCAACTGCCTGTCCCACGGCTGACACGGATCCCTCCGCCCGGGGGCGGTCAGCCGCCCCCGGCACCGGGACCCGCCGACCGGACGCGGTCAGTCGCCGCCGACACCGGGACCCGCCGACCGGACGACCCGGAGGACCGCCGTCAGCAGCGTCAGGCCGAGGCCGACGCCCAGCGCGTGCTCGACGACCGCGACGCGCGTGTACTCGGCGGTCGTGAAACCTCCCGGCCGCAGGATCACCATCGCCAGTTTCCAGCCGCTCCACGCGAACAGCGAGCCCGATCCGGCGAAGGCGAGGCTCATCGGGAGCCACCGTCGAAGCCGGCCGGGCCGCCCGCGCGTGAGCGCCCGTACGCTCCACGCGCCGATCAGGGCCCACAGTCCCGAGGTCGCGTTCAGCAGCCGCCCATTGAGGTCCCAGTGCTCGCGGTGCGCCGGGTCGAGGCCCAGCGTGCCCCCCAGTGCCCAGGAGGACCAGAGCACGCCCAGCCCGATGGTCGCGGCGATCGCCGCCGTGACGAGCCGCCGGGCCCCCGCCTCGCCGCCGCGCAGCCGGCCGATAAAGGCGCGCGGCCAGCGCTCCCGCAGATAGATCGGCAGAGCCACGGCCAGCCCGAGGGCCATCCCCGTGAAGCCGACGGTGATCAGCGCCGTCTCCCACCGCGGCACGAGGTCGGAGCCGTCCCGCGCACCGCCCGCCTCGGCCCCGGACCCGCCGAAGAGGACGCCGGCCACCATGTACGGGATCATGGGGACCAGGAAGCCCGCCCCGACCCAGGAGAAGAAGACCACCGGAGCGGCGGGCAGCCGGCGTCCCCACCGCTGGGCCAGCGCCAGCCCGAGTCCGACCCCGGTCGTCGCCATCGCCACGGTGACGGCGTTCAGCGTCACCCAGTCGGCGGTGCCGAAGCCCTCCGGAGCGCGGCCGACGAACGCCGCGACGACCCAGACGACCTTGACGACCAGGTAGGACGCCATGCTGAGCGCCGCGCCGTAACCGGCGATCCGGCGCGCGGCGCTCCACCCCACGCCCACGCCCACCGGCGGTCCCGCCGAATCTCGCACCATTCGTACCAGCACCTCGAGCCGAGCCGATCTGACCCTGGCGAGCCTTCCGGAGCCGCCGATCGAACAGGACCCCCTGCGGTGTGAACCGCCGACGGTCGTCTCCCCTGCTCGGGGGAGGCGTCTCGAACCCGGAGGATAGTTCGTACCGATCGGTTCGATCTACTGCTAGTCTCGCGCCAGCCCTTTCGACCCGCGGAGGTAGCGTGAGCGTGCCCGATTTCCTGATGACCGACCCGGCCCCGGACCTGACGCCGGCCGCGACCACCCCGGCGGTGGCCTTCCAGAGCGCGGGCGAGACGCTGCTCGGCGTGCTGCACGTCCCGGCGGGCCCGGGGCCGCACCCGGTGGTGGTGCTGTGCCACGGCTTCCCCGGCTACGAGCGCAACTTCGACCTGGCGCAGGCGCTCCGCCGGGCCGGCTACGCGTCCCTGGTCTTCCACTACCGCGGCTCGTGGGGGATCGGCGGTTCCTGGTCCTGGACGCACGTGCTCGAGGACGCCGCGCGGGTCACGACCGCCGTGCGGGAGCCGGACTTCGCGGCCGCTCATCGGCTGGATCCGGAGCGGCTCGCGGTGGTCGGGCACAGTGTCGGCGGCTTCACCGCGCTGATGACCGCCGCGGCGGACCCGTCGATCGCCGTGGTGGCCTCGGTGGCCGGGTTCGACTTCGGGCGGGCGGCCGCGGACTGCCGGGCCGATCCCGCGCGGCGCTCCCGGTACCTCGAGTTGTTCGGCGACGTCGCCCCGCTCCGCGGCACCGGCGCCGAGGCCCTCCTCGCCGAGATGGAGGAGGCGGGCGATTCATGGAGTCTCGCCGGGCTCGCCCCGCGGCTCACGGACCGGGCGGTGCTGCTCGTCGGCACCGGCCGCGACGACGTTACCCCCGCCCCGTTCCACCACGATCCGGTCGTGAGCGCCTACCGAGCCCACCCGGTCGGCCGCCTCGAAGACCACGTGTTCCCGACCGACCACGGCCTGTCGGACCACCGCGTACGGCTCACCCGCACCCTGGCGGACTTCCTGCACCGGCACCTGCCCCCGTCCCCCGGCGGCATCGACGGGTGAGGGTCCGCGCCGATCCGTGGGGAGCGTTCCCCGGCGGACCGGCGCGGCGAGACCGGCCCACCGGGCACGCGGTGTCTCAGGCGGCGAGGGCCTGACCGTCCGCCGCGGCCACGTCCTTGTGGAACCGCTTGTGGACGTACAGCCGCTCGCCGAGGGACTCGCAACGCCACCACAGGCCGCTCGCCGGCCCGATCCGAAGGTTACGCGGCAGCTCCCGGCTGATCTCCTTCACCGGGGTCATCCGGAACCGCCCGGACTTGCAGATCAGGATCCGCCGGTCCGTGACCACCACGACGCGGTAGGCGTTCGTGAGGATGATGATCCACACCGAGATCAGGGCGAAGTACTGGCTGGTCGTCTGTCCGCAGAAGACGGCCTGGATGTTCTCCCCCGGCTGGAGGAGAGGAGCCGCGTTGGCCCGCAATTTGTCGCGGATAGCCACGAGATGCCCTTTCGTATAAGGAACCGGAAGAACAACAACGTACTGATCGCTTGGCGCGGCCTCCGGCAAGTCGCTGAAACGTGACCGGACCAGGGGCGTTCCGCCGCGTGATCATCTGACGTTCACGCCGCAGCCGACCGT
>NZ_JBFAUT010000028.1:11182-95519 GCF_040679475.1 Actinoallomurus sp. NPDC052274
CGAAACCCCCCCCCGGCCGCGGCGGGGGCCCCCCGCGGGGCGCCGGCCCAACGCCCTCGGCGTCAGGCCGTGGCGGCGACCGCCTCGGCCAGGGCGCGCGGGACATCGGCGTACGAGTCGAACTCCATGGCGAAGCTCGCCCGTCCCGAGGTCCGGCTGCGAAGGTCACCGGCGTAGCCGAACATCTCCGACAGCGGCACCAGCCCCCGGACGATTCGGGCGCCGGCCCGCTCGGCGAGGGCCTGGATGTGCCCGCGCCGCGCGTTCAGATCGCCGATCACCTCGCCCGTGTAGTCGTCGGGCGTGGTGACCTCGACCGCCATGACCGGCTCCAGGAGCACCGGCACGGCCCGGCGCGCGGCCTCCTTGAACGCGTGGAATCCGGCCTGGCGGAACGCCGGCTCGGAGGAGTCCTGCTCGTGGAACGCGCCGTCGAGAAGCGTGACACGCACGCCCGTCATCTCGTAGCCCGCCACGACGCCGAACCGCATCGCGTCCTGGCAGCCGGCGTCCACCGCGGGGACGAACTCCTTCGGGACCCGCCCGCCGGTGACCTCGTTCACGAACTCGTAGCCGTCCGCGATCGGTTCGATGGCGAGCCGGACCCTGGCGAACTGCCCCTTCCCTCCCGTCTGCTTCTTGTGCGTGTACTCGACCTTCTCGACCGGCCTGCGGATGGTCTCCCGGTAGGCGACCCGCGGCCGGCCGACCGTCGTCTCGACACCGAACTCGCGCTCGAGCCGGTCGACGACGATCGACAGATGGAGCTCGCCCATCCCGCCGATGACGGTCTGGCCGGTCTCCTCCCCGGTCCGCACCGTGAAGGAGGGGTCCTCCTCCGCGAGCCGCCGGACCGCCAGGCGCAGCCGCTCCTGGTCCCGCCGGGCCACGGCCTCGACGGCCACCTCGACGACCGGGTCCGGGAAGTCCATCGACTCCAGGACCACCGGGCTCCGGTCGCCGCACAGCGTCTCACCGGTCGTGGTGTCCTTCAGCCCCATCACCGCGACGATGTCGCCGGCGCCCGCCGACCTCAGCTCCAGCCGCTTGTCGGCGTGCATCCGGTAGAGCTTGCCGACCCGCTCCTTCCTGCCCTTGACGGAGTTGAACACCGTGGCGCCCGGCTCCAGGCGGCCGGCGTAGACCCGGACGAAGGCCAGCCGGCCCAGGTGCGCGTCGGTCAGGATCTTGAACACGAGCGCGGCGAGCGGCTCGTCGTCGGCCGGTCTGATCGTGGCCCCGCGCCGGACGTCGACGGCCTCGACGTCCAGCGGGGACGGCAGGTACCGGACGACCGCGTCGAGCAGCGGCTGCACGCCCTTGTTCTTGAAGGCCGTGCCGCAGAGCACCGGCGTGACCGTGGCGCCCGCCGACCCGCCGGACGCGATCGTGACCCGCCGGATCGCGGCGTGCAGCAGGTCCGCCGGCGGTTCGAGGCCGTCCGCGAAGAGCCGCATGACCTCCTCGTCGTGCTCGGCGAGCGTCTCCACGAGCCTGCCGCGCCACTCACGGGCGGCCGCGCGGTGCGTGTCCGGGACGTCGACGAGGTCGTACGCCTCGCCGAGGCGGGCCTCGGCGGACCAGACGTACGCCTTCATCCGGACGAGGTCGACGACGCCGGTGAAGGCGTCCTCGGCCCCGATCGGCAGCTGCACGACCAGCGGCACCGCACCGAGCCGATCGGCGATCATGCCGACGCATCGGTGGAAGTCCCCGCCGGTACGGTCGAGCTTGTTGACGAAGCAGATCCGCGGCACGCCGTACCTCTCGGCCTGACGCCAGACGGTCTCGGACTGCGGCTCTACGCCGGCGACCCCGTCGAAGACCGCCACGGCGCATACCGGGTCATGAGTATGAACGCATCGCCCCAGGCAGTGCACGCGGTTTTCGGCGGCCGCGCAGGTCCTGCGGCCGCGTGGCGCCGGGCTGTTCACCCATCGGATAACGCGCTAATCGCGCGCTCATCGACGCGAGAGCGCCCCGGAGGACTCGCGGTCGGCGGACACAATGGCGTCGAGCAGACCGGGAAAGACCTCGTCGACCTCGTCGCGCCGAAGAGCGTTCATCCGCGAGGTGCCGACGTAGTACTGCCGGATGAGCCCGGCCTCGCGCAGGATCCGGAAATGGTGGGTGGCCGTGGAATTGCTCACGGGAATGTCGAACCCGCCGCACTTGAGGTCGGCGGGGGCGTCGCAGAGTTGCGTGACGATGCTCCGCCGCACCGGGTCGACGAGGGCCTCGAGGACCCGCTGCAGCGGGACCGTCCGCACGTCGGGGTGCGGGGGGATGCGGTCGTCCATGATCCCATCCTACGACCTCCATCGAACTACGATGAGCCTCGTAGTTTGACAGCGGTCGTACTTACAGGCTTGAGTGGATCACCCCAAGACTCCGCGGAAGGACGACGTGATGACCAGGACGGTGCGGTTCCACGAGCTCGGCGGTCCCGAGGTGCTGCGACTGGAGGATCTGGAGGTCGGCGATCCGGGCCCGGGCGAGGTGCGGATCCGGGTGGACGCGATCGGCCTGAACAGGGCCGAGGTGCTGTTCCGGACCGGCCACTACATCGAGGAGGTGAAGCGGTTCCCCGCCCGGCTGGGCACCGAGGCCGCCGGCGTGATCGAGGCGGTCGGCGCGGGCGTCACCGGGTTCCGGCCCGGCCAGCCGGTCGGCACCGTGCCCGCGTTCTCACAGAACGACTACGGCGTCTACGCCGAGCGGGCGATCGTGCCCGCGTCGGCGGTGGTGCGCCGTCCGGAGGGGCTCGGCGCGGTCGAGGGCGCGGCGGTGTGGATGCCGTACGTGACGGCCTACGGGGCGCTGGTCGAGGTCGGCGGGATGCGCCCCGGGGACACGGTCGTGCTGAACGCGGCGTCCAGCAGCGTCGGACTGGCCGCCATCCAGGTGGCCGACCGTGTCGGCGCCACGCCGATCGCCCTCACCCGCACCGCCGCCAAGAAGGAGGCGCTGCTGAAGGCGGGCGCGGCGGACGTGATCGTCACCGAGTCCGAGGACGTCGTCGAGCGGGTGCTGGCGGCGACCGACGGCCGGGGCGCCGAGTTCGTGTTCGACGCCGTCGCCGGTCCCGGCGTCATCGACCTGGCCAAGGTGGTCGCCGACGAGGGCACGCTCCTGGTGTACGGCGCGCTGAGCGGCGAGCCGACGCCGTACCCCGGGATCGAGCTGGGCATGCCCGCGCTCACCATGCGCACCTACACCCTGCACGAGACGACCCGCCGGCCCGAACGGCTCCGCCGAGCGGAGGCGTTCGTGGCCTCAGGGCTGCGTTCGGGCGCCTTCCGGCCCGCCGTGGACCGCACGTTCGACCTGGCGGAGATCGTCGAGGCCCACCGGTACCTGGAGTCCAACGCCCAGCTCGGCAAGATCGTCGTCACCGTCGAGCATTGAGCCGATTCCTCGCAGGCTCAGGCTCCGTCGGGCCAGCCCGGGGAACGACCGAGCGCCGTCAGGATCCGGTCGAGCGGGGACGCGTCCGCGGGCGCGGGCAGCTCCGGGCGGAAGGAGGCGCCCGGCCCGAGCCGGTAGTCCCCGCCGGGGACGGCCAAGGCGATCCGCAGCGCGTCCTCGGCCAGGTCGCCGTCCAGTTCGTAGGACAGCCCGAGGGAGCGCGCGACGTCCCAGGCGTGCACCACGTAGTCGATGAAGTGGAACCCGATCGCCTGCGCGCCGGGAAACGTCACTCCGGGCCCGACCTCGGGCAGGGCGAACGCCCGGTCCAGGACGTCCGGTCCGGCGAAGGCGGCCAGGACGTCCTCCGCGGCGGCGGCGTACGCGGCCACCGGATCCGCTTCGAGCGGCCGGGGCCGCCAGACCGCGGGGTCGGCGCCGTCGCCTCGCGCGGCGGCCGCGAAGCCGTGGTGCTGGGCCGTCATGTGCGCGAGCAGGTCGCCGAGCGTCCAGGCCGAACACGGCGTGGGGCGGCCGAGATCGTCGCGGCCCGCCTTCGCCACCACCTCGACGCTCGTCCGCACCACCCGCTCGTCCGCCGGACGTAGATCAATCGTATGCATGGGCAGATAGTAAGCAATATGCTTATCATCTGTCCATGCACATCTTTGGAGACGTCGTATTTTCGTGCCATGACGGAGAGCAGGACGGCCGAAGACGGGCGGCGTGACCTGGCGGCGATGATCGTGCCGTTGGGGCGCGCCCTGATGGCGGCCGAGGCGCCGGTGCTGCGCGCCCACGACGTGTCCATGTGGGCGTACTCCGTGCTGCTGGCCCTGGGCGAGGAGCCCGTCCGGACCCAGAACGCGCTGGCGCAGGCCATCGGCGCCGACAAGACCCGCATCATCGGCGTGCTCGACGGCCTCCAGGAACGCGGCCTGATCGAGCGGCGGCCCGACCCCGGCGACCGGCGGGTCCGGCTGCTCTCACTCACCCCCGAGGGACGGCGGCTGCGCGACTCCGTCCAGGCCGGCATCAGAGAGCGGGAGAACCACCTGCTCGCCCGCCTTCCGGCCGCCGACCGCGCCGCCTTCCTCCGCGCCCTGCGGACGCTGTCCAGCCTGCCGGAGGAGGAGATCGTCGACCCGGCGTCACCTCGGCGTCGCTCAGACTGACCGCTCGGGGCGGCGCAGACCGTCGAGGATGACGTGGAGCAGGTGCCGGGCCCTGGCGTCCCACTCGTCCCGCTCGAGGCGGGTCAGGTAACCGACGAGGAGGATGACGTCGCGGGCGTCCACGTCGGGGCGGATGCTCCCGTCCGCCTTGCCGGCGTCGAGGAGCACGGTCAGCGCGTCACCGATCGGACCGAGGCTGTGCGCGGACAGGTCCCGCCAGACCGCCGCTTCGACGGCGGCGAACACTCCGCGCTTGACCTGCGCGTAGTCGACCACGCGGTCGAACCAGCGAGCCAGTGCGGTGAGCGGCTCGTGCTCGGCGAGCAGCGCCGGGGCCGCCGCGACGAGCTCGCCGACGTCCTCCCGATAGACCTCGGCGAGCAGATCCTCGCGGGTCGGGAAGTGGCGGTAGAGGGTGCCCTGGCCGACCCCCGCCTGCTTGGCGATCGCGTTGAGCCTGATCTCCTCCGCGTTCGCGATGACCTCTCGCGCGACCCGGATGATCCGTGCGCGGTTGTCGGCGGCGTCGGCCCGGCGGCGGGTTGAGTCCATCGCTCCCCTGCTCGATGCGTCGGCTAAGCGGACACGTGTCCGGTAGCGTGGCATCACTGCGGACACGTGTCCACTTTATGCCGGAGGGATTCCCCATGACAGCCATCAGCGGCAAGGTCGTCGCCATCACCGGAGCGAGCAGCGGCATCGGCGAGGCGACGGCGCGCCTGCTCGCCGAGCGAGGGGCGGCCGTCGTCCTCGGCGCACGCCGGACGGAGCGCCTCGACGAGCTCGCCCAGGACATCCGCGGCCGCGGCGGGCGCGCGATCGCGTGCGCCACGGACGTCACCCGGCGCGCGGACCTGGAGGGACTCGTCGGCCGGGCCGTGGCGGAGTTCGGCCGCCTCGACGTGCTGGTGGGCAACGCCGGCATCAGCAGGCTCGGACCCGTGGCCGACCTCGACGTCGACGGCTGGTCGGCGATGATCGACGTCAACCTGCGCGGAGTGCTGTACGGCGTCGCCGCCGCGCTTCCGGTCTTCCGCCGGCAGGGCCGCGGCCATCTGGTGACCACGGTGTCGACGTCCGGTCTGAAGATCGTTCCTACCCAAGCGGTCTACGCCGCGACCAAGAACGCCGTCCGCACCCTCCTGGAAGCACTGCGGCAGGAGTCGACCGACGGCGTGCTGCGGACGACGGCGGTGTCACCGGGCTTCGTGAACACCGAGCTCACCGACTCGATCGAGGACCCCCGGGTCCGCGAGCAGGCCCGCCGCACGATGGACGAACTCGCCATCCCGCCGGAGGCCGTCGCCCGCGCCATCGCCTTCGCCGTCGAACAGCCCCACGACGTGGAGATCGGCGAGATCACCATCCGCCCGACCGTCCAGGGCTAGGACCTGTCCGGTGGATCCCTGTGACAGTACGGAGACCAGGCCGACCTCTGCCCGACAGCGGCGGCCTTTCCCGAGCATCCGGTACAACGACGCCCCCTCACGGCGAGCGCGCCGGCTCGACCTGCACTTGAGGGCGCGCTGCCCTTACGGTGGGGCACTGCACTTATTCGGGGGTGCAGTATTCCTCAGGGCGACAGGTGGCCAGGGGCAGTCGGCCGTCACCCGCCTCGCACCGAGCCCGCCGACACACCCTCGTCGTTCACTCCTGCCTGGGCCTCCGCCGATGTTTTGATTCCCGGTATGCGTCCACGGCCTTGCGGGAACTGCGCCATATCCCATCGTGTCCCTGAAACGCCTCCAACCGCCCGCGCTGTGCCGCCTGCCGAAGGGCAGGAAGCGAGAACTCCTCATCGACGAGCGCTACAAGGGGAACCATGCGAGCCGGTCCTGCCACGTTGGGCACGATGAACCGGTTCAGGTTGTCATGCATCGCCCGTGCGATCAGCTCACCCAGCGATCCGGGGTCGCCAGCGTCCGCTCGCTGCATCGCCATCAGGTAGGCGTCTCGCTGCTTCTTGAAGATGATCACGGGCGGGTATCCCAAGCGCACCAAGATCAGGTTGAGGACCAGCCGACCGGTTCGGCCGTTCCCGTCAATGAAGGGGTGCACCTGCTCGAAGGTGTTGTGCAACCGCGCGAGGCGCTCCGGAAAAGGCTGGCCATCGTCGTCTGCACCAGCCTCCTTGCCCAGCAGGCACACCTGCCCGATCCACTCCTCCAAGCAAGCAGGGACGAGCGGCCAGGCCGGCGGCACCATGCCGGCGGAGAACGGCTGTATGTCGTGTTCTCGGAAGTTCCCCGGCGACTCACGCTCGGTGGCATCTGGATGCGGCGCGACGTCCCAGACGGGCGTCATGGCCATGTGATGGATCTGACGCACTTCCCCGACCGTCAGGAGTCTTCCGTCGTGCCAATCCCCGGGCTCGAGCGCCTGCCGGTAGACCCATCGCGCGGCATCGGCATATCCACGGACCTCGTTGTACTCCTTCAACGACTTCGCGCCGACCGCCCGCCCTTGGTCCAACAGCAGCTGCACCTCGCGCAGCACCAGCGTGTTCCCTTCCAGAGCGGTCGAGTGATGAGCCTCCAGATGCCAGATGTCATCCCAAATCGCCCGTGCCTCACGCGGGTCCGGCAGACCTCCGTACCTTTGGTTCAGTTCGGCCAGAGCCTTGTCGAGCCGCTGGTACACGACCGCCCTACTCGGTCGCCCCCTGCCCACGCCACACCTCCGCATCTCGACGGCCGACCGCGCGACAGAGCGGCTCGACAAGTTGATAACCCATTCGAGGAGCTAATTAAACTTATCAAGTAGCAGGCTCGACAGGGAGCAGGAAGGTCGATCATCCAGGTATGACCGGATCGCCCCTGGCACGGCTCACAGATCCTTCAGCAATGCAGACCCTCTCGGAGACCGGACGTGGACGCGCTCGCCAGGGCCATCTCCCTCAGCTCGCCGACCTCCATCCGTGTTGTGTCGCATGCAACATCGGCAGGGCGCGACAGAAGCGGGGAGCCGATCACTCGTCGGCCCCCCGCTCTGACCAGGTACTTCACACGTTAACGGCGCCCGAAATCAGCTGCAGCCGCTGGTGGAGCCGCAGCCCTCGCAGACGTAGCAGCTGCCGGCCGGGCGCATCTTCGTGCCGCAGGTGAGGCACAGCGGCGCGTCCGCCGTACGGCCCTGGTGGCTCTCGATCAGCTCGGTCGAGGAGTGCGCCGCCGCGGGCTCCTCCGGCTCCTTGGCCTTCGGCTGCTCGACCGGCACCGACTGGGCCAGCGACTCGCGCTCGACGTCCTCCTCGGCGTGCAGCGCGGCCGGGTCCTGGCCCGCCGCCTGCGCCGTGCGCTCCTCGGCGGAGAAGATCCCCAGCTCGGCGCGCGTCTCGTACGGCAGGTGGTCGAGGGCGAGGCGACGGAAGATGTAGTCCATCATCGAGGTCGCCATCCGGATGTCCGGGTCGTCGGTCATGCCGGCCGGCTCGAACCGCATGTTGGTGAACTTCTCGACCCACGTCTCCAGCGGCACGCCGTACTGGAGGCTGATGGAGATCGCCATCGAGAAGGCGTCCATGACCCCGGCGAGCGTGGAGCCCTGCTTGCCGAGCTTGAGGAACACCTCACCGAGCCCGTTGTCCGGGTAGCAGGAGGCGGTCATGTAGCCCTCGGCACCGCCGACGGAGAACCGGGTGACGGTCGCGGTCCGCTGCTTGGGCAGGCGGGTCCGCACCGGGCCGCGCTCGATCACCGGGGCCGGCGCCGGCGCCTCCTCGACCTTCTCCTCGGTCTTCTTCTTGGCCACGGACAGCGGCTGGCCGACCTTGCAGTTGTCGCGGTAGATCGCCAGGGCCTTGAGACCGAGCTTCCAGCCCTCGAAGTAGATCTTCTCGACGTCCTCGACGGTGGCCTGCTCCGGCATGTTCACGGTCTTGGAGATCGCGCCGGACAGGAACGGCTGCACCGCGGCCATCATCCGCACGTGGCCCATCGGGCTGATCGCCCGCTCGCCCATCGCGCAGTCGAAGACCTCGTAGTGCTCGAGGCGCAGGCCGGGCGCGTCGACGACGTGGCCGTGCTCGGAGATGTACTCGACGACCGCCTCGATCTGCTCCTGCTGGTAGCCGAGCTTCTTCAGGGCGCGCGGCACGGTGTTGTTGACGATCTGCATCGAGCCGCCGCCGACCAGCTTCTTGTACTTGACCAGCGCCAGGTCGGGCTCGATGCCCGTCGTGTCGCAGTCCATCATGAGGCCGATCGTGCCGGTGGGCGCCAGCAGCGACGCCTGGGCGTTGCGGTAGCCGTTCTTCTCGCCGACCTTGAGGCACTGCCGCCACTGCTTGGTGGCCTCGCTGTGGATGGACTTGTCCATCACGTCGAGCGTGCGGATCTCGTCGTTGGCGACCGCGTGCTTGCGCATGACGCGCTGGTGCGCCTCGGCGTTGCGGGCGTAGCCGTCGTACGTGCCGACCGCGCCGGCCAGCTCGGCGGAGCGGCGGTAGGCCACACCGGTCATCAGCGAGGTGATGGCCGCCGCGAGCGAGCGCCCGCCCTCGGAGTCGTACGCGTGGCCGGTCGCCATCAGCAGCGCGCCGAGGTTGGCGTAGCCGATGCCGAGCTGGCGGTACGCCCGGGTCGTCTCACCGATCTTCTCGGTCGGGAAGTCCGCGAACGTGATGGAGATGTCCATCGCGGTGATGATCAGCTCGCTGAGCTTGACGAACCGCTCGACGTCGAAGGTGTTGTCGTCGTTCAGGAACTTCAGCAGGTTGATGCTGGCGAGGTTGCAGGACGAGTTGTCCAGGCTCATGTACTCCGAGCAGGGGTTGCTCGCCGTGATGCGCCCGGTCTCGGGGTTGGTGTGCCAGTCGTTGATCGTGTCGTCGTACTGGATGCCGGGGTCCGCGCACTCCCAGGCCGCCTGGGCGAGCTTGCGGAACAGCCCCTTGGCGTCGACCTGGCTGATGGCCTCGCCGGAACGGCGGGCGCGCAGGCCGAAGGAGTCGCCGGACTCCACCGCGCGCATGAACTCGTCGGAGACGCGGACGGAGTTGTTGGCGTTCTGGTACTGGACGCTGACGATGTCCTTGCCGCCCAGGTCCATGTCGAAGCCGGCGTCGCGCAGGGCGCGGATCTTGTCCTCTTCGCGCGCCTTGGTCTCGATGAACTCCTCGACGTCCGGGTGGTCGACGTCGAGGACGACCATCTTCGCCGCCCGGCGGGTCGCGCCACCGGACTTGATCGTCCCGGCGGAGGCGTCGGCGCCGCGCATGAACGACACCGGGCCGCTCGCGGTGCCGCCGGAGGACAGCAGCTCCTTGCTGGAGCGGATGCGGGAGAGGTTGACCCCCGACCCGGAGCCGCCCTTGAAGATGACGCCCTCTTCCTTGTACCAGTCCAGGATCGACTCCATCGTGTCGTCCACGGACAGGATGAAGCACGCGCTGACCTGCTGCGGCGAGGCGGTGCCGACGTTGAACCAGACCGGCGAGTTGAAGCTGAAGACCTGGTTGACCAGGGCGTGCTTCAGCTCGTGGTCGAAGATCTCGGCATCCTCCTCGGACGCGAAGTAGCCGTTCTTGACGCCGGTCTCGGTGTACACCCCGACGACCCGGTCGACCAGCTGCTTGAGGCTCGACTCGCGCTGCGGCGTGCCGACCGCGCCGCGGAAGTACTTCGAGGTGACGATGTTGACCGCGTTTACGGACCAGGTGTCGGGGAACTCGACGCCCTTCTGCTCGAAGTTCACCGACCCGTCGCGCCAGTTGGTCATGACGACGTCCCGGCGCTCCCACCGGACGTCGTCGTACGGGTGGACGCCCGGCCGCGTGAAGACGCGCTCCATCTTCAGGCCCCTGCGACCCGCCTTGCCCCGTCGGGCTGAGCCGCTCACCGTCTCCGTCATGACATCCCCCTTCTCGGGCACACCAGGCCCACCTCCAGGATTACCCGTACAGCCCGCGGTCCGGGCGCCGCCCTAGGAACGGGCGTCGCCGCCGGACGCCACGCGCAGCGATTCGATTTCCTTGGCGAAGTCGTCGAGCGTCTCGAACCCCCGGTAGACGGAGGCGAATCGCAGGTACGCGACCTCGTCGAGTTCACGGAGCGGGCCGAGGATCGCCAGCCCGATCTGGTGCGAGGGAATCTCGGCGTTCCCGGTCGCCCGGATCGCCTCCTCGACCCGCTGGCCGAGCATGGCCAGGGCGTCCTCGTTGACGGGACGGCCCTGACACGCCCGGCGCACTCCGGCGATGATCTTGTCCCGGGAGAACGGCTCGGTCACGCCACTGCGCTTGGCGACCATCATGAGCACCGTCTCCTGGGTGGTGAAGCGGCGGCCGCACTCGGGGCACGAACGCCGGCGCCGGATGGCGGCCCCGTCGTCGGCCGTGCGGCTGTCGATGACCCTGCTGTCGGTGTGTCGGCAGAACGGGCAGTGCATGGCTCCGGACTCCTCCCCCTGACAGCGGGTCACGCGCGAACTGCGCGAACCTCACCTCGTAACCACAACCTATGGTGAACTACATCCATGTAACTACTAGATGTTGGGGTCCAACCGTAGAGCCCGGCCGAGTGCATCGCAACCCGCGTGGGGCACCCGGCGAGAAGACGCCGCTCACATGGCGATCCGCCGCCCTCGTCGGCGTGTCGGGCCTTCCCCCGGGGGCGACGATCGGCCGCTTCGACCTCGTACATCCTGGATCACCTGCGGAAACGCAGCCGACGCCCGTCACGGTGAGGTCGATCACATCCCGGCCGGCGGCCGCGCGGGCGCGGGCGTCGCGCCCCCCCAAGACTGCCACGGGCGCACCGGCGCCGCGTCGGCGGGCACCCCCTTCGCGCCGGCCGCGCGAGAGCGCCGATCACGACGAGGCGGCAAGGCGTCGCCGCCAATGGCGCCCTCCTTCCCCGAACCCGGTCCGGGAATTACCCTCGAACGTATGTGCGAACCAAACGCGACATACCCCGGACCGCAAAATTCGACATTTTTCGAACACCTGTTTGATCATTTCCCGCAGAAGCGATAACGTCCCACTACGGGACCGAAATACCGGCGGCGACGCGTCACCGGGAAGACAGCCATCGGAGACACCATGAGCAAGGTTCGGGAAATGCCCGACGGCCCGGGCGACGAGAGCGGCCTGACCGTCCGGCAGCGCAAGGTGCTGGAAGTGATCAGGGACTCGGTGCAGCGGCGCGGTTATCCGCCGTCGATGCGGGAGATCGGCGAGGCCGTCGGCCTGACCAGTACCTCCAGCGTGTCCCACCAGCTCCGGACCCTGCAGCGCAAGGGTTTCCTGCTGCGCGACCCCAACCGGCCGCGCGCGGTCGTCGTCCGCATGCCAGGATCCCCGGCCATCGCCGCCGAGGCCGACGGCGAGTCGTACGAGGTCGCCAACGGCCAGGAGGCTCCCACGCGGCCGGCGCCCGCCTACGTCCCACTCGTCGGGCGCATCGCGGCGGGTGGCCCCATCCTCGCCGAGGAGGCCGTGGAGGACGTCTTCGCGCTGCCGCGGCAGCTCGTCGGCGAAGGCACCCACTTCCTGCTCAACGTCACCGGTGACTCGATGATCGAGGCGGCCATCGCCGACGGCGACTGGGTCGTCGTGCGTCAGCAGCCCGTCGCGGAGAACGGCGACATCGTGGCGGCGATGATCGACGGAGAGGCCACCGTCAAGACGCTCAAGCGCCGCGACGACAAGGTCTGGCTGATGCCGCACAACCCGGCGTACGACCCGATTCCCGGCGACGACGCGACCATTCTCGGGCGCGTGGTGGCGGTCCTGCGGAAGATGTGATCCCGCCCGGGATCCCCGGCGGCGACGCGGCCGTTCCGGGGCGCACGGTGACGGTCCCGCGGAATACGTGATCAGCCCCGGTTCGGTGCCACGGCACCGAACCGGGGCTAGTGCGTGTCCGACGAATCCCTGGCGGACACGCACCGGCGCCGATCAGGCGGGCACGATGTTCACGATCTTCGGAGCGCGCACGACGACCTTGCGGACGCCCCGGTCGCCCAGGGCCGCCCTGACCTTCTCCGACTCCAGCGCCAGGCGCTCCAGGTCGCCCTCGGCGATGTCCGGGGACACCTCCAGGCGGTCGCGGACCTTGCCCGCCACCTGGACCACGCAGGTCACCGACTCCTGCACCAGCAGCGCGGGCTCGGCCGCCGGCCAGCCGGCCTTGACCACCGGAGCCGTACGGCCCAGCCGCTCCCACATCTCCTCGGCGGTGTACGGCGCGACCAGCGACAGCATGACCGCCAGGGTCTCGGCGGCCTCCCGGACCGCCGGGTCGCCGGCGCCCGCCCCCGTGTCGATGGCCTTGCGCGCCGCGGAGGTCAGCTCCATCATCCGGGCGATCGCCACGTTGTAGCGGTGCGCCTCGACCAGCCGGGTGACCTCGTCGATCGTCCGATGCGTCACCTTGCGCAGCTCGACGTCGCCGGTCGCCGGGTCGGCGCCCGGCGCGGACGTCACCTCGGCGGCCACGCGGAAGACCCGCGCCAGGAACTTCACCGACCCCGACGGCGACACGTCCGCCCAGTCGATGTCGTCCTCCGGCGGACCGGAGAACAGCATCGTCAGCCGTACGGCGTCGACGCCGTACGCGGCGATCTGCTCGCCCAGGTCGACCAGGTTGCCGGTCGTCTTGGACATCGCGGAGCCGTTCAGGATGACCTGACCCTGGTTGACCAGCCGTTTGAAGGGCTCGGTGAAGTCGACCAGGCCCATGTCGTACAGCACCTTGGTGAAGAACCGCGCGTACAGCAGGTGCAGGATGGCGTGCTCGACACCACCGGTGTACTGGTCGGCCGGCATCCACCGGCGCACCTTCTCGGCGTCGAACGGGCCGTCCTCGTACCCCGGCGAGCAGTACCGCAGGAAGTACCAGGAGGAGTCGACGAAGGTGTCCATCGTGTCGGTGTCGCGCTTGGCCGGAGCGCCGCACTTGGGGCACGGGACGTTCACCCAGTCGGCGGCGGCCGCCAGCGGCGACACGCCCTTCGGGGCCAGGTCGGCGCCGCGCAGGTCGTCCGGCAGGCGCACGGGCAGCTGGTCGTCCGGGACCGGGACCTCGCCGCAGGCGTCGCAGTGGATGATCGGGATGGGCGTGCCCCAGAACCGCTGCCGGGAGATCAGCCAGTCGCGCAGCCGGTAGTTGACGGCGGCCTTGCCCAGGCCCTTCTCCTCCAGGATCTCGACGATCCGCGGGATGGCGGTGGACTTGGTCAGGCCGTCCAGGGGACCCGAGTTGACCAGTTCGCCCTCGCCGGGGGTGGCGGTCCCGGTCTCACCGGGGTCCGCCTCGCCCGTGTGCACGACGACGCGGACCGGCAGGCCGAACTTGCGGGCGAAGTCCAGGTCGCGCTGGTCGTGGGCGGGCACCGCCATGATCGCGCCGTGGCCGTACTCGGCCAGGACGTAGTCGGAGGCCCACACGGGGATCCGCTCGCCGTTCACCGGGTTGATCGCGTAGCGGCCCAGGAAGACGCCGGTCTTCTCCTTGTCGGTGGCCAGCCGCTCGATCTCCGTCTCGCGGCGGACCGCGTCCCGGTAGGTCTCGAACTCCGCGCGCTGCTCCGGCGCGCAGATCTCGTCGGCCAGCGGGGCGTCGGCGGCGACGACGAAGAAGGTCGCGCCGTACAGGGTGTCCGGCCGGGTGGTGTAGACGGTGATCGGCTCCGCGCGCCCCTCGATCTGGAAGGTGACGTCGGCGCCCTCGGAGCGGCCGATCCAGTTGCGCTGCATCAGCAGCACCCGCTCGGGCCACTCCAGCTCCGCCATGTCGGCCAGCAGCCGGTCGGCGTACTCAGTGATCTTGAAGTACCACTGCGTCAGGACGCGCTTCTCGACCACCGCGCCGCACCGCTCGCAGTGCCCGTTGACGACCTGCTCGTTGGCCAGCACGGTCTGGTCGTTCGGGCACCAGTTGACCTGGCCGCCCTTGCGGTACGCCAGGCCGCGCTCGTAGAAGCGCAGGAACAGCCACTGGTTCCAGCGGTAGTACTCCGGGTCGGAGGTGTGCAGCCGGCGTGACCAGTCGAAGGAGGCCGCGTAGCGCTTAAAAGACTCCGCCTGGGTGTCGATGTTGGTGTACGTCCACTCGGCGGGGTGGGAGTTGCGCTTGATCGCGGCGTTCTCGGCCGGCAGACCGAAGGAGTCCCAGCCGATGGGGTGCAGGACGTTGAAGCCCTTCTGGAGCCAGTACCGCGCCACCACGTCGCCGATCGCGAACGCCTCGGCGTGCCCCATGTGGAGGTCGCCGGAGGGATACGGGAACATGTCCAGCGCGTACTTGCGGGGCCGCTCGTCGGCGGGGTCCTCGCTCGCCGCGAAGGGCTTCAGCTCCTCCCACCGGGCCTGCCACTTGTCCTGGAACGTCCGTGGGTCGTAGTTCTCGTCGGCGCCTGTCATGGTTCCTCGTCTGATTCGCACGGCTTCGGCTGGCGGTGAACCGTGCCCCTGGCATGAGAACGCCCCTCACGCAGGAGGGGCTGCCGCGTCGACGGCTCGGGTCAACGCGGCCGGCTGAGGAGCAGCCGAGATCGCATACCTCAAGACTATCGCAGACGCAAGGACGCCGGGCGGCCGCCGGACGACGCCTCGCCCGGGCGAAGCGCCGTTCGGCGGCCGCATCAGGACGGTGCCGTGGGCGCGGCGTGTCAGATGGCGTACGGCAGGTGCTTGATGCCGTTGATGAAGTTGGACAGCAGGCGGTCGGGCTCACCCGTGGCGCGGACGCCCGGAGCCCGGCGGAACAGTTCCCGGAACATCACGGTGATCTCCCGGCGGGCCAGGTGGGCGCCGAGGCAGAAGTGCGGGCCGGGGCCGCCGAAACCGACGTGCGGATTGGGATCGCGGGTGATGTCGAAGACGTCCGGGTCGGTGAAGACGGTCTCGTCCCGGTTGGCCGACCAGTAGTAGAGCAGCAGCTTGTCGCCGGCCGTGAACTCATGGCCGTTCAGCTCGGTGTCGCGGGTCGCGGTGCGCCGCATCCAGATGACCGGCGAGGCGTACCGCACGATCTCCTCCACCGCGCCGGGGACGTACCGCTCGAAGTCCGACGCGATCAGCTCCCGCTGCTCCGGGTAGCGGGTGAGCAGGTGCAGGCCGTGGGCGATGGCGTTGCGGGTGGTCTCGTTGCCGGCGACGACCAGGAGGATGAAGAACGAGCCGAGCTCCTGGTCGGTCAGCGACTCGCCGTCGATGTTGGCGTTCACCAGCGCGGAGGTGAGGTCGCCGGTCGGCTCCCCGCGGCGTCTGCGGCCGAGCTCCTCGACGAGGTCCTTCAGCGTCTGCCCCGCCTCGAGGAGCTGCAGCGCGACCTGGTCGGCCTCCTCGGAGACGAACTCGGTGTCGGCGCCGGCGAGGATGATGTTGGAGTTGTCGAAGACGGTCTTGTAATGCGCCTCGTCGATGCCCATCAGGTCACAGATGATCTTCAGGGGGAGCCGGGCGGCGACGTCGGTGACGAAGTCGCCGCCGCCCTTGGCGAGGACCTCCTCGACGACCTGTTCGGCGACGGCCTGGACCTGGTCCTCGAACCGCTGGATCATGCGCGGCGAGAACGCGCGCGAGACGATCCGGCGGATCTTGGCATGCCGCGGGTCGTCCATGTTGATCATGGAGCCGAAGTACTCGCCCAGGTCGGCCGGCATGTCGTTGATGTTGATCGCGCCCTGCCCGGAGCAGAAGTCGGCCGGCCGGCGCGAGGCCTCGACGACGTCCGCGTGGGTGGTCAGCGCGTAGTACCCGGGCCCCGCCGGCACGAACGACAGCTCCGGCTCCCGGAAGAACGCCGGCCGGGGCAGATACCGCAGCGTCCGGAACGCCGCGTGACGCTCGTCGAGCGGGCGCGCCCAGAAATCCCACTCGGTCAGGTCGATCCCGTCGGGCCGGGTCTTCTCCACGCCGCTCCTCCTCGACTAGAACGCGATTCTGCGCCATTCTGCCAAAGTGAGCACTTACATCGCACCGGTTCGCACGGGCCGATCGGTGGCCAGCCAGTCCAGGATCAGCCGGTCGACCTCCCCGGGCCGCTCCAGGTGCGCGAAGTGCCCGGCACCGGCGACGATCGCCGACCTCGAACCGGGCGGGAGATGCCCGTCGACGCCGTGGGCGAGCCCGGCGTCCAGGCAGCCGTCGGCCGACCCGTGCAGATACAGGATCGGCCGCTCGCCTACGCGTTCGGCCGCCTCCTGCTCGGCGGCGTACGCGGGCAGGTGCCGGGACGGGTCGAGCATCGCCCGGTAGTAGCCGATGGCGGCGGACAGGTTCGCCGGGTCGCGGAGGCACTCTTTGGCGTGGGCGACGTCGCGGGCGGCGTCGTAGCCCGGCGACCAGTCCGCCCACAGGCCGTCGAGGAACGCCAGGTCCTCCGTCAGCACCGCGGTCTCGGCCAGCGGCGTCTGGAACAGGAAGATGTAGAAGGACCGCTTGAGCTGCGCGTAGTGGAAGAAACCCGACAGCATGGCCCCGAGCGGTGGGAGCGCCATGGCCACCGCCCGCCGCCAGCGCTGCGGGGCGTGCGCGACGGCGGCGTACGTCGCGGCGGCGCCCCAGTCGTGTCCGATGAGCACCGCGTCGGCGTCCCCGCCGAACGCCTCGTGCAGGGCGTTCGCGTCGGCCGCGAGCGCGCCGACCTGGTAGGCGCCGTCCTTCGGCACGTCCGTGGGCGCGTAGCCGCGCAGGAACGGCGCGACCGCGTGGTAGCCGGCGCCGGCCAGCGCAGGGAGCAGATGCCGCCAGGTGTGCGCCGAGTCGGGGAAGCCGTGCAGGCACAGCGCGAGCGGCCCGTCGCCGGCCTCGAGGTAGCCGAAGCTCAGGCCGTTCGCCTGGATCGTCGCGATCTCCGTCATGAGGCCGACACTAAGCCGCCGTCGCCGACCCGTCACGCCCTCCGCGACGTCCCGGAGTGGTCGCGGCGCACCGCCGCGACCACCCGTCACCGCGGCCGACCCGCGACCGGCCGTCACCGCGGCCGACCCGCGACCACCCGTCACCGCGGCCGGCCGTCACCGCGGCCGGCCGTCACCGCGGCCGGCGGTCAGCCGGCCGACGGCGGCTCGAACGCGGGTCGCAGCGGCATGCCGGAGCTGCCGTCCTCTCGCAGCTTGACGCCGAGCACCTGGTGCAGCTGGATCCAGTTCAGGTCGAACCCGAGCCGCGAGCCGGCCATGTACAGCCGCCACACGCGCGCGGTGCCCTCTCCGACCTCGGCGACCGCCTCGTCCCAGTGGTCGTCGAGGTTGCGGCACCAGCCGGTCAGGGTCTTGGCGTAGTGCTCGCGGAGGTTCTCCTCGTGCCGGATCTCGAAGCCGGCGTCGTTCATCCGCGAGATCAGCCAGCCCGGCCCCTCCAGTTCCCCGTCGGGGAAGACGTACCGGTTGATGAAGCCTTCCTGGCGGATCGACGGCTCGTTGTCGTCGGGGCGCGTGATGCAGTGGTTCAGCAGCCGGCCGCCCGGCTTGAGCTTGCCGTACAGGAAGGAGAAGTAACCGGGGACGTTCGCCTTGCCGATGTGCTCGGTCAGGCCGATCGAGCTGACGGCGTCGAAGCCCTCCTCCTTGACGTCGCGGTAGTCGAGGTGGCGGACCTCGGCGAGCTCCGACAGCCCCGCCTCGGCGATCGCCTTCTGCGCCCACTCGGCCTGCTGCTTGGACAGCGTCACGCCGAGCGCCTTCACGCCGTACTCCCGCGCGGCGTGCATGACCATGCCGCCCCAGCCGCAGCCGACGTCGAGGAGCCGCATGCCCTCGCGGAGCCCGAGCTTGCGCGCCACGAGGTCGAACTTGTGGAACTGCGCCTGCTCCAGCGTCGCGTCCTCCGAGGGGAAGCACGCGCAGGTGTAGGCCATCGACGGGCCGAGCACCCACTCGTAGAAGGTGTTCGAGACGTCGTAGTGATGGGAGATCGCCTTGGCGTCGCGGCGCTTGGAATGCCGCAGCCCCGACAGGAGCGGCACGCGGGCCGGCCGTACCTCCTGCGGCGGCGGGTCGAGACGCGTCAGCGCGGCGGCGCGCAACAGCGGGTCGCGCAGGATGCCGCGCAGCAGAGTCCTCTTGTCGGCCCAGCTCAGTTCGCCGAGGGCCGACTGCATCCGGAACAGTGCCGTGTGCATGTCCCCGTGCACGTCGAGGTATCCCGCGACGTACGCGCGGGCCAGCCCCAGCGCGCCCGGCGCGTGGGCGAGGTAGGACACCGCGTACGGCGATCTGACCTCCACCCTGACGTCCGCGCCGATAGCTCCGGCGCGACTGTCGTCGTATGCCCGGAACTCCACCTGTGCGTCGCGTCCGACGACGCGTTCGAAAGCCTCCGCCAGCTTCATGTTCACCTGCCCCGTACGGTTTTGTCGTAGAGATCCAGCAGCCGCCGCTCCGGGTCGTATTCCTCCTTCAACCTGCGATAGGTAGCGCCGTCGTAGTGCCGCCAGAAGTCCTCACGGGTGTAGAACGCCGTCGAGTACAGCGATTTGTGGCCGTCGAGGCGGGCGACCTCGCGCTCGATCAGCCGGTTGTGGTGTTCGGGCAGCCGGCCGGGTTTCTGCGGCACCGTCCCCCAGAAGCCCACGTTGACGTACGTCCGTCCGGGCTCCAGGGGGTACAGCGGCCACTTGTCCTGTGCCCGCAGCGGGCACAGCCACACCGGGCTCATGCCGATCTCACGGTGGAAGAACTCAAGGAACTCGGGCAGCCGCTCCACCGGCACCTCGATGTCCTGGATGACGTCCTCGCGGGGCGGCCGGCCGAGCCAGCGGTCGACGCGCGCCGACGTCTGCAGGCGCTTGTCGAGCGCGACCAGCCGACGGTAGACGTCGGAACGCTTCTTGGACGCCGGCCAGGCCCGGCGCACGAGGGGATTCTGTACGCCGAACGCGCGCGAGCACCAGAACCAGTCGGTGTCCCACCGCCAGAGGTAGTCGTGCGTCGTCAGCGCGTCGGTCGGCGGGCCGTCCGGCCGCAGCCAGCTCGGCGTGACGAACCGGTCGCGAATCGACCGGTAGTAGATCCCCTGCCCCGTGTAGTCGGAGACGCGCTCGGCCGTGTCGGCGAACCGGCCCAGCGTGAGGTACAGCTCATCCCCGCCGAACACCGTGCCGTCGATGAAGTCCGCCTCGGCACCGAGCTCGTCGATGGCCTCCACGCACTCCTGCGCGGAGGAGAACCGCACGTGCCACAGCGCGACGTACGGCTTGACCGGCTGCAGCTTGATCTTGAGGCGAAGGGTGTACCCGAGCGTGCCGTACGAGTTCGGGAAGCCGTAGAACAGCTCGCGGTGCTCATTGTCCGGGGTCGCGGTGACGACCTCGCCCGCGCCGGTGAGGATCTCCATCTCCAGCACGGACTCGTGCGGCAGCCCGTTGCGGAACGACGACGACTCGATACCGAGCCCCGTCACCGCGCCGCCCAGTGTGATCGTCTTGAGCTGCGGGACGACGAACGGCATCAGGCCGTACGGCAGGGTCGCGTCGACCAGATCCTCGTACGTCGTCATGCCCTGGACGTCGGCGACGCGGGCCTCGGGGTCCACGCTCAGGACCTTGTCGAAGCCGCTGACGTCGAGGCCGGGCGCCTGGATCTCGTCGCGGAACCGGAACAGGTTCGAGGTGCGTTTCGCCAGCCGGACCGCTGCGCCCTCCGGGATGGCCCGGTAGGACGACAGGAGCCTCTCGACCGCGGTTTGGTGACCTGTCACCTGTCGATCTTCTCATCCCGGCATCCCTCGGCACAGCCAGGGCACGCCCGATACGCGGCGTGACCGGGTCAGTGCACCAGCCGGAGGGTGAACGGATACCGGAACCGCGTGCCCACGAGCGCCAGCAGCGCGGCGACCCCGCAGACGATCCAGGCGACCGCGTACGCGATCCCCCCGAGGCCGAAGGTCACGACCGTCAGCAGCAGCAGCGTGAGCTGGAAGTTGAGGGCCTCGACGATGTGCCGGCGGACGTACGGCGACCGCCGGGCGCGCGTGCACAGCATGACGAGCGGTCCCAGGAAGAGGGTGGTGGCGCCGAGGACGTGCGCGAGCGCGGCCAGCACGCGCTGTTCGGCGGTCGGGTCGCCGACCGGCGCCGGCGCCCGGTGCGCCGCGGGCAGGGGCGTGAGGTCCGCCAGCGCCGCGTCCAGGTCGGCCCGTGTCCTGGCCGTCATCGCGAGATGCAGCCGCAGGTCGAGTTCTTCCTTGTCGAGACGGCCTTCGGCGAAGGCCTGCTGCAGCCGGTCGACGATCGGCTCTCGTTCGGCGGCGGAGACGCGCAGCGCGCCGGTCGGTGTGGAGATGGTCATGTCATCGATCGTGCGCCGCGCCCGATTCCGAATCCATCCGGGAAACCCCTGATCCGTCCCTGGGGCGGTCCCCCGGTCCGGCGGGTCAGCCTTCGGGTGCAGCAGCCCCCGGGCCGGGCAAGTCCCCTTCGGGCGCGGCGGCCCCGGTCCGGCGGATCAGCCTCCAGGTGCGGCGGGTGCCCGTGTTGTGGCCGGCCCACCCGAGGGATGCGCGCCACTCGGATTCGCGCCGCTCGGATTCGCGCCGCTCGGGTTCGCCGTGCCGCTCGGGTGCGAAGCGGCCTTCGTCCGCGGGCTCTTCGGCCGGGGCACGGGCCCGTCGAAGTAGGTCTCCCCCGGCTTCAGCGACCGCGCGCCGAACAGCTCGGGCACCGTGACGAACGTGAAGCCGCGCCGCGACAGACCGGCCAGGATCTTCGGCACGGCGTTCACCGTCGTCGGGTGGATGTCGTGCATCAGGATGATGTCGCCCGGGTGGGCCCAGGACACCGCGCGATGCGCGACGATCGCCGAGTTCCGGTCCAGCCAGTCGTTCGTGTCGACGCTCCAGAGGATCTGCGCCATGCCCATGCGGCGCGCCACCGCCGCCACTTGCCGGTCCGTCGCGCCGTACGGCGGTCGCATCAGGACGGTGCCGTGGCCGGACGCCCGTCGGATCTCACCGAGGGTGCGCGTCAGCTGGGAACGGATGGCGCCGTCGGACAGCGAGCTGAGCGACGGGTGCGACCAGGTGTGGTCGCCGACCACGTGGCCCTCGGCGAGCTCCCGGCGGACGAGCGCCTCGCGGCCGCGGATGTTGCCGCCGATGAGGAAGAAGGTGACCTTGACGTGCCGGGCGGCGAGCATGTTCAGCAGCTTGGCCGTGTACGGGCCCGGGCCGTCGTCGAACGTCAGCGCGATGCACTTGACCTTGCGGCAGTCGACCCGCGGCTTGGGCGCCGCGGCCTTGGCGCCGGGAAGCACGGCGAGGTACCGCAGGCGCGCGACGAGGTCGTTCGCCGGGGCGTGGGCCGCCCCGGGGTTCGCCGGACCGGGTGACGCCGCGGTGGGCGAACCGCCCGCGGGACGGGACCTCGACCGGCCGAGCGGCCCGGCAGGCGGTGCGGCGCGCGAGGCGGACCGGCCGGTCGCCGTCTCCGGGATGGGCGGCCCGGCGGTCCCGCCCGTGCCCCGCGCGGGGCCGGCCGGGTGGGTTCCGAGGCCGCTGAGCCATCCGAGCCCCAGTACGGCCACGGCGATCACGAGGGCCTTGCGGACGGCCTTCGACGACATGGCGAAGCTCATCGGACCCCCCGGTCAGTACCTGCCGCACGACATGGCACACCTTAGTTCCATATTCCCCTTGCGGTTTCTCAGTCGGTCAAATACCGACAAATGCGTGGTGTCGTCGCCGGGAACCCTGCACGATAGATCGGCGTTGAAGACGTGACGAATCGCGCGATCCACCGCAAGACGCCGACAGGGCACGGGGGCGGGAAGCGCGACGGCTCTTGGGGAGGACGTCCGATGAGGTGGGGCGATCGCTTCGGAATTCGCCGCCGGCGGGGCGGCAGGGTGACCGTTCTGGACCGGGAGGCGACGAACGCCGACATCGAGTCGCTCAGGGCCTTTGCCCGGAGTCGCAAGGGCGTGGAGTTCTACGTCGAACCCGAGACATTCGCCACCGACACCACCGCCGTGGCGATCGCCGCCGACGGCGAGTGGACCCGCCGCCGCGTCGGCTCACCGCGGGTCATCCACAAGGTCGCCCGCGACCTGCGCCTTCCGGTGTACGACGTGCAGATCACCGGCTATCCGCAACGGATGCGGGATTTCAACGAACGCCGCAAACGCCAGGGCGGCGCCGCCTCCCTGTGACGTCACCGCGACCGTAGGACCGCTCCGCGGCCCGTACCCGGCGATCCGTGCCAGCGGTTCGTGCCCAGCGGTGGGTGCCCGGCGGTTCGGGGCCGCCCGCCAGGCCGCGAAGGCCCGCAGGCGGGCCGGCCCCGGTCCCGCCCACCGGTCCTGGCCCCGTCACCAGCTTCCCCCGCCGCCTCCTCCACCGCCGTCGCCCACGGACATCCCACCGCCGCTGAAGCCGGAGTCGCCGCCGTAGCCACCGCTGAGAAAACCGCCGCCCCCGCGGCTGCGGGCACCCCTCGTTCGGGAGGTGACGGGTTCGGGCCACACGCTCGACAATCCGTGGAGCAGAGAGACGACCACGGGGCGGTGCTTACGCGGCCGAAGCGGCTCGTCGACCTTGAACCAGTCCAGGTCGCCCGCCTGCGCCGGCGGCGCCATCGGGTCACTCCAGCGTGCCGCCTGCCGGAACGCGATGGCGTACGGGAACGTACGTGTCAGGGCGGCGGGGTCGCCGCTCGGTGGTTCGCCCGCGACGGCCTTCCGCCAGGCGCTCGCCAGTGCCTCGGCTCGCGCACCGGACGCCCGGCGCGGCACCGTGCGTCCCATCGCCACGACCGCCGGCGCGATCAGGATCGGCGTCAGGCTCACCCATCCCCCGCCCGCGAAGGCCGGCGACGTCGCGGCGAGCCAGAGCAGAATCAGGCCGGCGATCCCGGCCGCCGAGGCCAGCAGTTTCGACTGCAGCGCCTGCGCCGACGGGGTCCTGCGGTAAAGGCCGAGCTCGACCGGCGTCCGCTCGAGTTGCTCGCAGAGCGGGAGCTGATGCGCCCGCTGCCAAACGTTGTCGAGAAAGACGGTGTCATTCCGCTTGAAGATATCGGTGAGGAGCCGGCGTTCGACGCCGACCAGGTCCCGATCGGCGGCGTCGCCCCGGATTAGCCGAACGCTGTCCTCGTTCCGAGGCAGCCTTTCCACCTTCAGGTGGATGTGGCCTCGGATCGCCAGGTCCACCAAGGTGGCGGCGAGGGCGTGCCGGTTCGCGCGCCAGCGGTTCACGAGCACCACGGCGACGCCGGGGCGCATCCTCGGGTCATCCGGGGGGAACGTCGAGACGTCGCCGCCCCGGCGTCCCAGGCCGCATCGGCGGCGCGGCAGGAACCACCAGGCGGCGATGACCAGCAGGCCTCCCGCGGCGGCGAGTCCCCACCTGGTGAAGCGCGTCATGGCGAACGGCGCGCTGACCGCCACGAGCCGGGGAGGCGCGACGGGCATGGCGTCCTTGGACAGGCCGACACGGACGGTGACGCCGCTGTGGGCCGGCAGGGCGGCGGCGGAGAAGTCGGCGATCGCCCCCGTGTGCGTGGCCCGCAGACACGGCGCGGTGCCTCCTCCGTGACCGGCGACACAGGCGACGCTCGTTATGAGGACGGGGGACACGACCCGCACGGTCACCTGTGAGACCGGGACCTTCCAGGAGGAACCGAGCGCGTTCCACGTCAGGGAGATCCCGTGGCCGTCACGGGTCAGCGCTCGGCTGACGTCGTAGTCGATCCCGTAGGTCTGCGTACCGGTAACGGTCCGGTGCGGATCACCGATGCGCAGCTTGACCGTGCCGTCGTCCTCGCGAACCGTCGCCTCGCCCGCAGGACCGGCCGGGCTGCTGACGCGGAACCCGCTGATGGGCATGAGCCGGCGATGCAGGGTGTCATACCGTGAGCGCTCCGGGATCCAGCGGTCGATGCCGTGGTGCTCGCCAGGACCGAAGACATAACGGATCTGTTCGGTCACGTGCAGCGTTCCGCCGGGCTCCGGCGTCAGGGTGACGGCGAAGGACTCGATGTGCTCGGCCACCTGGTTCGGCGCGGCGGCGCGAGCCGGGGTGCCCGGCCCCGAAAGGAGGAGGGCCACGGCGGCGGCCACCCCTGCCGAGATCCGTCTGATCCGATCTTCCTTGGTACGCACGCGGAAAAGCTATCTGCGGCTCGGCACGGAGAACGTGACAGTTGAGCCATTTCGGTGCGTCGGCACGAAGACCGGGCCGCATGGTGACCTCAGCCGCATGATGACCTCAGCCCCGTGATGACCTCAGCCCCGTGATGACCTCAGCCGCATGGTGACCTCCACGATCTGCTCGCGCCACTCCCCTGGTGACACGTCCGCCTGGCGGGCACTGCCCGGTGTGAGACAGCACCCGCCAGGAGCCGGTCGCCTCGCGATGCCCCGTCCCCTCAGCTCGCCTCGTCGAGTTGCTCCGGGGTGATGTCGAGCGGGACGGACCAGGGCGGCAGGCCGCTGACGAACAACTCGTGCAGGAGCCGCGCCATGGAGTAGTGCGGGTCGGCGGCCAGCGCCCGGTCCAGCGCGAGGTTGGCCAGCGCGCCCTCGCCCGCCCGCCAGGCCGCGAACGCCAGCAGGCAGGCCGGCCCCGGCAGGTAGGGCTCGGCCACCCGCCGCACGACGTCCCGCCAGAGCCGGATGTGTGCGCCGATCTCACCGTCGTCGATGCGCACCCATGCCTCGTCGCGGACCCGGAGGTTGACGAGGAGGACGCCGAGCCAGGCGACCTCCTCGTCAGTGGGCGGATCGCCGCCCGCCCGCGCGCGCTCGATGAGGAGCCGGACCAGCCGCACCCCTTCCTCGACCACCCGACGCGCCACTCCGCCCCGCTCCGCGACGGCCCTGGCCACCCCGGCCGTGCTCACGCCGACCTCGGCGGGGCCGGCCGGAGCCGGGCCGGCATTGAGGGAGTCGACCGAGGTCGAACCCCCCGCAGCGGCGCCACCGGGAATCGCCGTGCCCGAACCCGCGCCACCCGAAGCAGCGCCACCCGAAGCCGCACAGCCCTGAACCGAGGCGCACGAGGCAGCGCCACCGGAACCCGCAGCACCCGAATCCGCACCGCTCGGGATCGCGGCGGCGGCGTCGGTCGTGCGGCCGCCTTCGGTCGCGATGGCCTCGGCCCAGGAGGTGAGGCGGCGCTCGGCGCGGTCGGTGGCCTGCCGCATGGCCTCGCCGCCGACCGGTGCGATCATCCGCGCCAGCTCCTCGCGGTCCGGCAGGGCGACCAGGCCTCCCGCGATGGCCGCCGCGGCCACCGCGCTGCCGCGCGCGTCGACGAACGTGCCCTCCGGCGGGCAGCAGGCCGGGTCGGTGCACAGGTAGGACCAGTAGCGGTCGTCCTCGACGCGCAGGACCTCGCGGAGCCGCACGCCGTCGCGGGCGAGGCGGTCGCCGACCCGCTCGACGACGGGCGTCACCCGCACGCCGGGGCCGTAGCCGGTGAGGATGACGTCGGCGGGCCGGCGCCGGGTGATGAGCTCGGTGACGTGGTCGAGAAGCGCGTCCGAGGCGGTTAAGTCGAGCCGGATCGCGTATGCGCCGTCCGCGCCGCCGCAGCACAGCACGACGACGCTGTCCGTGGGATGGAACCCGACGAGATAGGGAATCGCGGTGACGACGTCGGCGGGCGACCGGAGCCGCAGAGTGTTCGGTCTCATGCCCTGAGCCTCCCGTGCCCGTCTCCGCTCCCGACACCCCCGGAATCGCTTCTGTGGAAAACCGCAGGCCCCGATGGCAGGCGCCGGAGCCCTACCCGGGTCAGGTGTGCGTGCGGAATGCTCGGTAAAGGCAGGAGCGAGACGGCGGTTCGAGGTGCTTGACGGCGATTCGAGCCGCCGCTCACCGAGGATTCCGCGCATCGACCGCACGCACGGGACAACACCGAACCAACGACAAGCCCGCGGCAACCACCCGACGCCATCGTCCGGCCCTGCCGCGGCGGCGGCCTGGTGAGCGTCCACCCGGCGGGCGCGATCGACGGGTCGGTGCAGACTTGTCGGGTGGATCTACGCGAAGCACTCCCTCTCTGGGAGCCGACGCCGGGATGGCTCAACACCGCCAGTTACGGGCTGCCGCCGCGTCCGGCCGTGGAGGCGGTGCAGCGGGCGCTCGGCGAGTGGCAGCGCGGCGATGTGCCCTGGTCCGTGTGGGACGTCTCCACGGGGCGGGCGCGGGCGGAGTTCGCCCGGCTCGTCGGCGCCGAGACCGATGACGTCGCCATCGGCGCCGCCGTCTCCCAGCTGCTGGCCCCGGTGGCCGCGTCCCTGCCGTCCGGGGCACGCGTCGTCGTACCGGAGATCGAGTTCACCTCGAACCTGTTCCCCTGGCTGGTCCGGGACCTCGACGTGCGGACGGTGCCGCTGGACGAGGTCGCGGACGCCGTCGACGGCCGTACGGCGGTGGTGGCGTTCAGCGTCGTGCAGTCGGCCACCGGCGAGATATCCCCGGTCGAGGACATCCTGGCGGCGGCCCGGGCGAACGGCGCGCTGGTGGTGGCCGACGCCAGCCAGGCGGCCGGCTGGCTGCCGCTCGACGCGACGCGGTTCGACGTGCTCGCGTGCGCGGCGTACAAGTGGCTCATGGCACCGCGCGGCGCCGCCTTCTGCTACGTCGCCCCGGCCGTACGGGATCGGATCCGGCCGGTCGCGGCCGGCTGGTACGCCGGGGACGAGCCCGGCGGTGAGCCGCACGCGTATTACGGGCCGCCGCTCCGGCTGGCGCCGACGGCCCGCCGGTTCGACCTGTCGCCGGCGTGGTTCTCCTACGTCGGGGCGGCTCCGGCGCTGGAACTGCTCAACGTGGTCGGGGTGGAGCGGATCCACGCCCACGACGTCGCGCTCGCCGACCGGTTCCTGCGGGGCCTGGACCTGCCGCCCGCGGGCAGCGCGATCGTGAGCGTCGACCTGCCCGGTGCCGCGGAGCGGCTGGCGGCCGCGGGGGTGCGCGCCGCCGTACGGGACGGGCGGCTGCGGGCCGCGTTCCACCTGTACACGACCGACGCCGACGTGGATCTAGCCCTCAACGCCCTGACCTGATACGCAACGGACTGACAAAAAGTCGGATTTGTCCCATCGATCGGAACACTGGGCATGGGCGACAGATGATGCGAGGGTTACAGAAACGTGTCATCTGCTCACGGTGGTGATCGCGGCGAATGCCCACACCCTACGAAGAGAGGCCGTGGCTCCGCTTCTACGCGGAAGGAGTCCCCGCCGACGTCGAAGTGCCGGACGTTCCGCTCACGCGGCTGCTCGACGCGTCGGCCGACCGCTTCGCCGGCCGTCGGGCGCTGGAGTTCCTCGGCCGTTCGATGACGTACGCCCGGCTCCGCGACGCGGTCGACCGATTCGCGACGGCGCTGGCCGCACTGGGCGTCCGTAAAGGCGACCGGGTCGCGGTCATCCTGCCCAACTGCCCGCAGGAGGTCATCGCCTTCTACGCGGTGCTGCGGCTCGGCGCGGTGGTGGTCCCCACCAACCCGCTGTACACCTCGTCGGAGCTCCGGCACCAGCTCGCCGACTCCGGTTCCCGCGTGGTGGTCGTCTTCGACAAGGCGTACGAGACCGTGCACGAGGCGAGGCCCGGGACGATGGTCGAACACGTCATCGTCACCTCACTGCCCGACTACCTGCCCTTCGTCAAACGGGAACTGCTCAAGCTCCCGCTCGCCAGGGCGCGCCGGCTGGCCGACGAACTGAGCACCGAAGTGCCCGCGGACGCGCCCGTCCTGTGGTTCGACGACCTGCTCAAGAAGACCACCGAACCCCACCCGCAGGCGATGGTCGACCCGTTCCGCGACCTGGCGGTCCTGCAGTACACCGGCGGCACCACGGGTCGGCCGAAGGGCGCCATGCTCACCCACCGCAACCTCGTCGCGAACGCGCTGCAGACCACGGCGTGGGACCCCGCGATCCAACAGGGCCAGGACGTCACCCTGGCCGTCGTTCCGCTGTTCCATGTCTTCGGCCTGACGTTCTGCCTGACGTGCACGATCCTGATCGGGGGAACGGTCGTGCTGATCCCCCGCTTCGACCTGCAGCTCGTACTGGACGCCATCCACAAGCACCGGCCGACGCTGTTCCCCGGCGTACCACCGCTGTTCCAGCAGCTCGCGGCGGCGCCCGAGGCGAAGAAGGCGGGGGCGGGGGCGATCCGCACCTGTGTCTCGGGGGCGATGCGGCTCGCCCGTACGACGGTCGACGCTTTCAAGGCGGGTACGGGCGGTCAGGTCATCCAGGGGTACGGGATGACCGAGACGTCGCCGGTGGTCATGGCCAACCCCCTCGACGGCAACGCCCGGCACGTGTCCGTCGGCACTCCTCTGCCCAGCACCGAGGCGCGGATCGTGGACGAGAACGACCCGTTCCGCGTCCTCCCCGTCGGTTATCCGGGCGAACTGCTGGTCCGCGGCCCCCAGGTGTTCGCGGGGTACTGGAACCAGCCCGCCGAGACCGCGGAGACCCTCTCTCCGGACGGCTGGTTCCGGACCGGGGACATCGCGATGATGAGCCCGGACGGCTACTTCACGCTGATCGACCGCAAACGGGACGTCATCATCGTCGACGGCTTCAATGTCTACCCCTCGGAGGTCGAGGCCGTCCTGCAGACGCATCCGGCCGTCGAGGAGGCCGCCGTCGTCGGAGTGCCGGAGCCGGGCCACGGCGAGGCGGTCGCCGCGTACGTCGTCCCGAAGCAGCCGCACCGGCCGAGCCAGGATGAGCTGCGGGCCTACTGCGCGCAGCACCTCGTCGCGTACAAGGTGCCCGCCTTCGTCGAGTTCCGCCCGTCGCTGCCCCGCAACATGCTCGGCAAGGTCCTGCGCCGGGTCCTCCGGGAGGAGAACACCCTGCCCTGACCCGTGCCCCCGGCGCCGCGCCACCGCCGCGCACGCCGGCTCGGTCGGCCGTCGCGCCGCAGATCCCTGCGCCACCGCGGAGGGCGCGCTCCTCGGCTCAGCTGCCGTCGCGCCGGGCGCCCCGCGGGTCACCACGCCACCCCTGGGGGGCACAACCTCGGCCCGGCCGCGGGCGCGCCACAGATCACCGGCGTCGCCCCTGTGGACGTCGTCCTCCCCCCCGACCGCCCGGCGCGCCACAGGCCACCGCGTGGCCCCTGTGGACATCGTCCTCGGTCGGCCGGCGTACCCGGCAGGCCACGCGCCACCGCGATGCCCCTGAGGGGTGGTCGCCTCGGCTCAGTCGGCGCTGTCGAGGCGGCGCAGTGCCGCCTTGACCGTGGCGGAGTCGAACGTCGTCCAGAACGGCGGCAGCGACGACCGCAGGAAACCGCCGTAGCGCGCCGTGGCCAGCCGCGGGTCCAGGATGGCGACCACCCCGCGGTCGGTCATCGACCGCAGCAGGCGTCCGGCGCCCTGCGCGAGGAGCAGCGCGGCGTGCGTCGCGGCGACGGCCATGAAGCCGTTGCCGCCGTGCGCGGCGACGGCCCGCTGGCGGGCCGAGGACAGCGGGTCGTCGGGACGCGGGAACGGGATGCGGTCGATCACCACCAGCCGAAGCGACGGCCCCGGCACGTCGACGCCCTGCCACAGGGACAGCGTGCCGAACAGGCAGGTCGCCTCGTCGTCGGTGAACTGCTTGATGAGCTGGGACGTGGAGTCGTCGCCCTGGCACAGCAGCGGGTGCGTGAGGCGGCCGCGCAGTGCCTCGGCGGCCTGCTTGGCGGCCCGCATCGAGGAGAACAGGCCGAGCGTACGGCCCCCGGCGGCCTCGATGAGCTCGGTCAGCTCGGTGAGGTACGCCTCGGGCAGGCCGTCGCGGCCCGGCTGCGGAAGCTGCCGCGCGATGTAGAGGATCCCGCTGCGGGCGTGGTCGAAGGGCGACCCGACGTCCAGCCCCGACCACCGCAGCGGCCGTTCGGCGCCGTCCTTCTTCGCCGGCTCGTCGCCCTCGGGCGGCTCGGACGCCTCCGCGGCGCCGTCCGCCGCCGTGCCGAGGGGCGGCAGGCCCCACTGCCGGGCCAGCGGCTCGAAGGACCCGCCCAGCGACAGGGTCGCCGAGGTCAGCACGGTCGTACGGCGGCCGAACAACCGCTCGCGCAGCAGGCCGCCGACGCCCAGCGGCGCGACCCGCAGCGCGGTGGGCCGCCGGGAGTCCTCGGTGAAGGGCCGGTCCAGCCAGACGACGTCGTGCCGGGAGGCCAGGTCGGCCTCGAACGTCTCCAGGAGCCGCCCGGCCGTGTCGTGGATCTCCTCCAGCGCGGTCAGGGCGGCCCGGCCAGCGCCGAGCCGCTCGGCGTCGTCCTCGGCGGTCTTGAGGCTGGTGCGCAGGGCGGTCGCGCAGCCGTACGCGGCGTCGCGGATCGAGAGGAGGACCCCGCCGAGGGCCTGCGGCAGGACGTCCATGCGGCCCGCGTTGGTGTCGGCGAGGATGGGCTGCAGCGCCTCACCCGCCTCCTTGAGCCGGTCGGCGAGATCCTCCTCGATGAGGCGGCCGCAGCGGCGCGCGGCGAACTCCACGGCCGACGCCGACAACTCGGCGGTGGCCACCGAGGTCACCCGGTCGACGAGCTCGTGCGCCTCGTCGATGATCGCGACGTCGTGTTCGGGGAGGACCTGGAACTCCTCGAGCGCGTCGATGGCCAGCAGCGCGTGGTTGGTGACGACGACGTCCGCCTCTCCGGCCTTGTCCCGGGCGCGCTCGGCGTAGCACTCGGTGCCGAACGGGCAGCGCTGCGCCCCCAGGCACTCGCGGGCGCTCACGGCGACCTGACGCCACGCCTGCTCGGAGACGCCGGGGACGAGCTCGTCCCGGTCACCCGTCTCGGTGGTCTCGGCCCACTCGTGGATGCGCTGCACCTGCCGCCCCGTCGCGGAGACCGACTGGGCGTCGAAGAGGATCTCGTCCGGGTCGTCCGGCTCGTCGACCTGCATCCGGTGCAGGCACAGGTAGTTGCGCCGGCCCTTGAGGATCGCGAACGCCGGCTCGCGGCCCAGCAGCGGCGTCAGGGACTCGGCGAGACGCGGCAGGTCGCGCTCGACGAGCTGGCGCTGCAGCGCGATCGTCGCCGTGGACACCGCGACACACGCGTTCTCGGCGACCGCGTGGCGGACGGCGGGGACGAGGTAGGCCAGGGACTTCCCGGTGCCGGTGCCCGCCTGAACGGCCAGGTGCTCACCGGACTCGATGGCGTGGGCGACGGCCTCGGCCATCTTGACCTGTCCCGGCCGCTCGGCGCCGCCGACGCCGGCGACCGCGGCGGCGAGCAGGGGTCCGACGCCGGGAACGTCGGTCTTTTCCGGAGAGTCGAGGAGGTCGTCGGCCACCCGGTCAACGCTACCGGGCGACCGGGACCGCTCGCCGCCACAGCCGCACTTTCCCCGCCGGTCTCAGGGACCTCCGGCTGGTGATGCGGCCGCCCTCCGGACAGGTACGCGGCTCCGTACGGGAACACCGCGGTCGACGACGAAATCCGCCCGCCCGCGGACGGATCCCCGGGACCGGTCACGACCGCGCGGCCAGGCGGTCAGGGACGGCAGGCCGTCAGGCCCGGCAGGCCGCCAGGGACGACAGGCCGTCAGGGACGACAGGCCGTCAGGGCCGGCAGGCGTCCGGGCCCGCTCCGCGACCGCGCGCGGCCAGGCGCGCTCCGCGCCGGCAGGCGGTCGGGCCCACCCGGCGGCCGCGCGGTCAGGCGCGCTCCGCGAGCACGAGCGCCAGGAGGCCCGGGAACGCCCGGTCGAACTCCGCTCGCCGGAGGCGGTTGAACCGGCGCGGTCCCTCGTCGCGCTGCTCGATCAGCCCGGCGGCGCGCAGCACGGCGAAGTGGTGGCTCCGGGTCGCCTTGGACACAGGCAGGTCGAACGTGCCGCAGGCGCGCGTCCAGTCCGGCTGTCCGGCGAGTTCGCGGAGGATCGTGCGGCGCACCGGGTCGGCGACCGCGTCCAGGGCGTCCTGGAGCGGCACCTGGGACGGATGCCGATGCGTCAGCCCCCGAGCGCGCGCCGACGACCCCCGCGCCTCGGTGTTCGATTCTCGTCGTACACTCATGTGGTCGACCTCCATCGAACACTCTAGGCGAGGAGTCACAGTGATCAACCACACCGACCCGGCGTACGGCCCGAACGCGCGCAACCGTCTGCCCGAGGCGGCGGACCCGTCTCCCGCGGGCGCGCACGCGGCCCTGGAGTCCTTCTACTACGCGCTCAACCACCGCGACCCGGAAGCGCTACGGGAGGACTGGAGCGACCATCCCCTCGCCCAGCTCAACAACCCGCTCGGCGGCGTCCTGCGCGGCGGCGACGCGGTCGCCGGCCTGTACGAGAAGATCTTCACCGGGCCGGTGCGCGTGGAGGTCACCTTCGGCGACGTCGTCGAGTACGTCGGCGCGGACCACGCGGTGTTCGCCGGACGCGAGGTCGGGACGTACACGGGACCGGACGGCGTGCCGGTGCCCCTGCGAATCCGGACGACCCGGTACTTCCGCTACGAGGACGGGCGCTGGCGCCAGTTCCACCATCACGGCAGCATCGACGATCCGGACGCTCTGGCGGCGTACCAGCGCGCCGTGACGGGCTGACCGAGCCGCGGCGTCCCTCAGGCCGCGCGCCCGACCGCCGCCGGTGCGCCGGACCTCGGAGATCGGCGACCCCGACGGTCGGCATCAGACGCCACGCGCGGGACCTCGGAGATCGGCGGCCCCCGACGGTCGGCATCAGACGCGACGCGCCGGACCTCGGAGATCGGCGTTCCCGACGCTCGGGCGTCAGGCGCGACGCGCCGCAGACGAGGCCGGCCGTCCTCGACGGTCCGGGCCTCGGACGCGGCGCGCCAGTCATCGGGAGCGGCGGATCGGGTTCAGGCGCGGCGGGTGGCGAGGAACTCGCCCAGCCTGCCGATCGCCTCTTCGAGGTCGTCGGCGTGCTGCAACGTGACGATCCGCAGGTGGTCCGTTGTCGGCCAGTTGAAGCCGGTGCCCTGGACGACGAGGATCTGCTGGCTCTCCAGCAGATCCAGCACGAACTGCTGGTCGTCGTCGATGGGGTAGACCTCCGGGTCCAGTCGCGGGAAGACGTAGAGCGCGCCGGAGGGCTTGGCGCAGCTCACGCCGGGGATCTCGTTGAGGAGCCGCCAGGCGCGGTCGCGTTGCTCGCGCAGCCGGCCGCCGGGCAGGACGAGGTCCTTGATGCTCTGGTGACCGCCGAGCGCGGCCTGGATGGCGTGCTGCCCCGGCACGTTGGGGCACAGCCGCATGTTGGCGAGCATGTCCAGGCCCTCGATGTAGGATTCCGCGTGGTCCTTGGGCCCGGCGACGACCATCCAGCCGGAACGGAACCCGCAGACGCGGTACGCCTTGGACAGACCGGAGAAGGTCAGGGACAGCACATCCGGGGCGAGCGGCGCGATCGAGACGTGCTCGGCGCCGTCGTACAGGATCCGGTCGTAGATCTCGTCGGCGAGGATCAGCAGCCCCCGCCGCCGGGCCAGCTCCGCCACGCCCTGCAGGAGCTCCCGGGAGTAGACCGCGCCGGTCGGGTTGTTCGGATTGATGATGACGATGGCCTTGGTGGCCGGTGTGATCTTCGCCTCGATGTCCGCGAGGTCGGGCATCCAGCCCTGCTCCTCGTCGCAGAGGTAGTGCACCGGCGTGCCGCCGCACAGCGACACCGAGGCCGTCCACAGCGGGTAGTCCGGCGCCGGGATCAGCACCTCGTCCCCGTTGTTCAGGAGCGCCTGCAGGGCCATCACGATCAGCTCGGACACGCCGTTGCCGAGGTAGACGTCCTCGACGCCGACTCCGGGGAAGCCCTGCTGCTCGTAGTGCTGCACGACCGCCCGGCGGGCGGACAGGATGCCCTTGGAATCGCTGTAGCCGTGCGCCGCCGGCAGGTTGCGGATGACGTCCTGGAGGATCTCGTCGGGGGCCTCGAACCCGAACGGCGCGGGGTTGCCGATGTGCAGCTTGAGGATCTGGTTGCCCTGAGCCTCCAGCTGCATGGCCCGCTTCAGGACCGGTCCCCGGATGTCGTACAGGACGTTGGCGAGCTTGTCCGACTGGCTGACCTGCATGGGGACACCTTAACGGGGCGCCCCCCGAGCCGTCGTGGGGATTACCGCGCCGCGCCACCGGGCCGCCCGCCGGAAAGACATGATCATTTGGACACCGCGTCCAATAGTGTGACGGGCGCAACAAACAATCAGGCTTGATTGCATGTTTCTCGCGACCTACCGTCGGAGATGTGTCAGTGAGCAGCCGCCGACGTCCCGGTCAGGTCGCGCGCCGCGCTCCCCGCACCCAGGAGGAGCGGCGGGCGGAGACGCAGACCCGCCTGCTGGACGCGACCGTGGAGTGCCTGGCCGAGCTCGGCTGGGCCGGCACCTCGACGACCGAGGTGGCCCGCCGGGCCGGCGTCTCGCGGGGCGCGCAGCAGCACCACTACCCCACCAAGATGCTGCTGGTCGGCGCCGCGCTCGAGCACCTCCTGGAGCGGCAGCGGCTCGCGTTCGAGCGGGCGTTCGCCGCCCTGCCTGCCGAGCGCCGCAACGTGGAGGGCGCGCTCGACCTGCTGTGGGACACGTTCCGCCAGGCACCCGCACTGGCCCTCATGGAGCTCGCGATGGCCGCGCGCACCGATGTGACGCTGCGCGAGCTGAGCATCGACATCAACGAGCGGATCATCGCGGTGATCCTCGAGGTGTTCCAGCGGCTCTTCCCCGAGTCGGTGGACGAGGAGACGGCGGGGACGCTCATCCGAGCCGTGTTCGCCATGTTCGTCGGGCTCACGTTGCAGAACTCCCTGGACGATGACGCCCACGGCCGCCAGGCGGCGGTGCTGGGTCAGGTCAAAGCGCTGGCCCGCCTGCTCATCCCGGATCCCGTCTGAGGGAGAAAGTCATGTCCAACCCCCCGAGCGAGACACTCGACGAGGAGATCCACGCGACGGTCGAGGACCGCGCGGCCTACACCGGCGTGATCCAGCGTCTGTCGAAGGCGTCGGTCGACAAGCACTGGGACGCCTACGCCGACATCCCCTGGTCCGACCCCGACTTCGCGGTCGACCCCGACGACCCCCGCTGGATCCTGCCGTCCGTCGACCCCCTCGGCCGTACGGAGTGGTACCGCTCGCAGCCGCCGGAGGTGCAGTCCCGGATCGGCCTGTGGCGAGTGGCCACGATGATGAAGATCGGCCTGCAGTTCGAGAACCTGCTCAAGCGCGGGCTGCTGAGCTACGCCTACCGGCTGCCGAACGGCTCTCCGGAGTTCCGCTACGTCCTGCACGAGGCGAGCGAGGAATGTCAGCACGCGATGATGTTCCAGGAGTTCGTCAACCGGACGAAGATGCCGATCCGCGGGATGCCCAAGGCCCTGGACGTCCTGTCCCAGGTCGCCCCGCACATCCCGCGCATCTCCACGGAGCTGTTCTTCGTCTTCGTGCTGGGCGGCGAGGATCCCATCGACTACGTCCAGCGCAAGACGGTCAAGAACGGCGAGGCGAAGCATCCGCTGCAGGAGACGATCATGCGGATCCACATCGCCGAGGAGGCGCGGCACATCTCGTTCGCCCGTCACTACCTCCGGCACCGCGTGCCCACGATGCCCGCCCCCCGCCGCCGGGCGCTGGGCGTGGCCACGCCCCTCGTCCTCGGCCTCATGGCGCGGATCATGCTCGCTCCCCCGGGCCCGATGGTGCGGCACTTCGGCATCCCGAAGGACGTCGTCCGCGAGGCGTACGGCACGGACGACTGGACCGCGGAGTTCAAGAACTGCGTCGCCAAGATCCGCGACCTCGCCGCCGAGCTCGACCTGATCACCCCTGTCAGCAAGCGGGTCTGGAAGGCCGTCGGCCTCTGGGACACGCCGAAGCCGCGCCGGGCCCGAGCCGCCCGCTGAGACACCAACGAGGAGCCCTCGCATGACCTCCCGGATCGCCATCGTCACCGGCGGAGCCTCCGGCATCGGCCGGGCCATCGCGGCCGCCCTCGCGGCCCGCGGCGACATCGTGACCGTCGCCGACATCGACGTCGACGGTGCCGAGAAGCTCGCGGCCCGGCTGTCCGAACGCGCGCCGGCCACGGCCGCCGCCCTGGACGTGACCGACGCCGACGCGGTCGCCGCGCTGTACCGGTCGGTCCGGGAGGAGCACGGCCGTCTGGACCTGGTGTTCAACAACGCCGGCATCGCGGTCGGCGGGATGACCGAGGAGCTCACCCTCGACCACTGGAACCGCACGATCGACGTGAACCTGCGGGGCGTCGTCCACGGCGTGCACGCGGCGTACCCGATCATGCTGGAGCAGGGGCACGGACACATCGTGAACACCGCGTCGCTGGCCGGCCTCGTGCCCGCGCCGCTGATGCTGCCCTACACCGCCACGAAGCACGCCGTCGTCGGGTTGAGCCTGGCGCTGCGCGCGGAGGCCGCGAGCCGGGGCGTCCGGGTCAGTGTGATCTGTCCGGGTTTCGTCGACACGCCCCTGCTCGACAACGCCAATCCGGACCTGCCGCCGACCGAGACCGGCAGGAACGCCCGGCGGGCGGCACAGCGCGTGCAGCGCAGGCTCTACTCCCCCGCCGCGCTGGCCCGTGACGTGCTGCGGGGGATCGACCGGAACGACGCGCTCATCGTCGCGCCGGCGTCCGGGCGGGCGGCGTGGCTCGGTGCGCGGCTGTCGCCCCGGGCGGCGGTCCGCATCGCCGGCCTGAGCGTGCGGCGCATGCGCGGCCTCGCCGGCTGACCGCGCCCCGCGCCCTCCGCCCCCGCGTACGGCGACGCAGGCGGACCACGCCCCACGTCCCCCGCCCCCGCGTACGGCGGCGAGGGCGCTCATCGGCGGCCCGCGCGGGCCGTACGGCGGGAGCCGCTCAGTCCTTCTGCCCGGCCGGGAGCTCCTCGGCCGGAGGCGACGGCAGGCGCGGATAGTGCAGGTCGAAGGCGGGCCGCTCGGAGCGGATCCGCGGGATCGAGGTGAAGTTGTGCCGCGGCGGCGGACAGGAGGTCGCCCACTCCAGGGAGTTGCCGAAGCCCCAGGGGTCGTCGACGCCGACCCGCGGCGCCTTTCGCCAGGTGACGTAGACGTTGTAGATGAACACGAGCGTGGACGCCCCCAGGAGGAACGCGCCGAGACTGGAGATCAGGTTCTCTGTGGCGAAGACCCGGGCGTAGTTGGCGTAGCGGCGCGGCATCCCCTCCGCGCCCAGCCAGTGCTGGATCAGGAACGTCGTGTGGAACCCGATGAACAGCATCCAGAACTGGATCTTCCCCAGCCGGTCGTTCAGCATCTTCCCCGTCATCTTCGGCCACCAGAAGAAGAACCCCGCGAACATCGCGAACACCACCGTGCCGAACAGCACGTAGTGGAAGTGCGCCACGACGAAGTAGGAGTCGTTGACGTGGAAGTCCAGAGGCGGTGACGCGAGGATCACGCCGGTCAGGCCGCCGAACAGGAAGGTGACGAGGAATCCGATCGACCACAGCATGGGTGACTCGAAGGACAGATGTCCCCGCCACATCGAGCCCACCCAGTTGAAGAACTTGACCCCGGTCGGGATCGCGATCAGGAACGTCATGAAGGAGAAGAACGGCAGCAGGACCTGCCCGGTCGGGAACATGTGATGCGCCCAGACCGTCGCCGACAGGCCGGTAATGGCCATCGTCGCGCCGACCATGCCGACGTAGCCGAACAGCGGTTTCCGGGCGAAGACCGGGATGACCTCGGTGACGATGCCGAAGAACGGCAGCGCGACGATGTACACCTCCGGGTGGCCGAAGAACCAGAACAGGTGCTGCCAGATCATGCCGCCGTTCACCTGCGCGTCGAACACGTGCGCGCCGAGCTTGCGGTCCGCCGCCAGGGCGAGCAGCGCGGCGGCCAGGACGGGGAAGGCCAGCAGGACGAGGACGCCGGTGAACAGGATGTTCCACGTGAAGATCGGCATCCGGAACATCGTCATGCCCGGCGCCCGCATGCAGATGATCGTCGTGATGAAGTTGACCGAGGTCAGAATGGTCCCCATCCCGGACAGGACGAGTCCCATGATCCACAGGTCCGGGCCGAGGCCGGGCGAGTGGGCGGCGCCGTTCAACGGCGCGTAGGCGTACCAGCCGAAGGCGGCCGGGTCGTTCGGGACGAAGCCCGAGGCGAGCACCATCAGCCCGCCGAACAGGAAGAACCAGTAGCTGAGCATGTTCATCCGCGGGAACGCCACGTCCGGCGCGCCGATCTGCAGCGGCATGATCACGTTGGCGAACCCGGCGAACAGGGGTGTGGCGAACAGCAGCAGCATGATCGTTCCGTGCAGGGTGAACAGCACGTTGTACTGCTGGTTGCTCATGATCTGCAGGCCGGGCTGCATGAGCTCGGCGCGGATGAGCATCGCCATCAGCCCGGCGGCCAAGAAGAAGAAGAACGAGGTCGTCAGGTACAGATAACCGATCACCTTGTGATCGGTCGATGTCAGCCAGCTGACGAGGATCTGCCCCTTGGAACGGGGCTGGGACGGCTGCGCCGCGGTAGGGGGCGTACGCCCAAGTAGGACCATTGAGGTCTCCCCTGCCCTCAGGCACCGCCGCCTTCCACTATTAGCCGTCGCGCCGCCGCGCGCAAGAGTGGCGCTGGATGTCCAGTTGTGGCCCCCCGTTCCCGATTTTCGCATCTATTCCATAACAACTCTTGATTAACACCGGCCCCACCGAAATCCTCGCGTCGCGGCGTTCCCCTACGCCGCTCACGAAAGGACTGGTGGATGTCCCGAGACGGACGACGTCGCGTGCTGACCGCCGCGGCCCTGGCCCTGCCGCTCCTCGCAGCGGGCCTGTCGGCCACGACGACGGCACAGGCGAACGACCGGAGACCGGTCGCGGGCACCAGGCCCGCCTGGGCCCGTGCCTCCGCCGACCGCGGCAAGACCAACGACGCCCAGCGACTCGACGCGAGGATCTGGCTGGCCGGGAAGGACCCGAAGGGTCTCGACGCCTACGCCGAGGCGGTCGCCACGCCCGGCAGCCCGCAGTACCGCAAGTTCCTCAGCCCCGCCGACTTCGACAGGCTCTTCGGCCCCACGGACGCGCAGAAGAGCGCCGTGAAGTCGTGGCTGACCTCCGCGGGCCTGACGGTCGACGCGGTCAACAGCCACTACATCCACGTCACCGGCCGCGTCTCCCAGGCCAAGAAGGCGTTCGGCACCGACTTCCGCAACTACGCCGCCCAGAACACGATCGTGCGGGCGCCCTCCGGCGATGCGACCGTCCCCGCCTCGGTCGCCTCGGCCGTGCGCACGATCACCGGCCTGGACAGCGCCAAGCACGTCCGGGTGGCCGGCGACACGCTGCCGCCGCCCGAGCCCAACTACTGGGTCGCCCAGCCGTGTGAGCAGTACTACGGCCAGAAGATCGCCACAAAGCAGCCCAAGGCGTACGGCAAGCACCAGCCGTACGCGATGTGCGGCCTGCTGCCGAAGCAGCTCCGCGGGGCGTACGGCGCCACCAAGAGCGGCCTGACCGGCAAGGGCTCGACGGTCGCGATCGTCGACGCCTACGCCGCGCCGAAGATGCTCGAGGTCTCGAACGCCTTCTCCAAGAAGTACGGTGAGCAGCCGTTCGCCGCCGGCCAGTACCGCGAGGTCCTGCCCGCGACGTTCGACTACACCGAGGAGTGCGGCGCGTCCGGCTGGTACGGCGAGGAGGCCCTCGACGTCACGGCCGTGCACGCGGTGGCGCCCAAGGCCAAGGTCGTCTACGTCGGCGCGCAGAACTGCCTCGACACCGGCCTGGACGACGCCATGCTGAACATCGTCGACAACCACCTGGCCGACATCGTCAGCAACTCCTGGGGCGACCTGTCGGAGCACTACACGCCGGCGATGATCGACGCGGAAGAGTCGATCTACAAGCAGGGCGCCATCGAGGGCATCGGCTTCTACTTCTCGACCGGTGACTGCGGCTACGAGGTGCCGGGCACGCCCTGCCAGGCGCGGTACGGCGACAGCGGGTCGACCAAGCGCCAGACGGACATGCCCGCCTCCGACCCGTGGGTGACCGCGGTCGGCGGCACGACCCTCGCGGTCGGCAAGCGCGACGACTACAAGTTCGAGACCGGCTGGAACTTCACCACCGACAGCCTGTCCAAGGACGGCAAGAAGTGGGACCCGGCGCCTCCCGGCCACTACCCGGACAACTACGCGGGCGGCTCCGGCGGCGGCACCAGCGAGCTGTTCACGCAGCCCGGCTACCAGCGGGCGGTCGTGCCGTCGTCGCTGAGCCGTACGCTCCCGGACGGGTCGAAGGCGGCCAAGCCGATGCGCGTCATCCCGGACATCGCGGCCGTCGCCGACTCGACGACCGGCATCCGGTACCCGGAGTGGGCGCAACTGCCGGACGGGTCGTACGGGTACGCGGAGAGCCGCGTCGGCGGCACCAGCCTCGCCTGCCCGGTCATCGCGGGCCTGCAGGCGCTCGCCCAGCAGCGTCAGGGCGGCGCGCCGATCGGCTTCGCCAACCCGGCGATCTACCTGCGGGCGGGCAAGGGCCTGCTCCACGACGTGACCGACACCCCGCTCGGCAAGAACAACCCGGTGGCGTTCGTGCGGACGAACTACACCGACCCGTACGCCAAGCAGGGCCCGCTGGTCTACGTGCTGCGCACCACCGGCAACTACGGCATCCCCAAGGGTGACGCGCTGCCCGCGGTCCGCGGCTACGACAGCATCACCGGCGTCGGCACCCCGACGGCGAAGTACCTGCTGTCCTACCGGTTCTGACCGGTCGTAGCCGGTCCCGGACGGTCGGCGAACCGGGGCCGGGTGCGTACGCGCACCCGGCCCCTTCGCATTGAGCGGGAGCCGCCGGCCGGCCCGCCTTGATCACAGAGGTCGGCGCGGTGCCGCCCTGCCGGTGTCAGCGTCGGGCGGACCGGGATTCGCCTGTCAGGTCACCGGGTCTCGTCGGATCTGAACCTGTGCCGGCACGGAGGTCGTCGGGTGTCGCCGCGCGTCCGTCCGGTACGCCTCCAGCCGGTCGGCCAGCTCTTCGGGACGGCTGAGCGCGATGCTGTGGCCGCCGTCGATCTCGTCCGGGACGATGCCCAGGCGTTCCCTGACGACGCGGCGCATGAACTCGGCCGGGAAGAAGCGGTCGTCGCGGCACAGCAGGAACTTCGTCGGCACGGATGGCCAGGCGGCGAGCGGCCACGGCGTGACGAACGGAGTGCTGGACTGATCGCGGCTCCTTTTCGTGGCCTCTGCCGCGAGTTCGGGCGGGACATCATGGAGGAACAGGGCGATGTCGTCGCCCGGCGCCCTGCCGTCGCGCTCGTCCTGCTCGTGCCTGGCCTGCTCCCAGCCGGTGTCGGCCCACCAGTCGCCGGGTGCCTCACCCGGCGACGGGATCATCGCCGTCAGCAGCACCAGCAGCTCGACCGGTACCCGATCGCACACCAACGGCGCGGTGAATCCGCCAAAGGACTGGGCGACCACGACGAGGTCGGTTCGATCGCCGATGGCGTCGATCACCACGTCGGCGTACTCGGCCAGCCCGGCCGAATCGTCGTCGCAGGGCAGGTCAGGCGCGACGACGTCGTGGCCGCGCGCACGCAGCTCGGCCTTCAGCAGATGCCAATACCACGAGTCGGACCCGGCGCCGGGGATCATTACGTAGGTGGTCATGACGAGTTGTCCTCCTGAAGAGGGCGGTACAGGCAGGGTTTCGGCCCGGTCGTCACGATCGGCCCCGGTTCTCGAATTCCTCCATGCTGGTGCCTCCGGGCAGCCGGGTCTGGAAGTCGAGCACTCCGACCCAGGTCGGCCGCACGGCGATGCGGAACATCTTCGTGCCGGGGTGATCGACCTCCGCCACATTGGCGGCGCCCTGTTCCTCCCCCGCGTAGCGACGCTGGGCCAGCGCGTACTCCGCCACGATCCCGTCGACGTCGGTGACCGACGCCCGACCGCGTATGAGGAGCACCGTGGGGGGTGTGGAGGCGGCGTCGATGGTGATGGCGACGTCGGGCTTCGCCCGCAGTGCGCGGACCTTGGCGCCCCCGAACGTCGAGAGAACGACCTCCGTTCCTGTCCAATGGAACAACATCGGAAACACCCGTGGCGTGCCGTCCGCCGCTACATACGCCAGGCGCGCCAGCTCCTTCGAGGCGAGCAGCCGCTGCGCCACGTCGCTTTCCAGCAGGCCGACATCACCTTGCGGCAGTGCCATCACGTCTTCGCGGTTCTTGATCGTCATCAGGCGGTTCCTCATCGTCGTCGACCACGCAGATCGAGGTCGTCAGTGTTGAGACGGTGAGGCGGCTGGAAAGGAATCTCTGCCCGAACGACGATCGGCCCAGGCCCGGCCGTTGGCTAGGGCAGCGTCAGTGGCAGACCAAAGGCGGGGAACAGGTGCGGCTCGAAGGCGGTGATCTCGGCGATCTTCTCGTCCTCAACCCGCAGCACGTTGAGCACCTGAGCCCGGTACTCGGAGTCTCCCGGCAGCCGGATGTACCCCGCGACCGCCGGCTGCCGGTTCGCCCGGGTGGGGACGCTTCGCCACCGTCCTAGATAGAGCGGCGAGCCGGGCCCGAACGCGTGCTCGGCGAAGTGGACGACGGCCGCGCGACCGGCGAACCAGAACGGATGCGGCGGCATGGTCATCCGTACGTCCTCGCTCAGGAGCGCCGCGAAGGCAGCGGTGTCGGCCCGCTCGTGAGCATCCATGAAGCGCCGCACCAACGCCCGCTCCTGCGGGGTCGGCTCCGCCGACGGTGCCCATTCCAGCCGCCGTTCGGACAGGTGCGCCTTCATTGCCGGCCTCGCTCGCTGCAAGGCGCTCTTCACCGAGGCGACGCTCGTTCCGAGCAAGGCGGCCGTCTCCTTCGTCGACCAGCCGAGCACGTCTCGCAGGATCAACGCGGCCCGTTGTCCGGGTGGCAGGTGCTGGACGGCGACGAGGAACGCCAACTCGATCGTCTCCTTGCCGACCACGACGGCGTCCGGCTCGGCGTCGCCGGCCGCGATCGGTTCCAGCAGCCGGTCCGGGTACGGCTGAAGCCACGGGATCTCCGCCGGCGGCGACGCCACGTCCGTGCCGGTCGCACGCTCCACCTCACGTGGAAGCGGGTGCCGCGGGTGCTTGTCGAGGAAGTCAAGACAGGCGTTCGTCGCGATCCGGTAGAGCCACGCGCGGAATGTAGAGCGGCCCTGGAAGCCTTCGCGTTTGCGCCACGCCCGCAAGAACGTCTCCTGGACCAGGTCTTCCGACTCCTCGAACGAGCCGAGCATCCGGTAGCAGTGCACCTGAAGCTCCCGCCGGTAACGCTCGACGAGCTCCGTGAACGCCGACGCGTCGCCCGCCTTGGCGGCCGCGACGACTGCGCCATCTTCAGCCCGCAACTCGCCCAATGAACGACCCTCCGCGTTCCTCCAGCGACCGGTTTGCAGCGTTAGGACGCGTGACACCTGACAGGCGAAGAAGCTATCAGCTCGATACCCCGGCCTTGGATCGCGCTCTTGCTGGTGAGGTGCCGGAGAACACGGGACGGCCACCAGGTGATCATCGATGCCGGATCTGCTGTCACGGGCGAGCCGGCACGCCGACCGGATACGTGATGACCTGCGGGGTGCCGCTCACGCTCGCATGACGGAGCGGAGTTGTTCGCGGGCGTCGTGCATCTCCGGGAGGCCCGCCCAGCGGCCGGACAGGCGGTAGACGCCGGCGATGTGGTCGTTGACCCGGACGGAGGAGATGAGCGGCGCGATGCGGGCGAGCGCGGTCATGCGGTCGGCGGCCATGGGCGCGTCGCCAGCCCGCAGCGCCGCCTCGACCTCCCACGCCTGGTAGGCAACGAAGAGGAGGGTGGAGCACTGCGCGCCGAGGCGGACGGCCTCGGCGATGGCGGACCGGGCGCCGCCGTGCTCACGCATCCCCAGCATGGCGACCCCGACGTTGCCCAGCATGTCGGACATCCCGTACGTCGGCAGGCCGTCGACGACGAGCGCCTCCTCCAGCACCTCCCGTGCCGCGCGCTCCTGCCCGGGCAGCAGCGCCAGGGAGCGCCCGAGCCGTAGCCGCAGCCACGCCCGGCGGGCCGGCGGCAGGTCGCCGAGCCGGAGGCCGAGCCGCGCGTACATCGCGCCGCGGTCGCCGCGTCGCTGGTCGATGTTGATGCGGCTCAGGGTGCTGTACGCGTCGGCCTGGGCGCGGGTGCTGCCGGAGCGCCGGGCCAGGTCGAGCGCGAACACCCCGGTCTGCTCGGCCGCCGCGTAGCGCCGGGAGTCGTACAGCACGCGCGCGGCCTCGCAGGCGAGGTCGGAGGACGCCTCCTGGAGCGCCCGGTCGGACCCGTTGACGGCCGGCCCGACCTTCCGGAGATGCCGGAGCGCCGTGGAGACGACCGGGATTCCGCCCTGCTGATAGCGGTCGTGCGCGAGGCGTTCGGCGAGTTGCCGGACGTAACCCGGATCCTGATAAGGGCCGACCTTCGGAGTTGGAACGAAAGTGATGGATGCGGCCGCCGCGACGAACTCTCTGCGCCTCACGGGATCGTCCTCCGAAATGGGCGATATGCGTACTTCCCAACCTATGCGGTTCAGCAGCCGTTCCGTACGGCCGATTCCAGGATCGCGCATCCCGCGCGACGCCTGGGACACCCAGCTCTGAGATACGCCCAGCTCACGGGCGAGATCGAGTTGCGACCAGCCGCGCAGCCCCATGATCGAACGAAGCGCCTTCGGGAGACCGTGACCGTCCATATTCGCAGAGTAGTGCGCACCGCACTCACCCGGCTACCGTCGCCACCCGGAAGGCGTGCATCATTTCCAACAAAACAGAGGACCGTTCGAAACAGCCTCATTGACCGACTGAAACAGCAGGTGTCGATGACCTGTTCGAAGACCGGCCATTCGGGAAGGGAACTCCCATGGGCGCATGTCCCACTCCCCACCGCGACGCCCTCGAACACGCGCTCCGCGCCCTCGCGGACGCGGTGACGGGGCTCGGGCTGCACGTCACGATGGCCGGGCCGCTGACCCTGGTGGTCAGCGGTGAGCGGCCCGCGCCCGAGGACCCGGGCGACCGGCTCGCCGCGCTCCTCGAGCCCGCCGAGCCGCTCAGTCAGTCCGTCACGATCGAGTCCCACGACGGCCGGCTCTGGTGGTGCTGGGTGTGGGCCGACGCCGACCGCGGCGGCCACGACTCCGAGCCGATCCGGCCGATCGAGGAGGTCGAGGAGGTGGCCCGGCGCATCCGCACCGTGGTCGCCCTGCCCTCCACGACCTGACCGATCAGCGGACGCGGTACCGCTCGGCGTCGGCGTGCTTGAAGCTCAGCCCGAGGCCCGGAGCGTCCTCACGCGGGCGGATGCGGCCGCCCTTCGGCGACAGGGCGCCGTCGAAGAGCATCGACTCGATCCGCACGTGGTCGTGGAACCACTCGATGTGCCGCGCGTTCGGGATCGCGGCCATCGCCGCCGCGTGCAGGTGCGGCGCGCAGTGCGCCGACAGGTCCTTGCCGTGCGCGCGGGCCAGTCCGGCCACGCGCAGGAACTCGGTGATGCCCCCGACCCGGGTGACGTCGGCCTGCGGGCAGTCGACGGCGTCGATGATCCGGGTGAAGTACGGCAGGTCGTAGCCGTACTCACCGGCGGCCACGTCGCACTCCACCGCCGACCGGACCTCCCGCAGGCCGGACAGGTCGTCGGAGGAGACCGGTTCCTCGAACCACCGCAGGTCCACGTCGGCGGCCTGGTGGGCGACGCGGATGGCCTGCTTGGCGGAGTAGGCGCCGTTGGCGTCGGCGTACAGCTCCACGCCGCCGCCGACGACCTCGCGGGCGAGTTCGAGGCGCTGCAGGTCGCGGTTCTCCCGGCTCCCCCACGACTCGCCGATCTTGATCTTCACCCGGGGAATGCCGAGGTCCCCGGCCCAGTGCCCGAGCTGCTCCCGGGTCCGGCCCGCGTCGTACGTGGTGAAGCCGCCGGAGCCGTACACCGGCACCTCGGTGCGGACGGCGCCGAGGAGCCGGTGCAGCGGGAGTCCGAGGGTGCGGGCCCGCAGGTCCCACAGCGCGCAGTCGACCGCGGAGATGGCCATCGAGCAGATCCCCGGCCGGCCGGCGTTGCGGACCGTCCGGCACATCGCCTCGTGCGAGGCGGCGACGTCCTCGCTCACCACCGGGGCCAGCTCGCCGGTCACGACGTCGGCGACGGCGGTCGGCCCGTACGTCCAGCCGAGGCCGGAACGGCCGTCCGCGCGGGCCTCGACGAGCACCATCGTCGTCGATGTCCACTCCAGCGTGCCGTCGGCCTCGGGTCCGTCGGTCGGGATCGTGTACGCGGAGGCGTGCAGCTCGATCACGTGAACACCTCCGCCAGGAGCTCGGCGAGGTGGATGGGCCGGGCCGGGGTCCGCTGCTCGATCTGGGTGCGGCAGGAGAAGCCGTCGGCGAGGATCCGGGTGCCGTCCGCCGCGTCGCGCACGGCGGGCAGCACGCCCAGCTCGCCGACGCCTACGGACACCTCATAGTGCCCGCGCTCGAAGCCGAAGTTGCCGGCGAGGCCGCAGCAGCCCTCGTCGAGGACCTCGGCCTCGATCCCGGCGCGCTTCAGCAGCTCGCCGTCGGCGCCGAAGCCCCAGATGGCGTGCTGGTGGCAGTGCGGCTGCGCGATGGCGTGGATCCCGGTGCCGGGCGGTGGCGCGGTGACGAACGCGGGCGCCCGGTCGAGGAGGAACTCCGACAGTGAGTGCGTCTGCTTCGCCAGCAGCCTCACGTCCTCGGACACCGGCTCCCCGGACAGCAGCTCGGGCGCGTCGGAGCGGAAGACGGCCGAGCAGCTCGGCTCCAGGCCCACGACGGGCACGCCCCGGCGCAGCCGTGGGGCGAGGGCTCGGGCCGTGCGGCGCAGGACGCGGGCGGCCACGCCGAGCTGGCCGGTGGAGATCCAGGTCAGCCCGCAGCAGAGCGGGACGGGCGGCACCTCGACGCGGAACCCGGCGGCCTCCAGCACGCGTACGGCGGCCTTTCCGGCCGCGGGGTGGAAGTTGTTCGTGAAGGTGTCCGGCCACAGGACGACCGGGTCGCCGTCCCCCTGGGATCCGCGCCGGGCGAACCAGTCGGTGAAGCGTTCCCCGGCGAAACGCGGCAGGTCACGACGCTGGTCGACGCCGCCGGCCCACTTGACGACGCGGTTCAGGCCGGGTGCGTGCGTCACCGCGTTGACCACGCCCGGCGCCGCGGCGGCCAGCCGCGCGGACAGGGGCAGCCAGCCCATCGAGTAGTGCGGGCGGGGCCGGAGCCGCCACCGGTAGTGGTGGGCCAGGAACTCCGCCTTGTAGGTCGCCATGTCCACGTGGACGGGGCAGTCGCCGCGGCAGCCCTTGCAGGCCAGGCACAGGTCCAGGGCGTCGTCGACGTCCTTGGACCGCCAGCCGTCGGTGATCACCTCGCCGCGCATCATCTCCATGAGGACGCGGGCGCGGCCGCGCGTGGAGTGCTCCTCCTCACGGGTCACCCGGTAGCTCGGGCACATCACGCCGCCGGAGGACGACCGGCACTTGCCGATGCCCACGCAGCGGGCGGCGGCGTGGGTGAACCGGTGGTGGTCATCCGGGTAGGAGAAGTGCGTCCGGGGCTCGCGCGGGTTGTAGTCGAGGTGGTCGAGGTTCTCGTCGAGCCGGTACACGCGGCGGCCGGCCGGCGCGGCGACCTTGCCCGGGTTCATCCGGTCGCCGGGGTCGAAGATCTGCTTGTACCGGCCGAACAGCGCCACGACCTCGTCGCCGAACATGATCGGCAGGAGTTCGGCGCGGGACTGCCCGTCGCCGTGCTCGCCGGACAGCGACCCGCCGTACGAGGCCACCAGCCGGGCCGCCCGCTCGGCGAACCGCCGGTACTTCCCCACCCCGTCCGGGTCCTCCAGGTCGAAGGCGATGCGGGTGTGCACGCAGCCCTGCCCGAAGTGCCCGTACAGCGACGCCTGCCCGTAGTCGAACTCGCTCAGCAGCGCCCGGAAGTCGCGCAGGTAGTCGCCGAGCCGGTCCGGCGGCACGGCGGCGTCCTCCCAGCCCTCGTGGGTCTCGGGGTGGCCCGGCGGGTACGCGGTCGCGCCGAGCCCCGCCTCGCGGATCTTCCAGAGGCGTTCCTCCTCGGCGGGATCGTCCATGAAGACCACGTGCGGATCGTGCTCGGTCCCCCGCAACTCCTTGATCATGTGCTCGGCCCGCGCGTCGGCCTCCTCGCGGGTGTCGCCGCCGAAGCGGACCATGAGCCAGCCCGACCCCTCCGGCAGTCCCTCCAGGGCGTCCTTGCCCGCGACGTTCTCGGCCCGGGCGATGTCGATCAGGGTCTCGTCGAGGCCCTCCAGCGCGAGCGGCCGGTAGTCCGCGACCTTGGTGACCGCGTCCCCGGCACGGAAGATGTCGGGGTAGCCCAGGACGACGAGCGTCTGGTGGTTCGGCACCGGGAACAGCTCGATCTCCGCGTGCAGCACGGTGATCAGGGTCGACTCGCTGCCGACCAGCGCCCGCGCCACGTTGAAGTGCTTCTCCGGGAGCAGGGAGTCGAGGTTGTAGCCGGAGATCCGGCGCGGGATGTCCGGGTACCGCGTGCGGATCAGCGCGAGGTTCTCCTCGACCAGTTCCCGCATCGCCCGGTAGATCTCGGCGCGGCGGCCGCCCTCGGCGAGGATCTTCTCGTACTCCTCGTCGGAGGTCTCCCCGACCCACATCCGCACGCCGTCGTACGTCAGCACCTCCAGGCGGATCACCGAGTCGGCCATCTTGCCGTACGCCTGCGCGGTCGCGCCGCAGGAGTTGTTGCCGATCATCCCGCCGATCGTGCACGTGTCGTGCGTGGACGGCTTCGGTCCCACCTGCAGCTTGTGCGGGGCCAGCAGGCCGTTCAGGTCGTCCAGGCAGATCCCCGGCTGTACGAGGGCCCGCCGCTCCTTCTCGTCCAGCCGGATGAGGTTGTCGCAGTACTTGGACCAGTCGATGACCACGCCCTCGTTGCAGCACTGGCCCGCGAGACTGGTCCCGCCGCCCCGCGAGAACACCGGCGCCCCGTGCTCCCGGCAGGCCGCGATCGCCTCGACGGCGGCGTCGACGTTGTGCGGCACCACCACGCCGATCGGCGTCTGCCGGTAGTTGGAGGAGTCATGGGCGTACGCCGCGCGCGAGCCCGCATCGAATCGGACCTCCCCGTCGACCCGCGCTTCGAGATCTCGCTGAAGGCTCATAAGACTCCGGTTACCCGCACGGCAGGTTTCAATCGCGTGCGCCGGGAACGGCGTCTTTAGTAACCGCACGAGGAGGAGAGATGACGCGAACTGTCGCCGACCACCTGCTGGAACGCCTCCGCGAGTGGGGCGTGGAGTACCTTTTCGGGTATCCCGGGGACGGCATCAACGGCATCATCGCCGCGCTCGAGCGGGCGGACGACAACCCCAAGTTCATTCAGGCCCGCCATGAGGAGATGTCCGCCTTCGAGGCCGTCGGGTACGCCAAACTCAGCGGGAAGCCCGCCGTCTGCATGGCGACCAGCGGGCCGGGCGCGATCCACCTGCTGAACGGCCTGTACGACGCCAAGCTCGACCACGTCCCGGTGGTCGCGATCGTCGGGCAGACCGCCCGGTCGGCGATGGGCGGCAACTACCAGCAGGAGGTCGACCTGCTGTCGCTCTTCAAGGACGTCGCCAGCGAGTACGTGCAGATGGCGACCGTCCCGGCGCAGTTCCCCAACCTGCTGGACCGGGCCATCCGGATCGCCATGGACGAGCGGGCCCCGACGGCCATCATCATCCCGTCCGACCTGCAGGAAGTGGAGTACGAGCCCCCCGCGCACGCGTTCAAGAACGTCCCCTCCAGCGCCCCCGGCTACACGCCGCCCGTCACCGTCGCGCCGACGCAGGAGATCGAGCGGGCGGCGGAGGTCATCAACGCCGGGGAGAAGGTCGCCATCCTCATCGGGCAGGGCGCCCGCAGCGCGGCCGCGGAGGTGCACGAGGTCGCCGAGCTGACCGGCGCCGGCGTGGCCAAGGCGCTGCTCGGCAAGGACGTGCTGCCGGACACCCTGCCGTACGTCACCGGCTCCATCGGCCTGCTCGGCACCCGGCCGTCGTGGGAGCTGATGCGGGACTGCGACACGCTGCTGATCGTCGGGTCGAACTTCCCGTACACCCAGTTCCTCCCCGACTTCGGCCAGGCGCGCGCCGTGCAGATCGACGTGGACGGCAAGCTGATCGGGATGCGCTACCCGACCGAGGTCAACCTGGTCGGCGACGCCGCCGAGACGCTCCGGCAGCTCATCCCCCGGCTCAAGAAGAACAAGAACCGTTCCTGGCGCAAGAAGGTCGAGAAGAACGTCGAGCGGTGGTGGGAGACCGTCGAGCGCGAGGCCATGGTCGAGGCCGACCCGATCAACCCGATGCGGCTCTTCTACGAGCTCAACGACCGGCTGCCGAAGAACGCCATCCTGACCGCCGACTCCGGATCGGCGGCGAACTGGTACGCCCGTGACCTGCGGCTGCCGTCGGGCGTCCGCGGCACGCTGTCCGGGACGCTGGCCACGATGGGGCCGGGGGTGCCGTACGCCATCGGCGCGAAGTTCGCCCACCCCGACCGGCCCGCGATCGCGTTCGTCGGCGACGGGGCCATGCAGATGAACGGCATGGCGGAGCTGATCACGATCCGCCGCTACGCCGACCGCTGGCAGGACCGCCGGCTGATCGTCGCCGTGCTGCACAACAACGACCTGAACCAGGTCACGTGGGAGCTGCGGGCGATGGGCGGCGCGCCGAAGTTCGAGGAGTCGCAGGTGCTGCCCGAGGTCTCCTACGCCGGGTTCGCGAGCATGATCGGCCTGGAGGGGATCCACGTCGACAAGCCCGACGAGATCGGGCCCGCCTGGGACCGCGCGCTGAGCGCGGACGGCCCGGTCGTGCTCGACGTCCGGTGCGACCCCGACATCCCGCCGATCCCGCCGCACGCGGAGTTCTCACAGATCAAGGACATGACCGAGGCGGTCCTCAAGGGCGATCCCGACCGAGTGGGAATCGTGAAGAAGGGGATCAAGACCAAGATGCAGGAGCTGATCCACCGCTGAGCGCGGCGCCCCTGCCATCCGCCGACCGCACCCCGACCCGTGGAGGTACTCATGGACGCAGATCCGCGCGAGACGTCAGACGAGGACCGGCAGTCGAACTCGGCCGCGCGCCTCTCGGAGCAGGCCGCCGAGCATGTCGGACGCGGCTACGACTCGACCCAGGACGCCTTCGTGCGCGAGCAGCGCGAACAGGGCAAATCCGAGGACGACGAGGACGTCTCCCCGGGCTGACCCCGGGCACCCCTGATCGAAACGCCGACGCGGGCCCCGCACGGGGTCCGCGTCGGCACAGGGGCGTTCCTAGCCGTGTTCCGGGCGCTCGGATCGGCGCGGTCCGCCTTCGACCTCGCGTCTGACCTCCCGCTCGGCCCGGCGCCGGGCCTCGGCGAAGTAACGCTTGGGGTCACGGATCATGCGCTCCGAGCGATCGTCGGAGTCCTGCACGACGATGTCGTCCGCCATATCCACTCCCTCCCTTTCCGCAAGTGTCGGTGCCGACCGGGCGAAGGTCAATCCGGATCACCCACCACCCGGCGTGGGGTCCGGTCCCGCCGTCCGGCGCGGGGTCCGATCAGACGGGCCGGCGCGGACTCCGGTTCCGCCGCCCGGCGCGGACTCCGGGCCGGTCACCGGCCGACACGGAGGAGCCCGTCGTCCGATGCTCCGTACGCGAGCGCGTCGGCGAGCAGACCGGCCAGCAGCCGGACGAACGGCACCTCCGCCTCGGTCACCCCGGCGACGTCGACGGCGTCGACCGTGAGGATGCCGAAGGCCCGCTGCCCGGCGACCACGGGCACCGCGACGAACGACCGGTATCCGTGCTGCGCCGAGCCGCGCCACCCCGGCGGCGGGTCGGCCTCGACGTCCAGCGACACGACGTGCTGGTTGTGCCGGATCATCGCGAACACCGAGTCCCCCTCGACCGTGCCCTCCTCGAAGACCGTCACGGGCTCGTCCGCGCGCCCGGCGTACTGCGCGGGCTCCAGCTTGCGCGGTTTGCCCGGCGCGAACCGGAACCAGCAGGCCCGGACGCGTTCGGCGTCGATGAGGTGCGCCGCCGAGTCGAGGATCATCGGGACGGTGGCCTCCCGCAGGTTGCCGCGCTCCTGCCGGTTCGTGGCGGTGGCGATGCGCCCGAGTTGCCGGACGACCGGGTCCAGCGCGTCGTTCATCGTCACCCGCATCTCGACGGCGGCCTCTATGGCCGCCTGCTCGGCCTCCTTGCGCAGCCGTTCCTTGCGGATCTGTTCGTATCCGGGCACCGCGGCGCCCACCACGCTCATGACGATGCTGAGCGCGATCCACCAGGGCTTGAGCGCGCCGCCGTCGCCGGCCTCGGCACCCGCCAGGGCGACCAGGCCGACGGAGGCGACGCTCACGCCGGTGGTGAGGTAGATGCGCCCGACGGGACGCCGGTTGCCCTTGGGAGGTAGCCGCACCCACCGCAGATTAGGCGATCTTCGGTCGATTCGCTTGACCTACGGTCACGATGTCGGTCATCGATCGGCCGCGAGTGACGCGGCCGCCGTTCAGCCGGGCGGTGCGCGGACGACGGCGACCGGGCAGTGGGCCCGGTGGACGACGGCCTGGCTCACGGAGCCGAGCAGCATGCCGCTCAGGCCGGCGCGGCCGCGGGATCCGACCACGAGGAGCTCCGCGCCGGCGGACTCGTCGATCAGTACCCGGCTCGCCACGCCGAGGCCGACCACCGTCCGCACGTCCGGGCGCCCGTCCGCGAGCCGCGTCAGCATGGCCTCCGCCGCCTCCCGGTCCTCCTCCCGGTCCACGGCGTGGACGACCGTGAGCCCGCACTCGCGGTCGTCCGCCTCGGCGAAGGCGAATCGGATCGCCGCCTCCGACAGATCGGTCCCGTCCACACCGGCGACGACCCGGCCGGCGGAGGGGCCGGGCGCGGCGTCGCGCAGCCCCGGGCGGATGACGACGACCGGCACGTCGGCGCGGACCGCGACCTCCATGGCGGTCGAGCCGGTGACCAGCCGGGACATGGCGAGGAAGCCGGTCGATCCGACGACGATCATCGCGGCGTCGGCGGCCTCGGCGAGCAGCCGGTCCGGCTCCCGCCTCGGCAGCACCCGTACGAGCGAGCCGCGCCGGCCCGCCTCCTCGATCGCCCAGGTGACGGCCTCGTCCCCGGAGGGAGTGCCGTCGACATAGGCGATCACGGGCCCCGTTTCCTCGGGGATCCGGAAGCCGCTCATCGTTCTTCCCGAAGGTCGGTTCCGCCGGCGACCGTCCCGTCCCGCCGACCGGCCGGGCCGGCGGTCCGCGGACGGCGGCTCGGCGCGGCCGGACGGGGCGACGAAGCCGGCCGGCGGGAGGGATGCGCGCGTTCACTACCGGGTTTCCACCCCACCGGGCGACTAAGCGGGACAAAGGTCCCCTTTCGGGCACCCGGCCGGCCCTGTCCGGCGCGGCCCCGCCTCCGGACGATGAGGGTGCGCCCCGTTCTCGGCCGGCGCGAACCGGCCGGACGGCCCACCCTTCGCGGCGGCCGCGGGGCGACGCCTTTCTCCGCCCCCCATTGGTGATGACACGCCCGATTAAGGGAAGACCGAAAGAAAGGCATCAGATGGCTAAAATTGCGATCATCGGGGAAGGGACCAAGGTCACGGGCTTCGGGCTCGCCGGAGCGATCGTCCTGCCCGCGGAAGAACCTGACGCCGTCCGCGCCGCCTGGCGCTCCCTGGGCACCGACGTCGCCATCGTCATCCTGACCTCGCGGGCGGCCCGTGTCCTGGACGGCGAGCCGTCCTCCTGGCCGCTCACCGTCGTGATGCCGCCATGAGGAGCCCGCCACGCGTCACGGTCGGGCGGTCGTGAAGCGTGCCGGAAACAGCACGAGAAGGGGAAACGGCCATGCCGACCACAACCCACCACTGCGCATGCGGGGACATCGCAGCGGTGATCTTCGGCGTGGACGGCGTCCTCGTCGACACCGCCCACGCGTCGGGCACGGCCTGGAAGGCCGTGCTCGATCCGTTCCTGCGCTCACACGCCGCCGTGTACGAGACGGAATGCCGGTACTTCGACGCGGGCACCGACTACCGCCGGTACATGCAGGGCCGCACCACGATGGACGGCCTGCGGCAGTACCTCACCGCGTGCGAGATCCCATTGTGCTTCGACGCCCTGCGCGGCCTGGGCGCGCGTCATGAGGAGCTGTTCCTCATGATCATCCGCCGGCTCGGCGTCCAGGCGTTCGCCTCCTCGGTCGGCGTGGTCCACGCCGTCCGCCTGCACGGGTTGCCCACGGCGGCCGTCTCCGCCACGCGGTACGCCGCCGAACTGCTGCGCCGAGCGGGCCTCGCGGGGCTGTTCGACGTCCGCCTCGACGCGCTCCACCCGACCGAGAAGGGTCCCACCGCGTCGGCGGACTGCCTCTTGCGGGAGGCCGCGCGCCGGATGCGGGTCGCTCCGGCGCGGACGGCCGTCATCGAGGAGAACCTCACCGCCGTCCAGGCCGCCCGGCGTGCCGGATTCGGTCTCGTCATCGGGGTCGACCGGGGTGGCCGGTCCCTGCTGCTGCCCGAGTACGGGGCGCACCGGGTGATCACCGATCTGTCCGAGCTCGGGGTCGGGGAGCGCGTCGCCTGACCGGCCGCCGTACGCGCCCCGGTGCTCTCACCTGCGGGGTCGTACGACGCCGACCGAGCACGGCGCGTGCACGAGCACGGCGTGGCTCACCGAGCCCAGCCGGAGCCCCGGGACACCGCCGAGCCCCCGATCCCCCACGACGAGCAGCCCGGCGTCGGCGGCGGCCTCCAGCAGCGCGTGCCGCGGCGTCCGCATGACCAGACTGGTCGCGGTCTCGACGTACGGGTACTTCTCCCGCCACAGGCACACCGTGCGCTCCAGCCGCGCGGCGCCGAGCGTCCGGAGCTGCTCCGGGTCGCGCAGCATGCCCATCTCGGCCGAGGCGATGGCCTCCGCCTCCCAGCAGGCGAACACCGCCCGTACGGACCGTCCGCGCAGGGCCGCCTCCTCGTACGCGAACGCCAGCGCGGCCTCGGCGGCGGGCGACCCGTCCACGCCCACGACGATGGGGCCGTCGGGCTCCGGGTCGTCGCGCATCACCAGCACCGGGCAGTGACCGTAGGCGGCCAGGTGCAGCGCCGTCGATCCGGCGCCGAGGCCGGCGAACCCGCCCCGCCCGTGCGAGCCGACGACGGCCAGCGCGGCGTTCTCGGACTCGTCGATGAGGACGGCCGAGGCCGGGCCGGTCGCGAAGCGCGGCCGTACCGTCAGGGCCGGGCGCAGCTGCCGGGCGACGAACACCCCGTGCTCGAGGGTGTGCCGCCCCATCCGCCGCGCCGTCTCCAGCGCTTCGGGCCCCGACGGCGGGACCGGGTACGGCCAATGCCAGGCGTGGCACACGGTGAGCGGAAGCCGGCGGACCCGCGCCTCCTCCACCGCCCAGCGCAGTGCGCGCTCGGCTCCCGGGGACCCGTCGAAGCCCACCAGGACGTAACTGCCATCGAAGGTCGCCATGGGATCAGATCCCCCCTGCTTCGGCCTATTCGCAGCCAATCGCACCGCGCCTTCGGCCGGCAGAGGCGAAGGCCCGCGGAGGGGAAGGACTCTCGGGCCTTCAGGCCAGGACCAGAGACCCTCCCCATTTCCAGGAGAAGACGCCTAACCTGCGGGTAGAGGTGGCCGTGATGGAGGTGTCCCATGCGTGCACTCACTATCCAGGTGCTGGGCTTCATCCGTTACCTGCGCCCGGACCGCAACCCCCTGCGGCGTCCGCTCGACCGGCTCCACTCCCGCCTCGTGGCGGTGCTGGGGGCGCTCTTCCTGATCACGGGCGTCATCGCCTCCGCACTCATGATCCACTTCGTTGACGGCGCCGGGCTGCGGGCGGAGTACCGCCAGGCGCGGACCCGGTACCAGGTCGACGCGGTGGTGACCGCCACCGGCGCGGCGGCGTCGCGGAACGGTGTCGAGCAGGAGACGCGGTTGCGCTGGCGCGACCGAACGGGCCGCTGGCATACCGGCGGCGTCGTCCCCGCCGGGGACGACCATGCCGGCGTCCATCGCCGTGTCTGGATCAACCAGGCGGGCGACCTCACGGCCCGGCCCCGCACGCACGCCCAGACGCTGACCGACACCACGCTGGCCGTGTTCGCCGCCCTGACGTCGCTCGTGATCCTGCACGCCGGCGCGTACGCCGCGGTCAACCGCCGTCTGGAGCGGCGGCGGATGGTGCTGTGGGAGAACGCCTGGGCCGCCACCGCTCCCCGCTGGACCGGACGCTCCTAGGGCCGGTCGGAGGTGTCACAGCTCGCCCACCGTCACGTCGGCGGCCGCTCGCCGGACGCTCTCGAACTCGTCGTCCGCCACTCCGAACCGCACCATCATCTGGGGGTGGGCCCCGTCGCAGAACCGGGCGCGGATGAACTCCCGCAACTCCGGCACCTCCAGCGCCTGGGTGTGGAACGCGGCCGACACGTCGTCCTCGGTGGCGCGCAGCAGCACCCGCTGGAGGGCCTGGCCCGCCCGCAGCCAGTCGTCCCGGCCGTCTCCGGAGGTCGTCAGGACGGCGACGACTCCGGTGGCCTCCCCCGGTTCGCCGCCGACCAGCCCCCACCCCTGGCCGCGCGCGAAGTCCCGGCCCGCGAAGTGCGGATCGGTGTGGTCCGGATCGCGCGGGTAGGCCGTCTCGGGCACGCCGTCCAGCGGTTCGGCGCACGGCGCGGGCGCCCAGCGGGCCACCTCGGCGACGTACGCCGGGTCCAGGCACTGCACCTGCTCGGCGACCTCTGACAACGCGGCGAGCGCGATGCGGACGCGAGGGTCGGCGACGATCCGCAGTGAGGCGTGTTCGGCGCACGCGTGGGCCCGCAGGGACTGCAGCAGGCCGACCGGCAGCGCGCCGGCCCGGAAGCCACCGCGATGGGTGCGCCGCCGTTTGATCTGGTCGTACATCCGCCGCTCCTCGTCGGTGGCGGACTGCGGCTCGCCCAGGATCACGTCGGCGATCAGCCCCGGCCGGTCCGGGTCGGACGCCATCCGCACCTCCGGCAGCCGCCCGAGGCGGCGTACGGCGAGCCGCAGCGTGAACAGGGCGGCGCCGCAGCTGATCAGCATCTCCCGGCCCGACGGGTCCGCGACGCTCAGGCGGCGTTCGGCGTCGGAGTGCAATGTGACCGTCTCGCCGTGGGGTTCGAACCACCAGGGCTGGGTGTTGTGCGGCGACGGCGCCCACACGGCGGCGTCGACGAGCAGTCGCGCGACCGTCTCCTGGCGCTCCGGCCCGTTCGCGGCATCCATCGTGTCCCCTCCTGTCCTCCACGACCTGGTCGTCACGGCCGGCCCGCCCCAGCCGGGGCACGGCGCCACGGGCTCCCGCGCGGCCGGCGAGTGGCCCGGGACCGTCACCGCACGGCCGGTACGACGGCCAGCGGGCACTTCGCCCGGTGCAGCAGCGCGTGCGAGACCGAGCCGAGCAGCAACCCTTTGAAACCGCCCCGGCCGCGGGTCCCCACGACCAGCAGCTCCGCTCCCTCGGAGGCGTCGGCGAGTACCCGTGCGGCGCGGCCGTGCACCGCCTCCGGGATCACCTCGACGCCAGGGAACTTGCCCCGCCAGGGCACGAGCGCCTCCACGATCCGCCGCAGCTCGTCCTCGGCCATGGCCTGCGGGTCGTACACCAGCGGCTGGATGTCGCCCGGAGCGGTCGAGGCCGGATGCCACCAGGCGTGCATCACCCGCAGCAGCGCGGTCCGCAGCGCCGCCTCCTCGAACGCCAGGGCGATCGCCGCCTCTCCGGTCGCCGCCGTGTCCACGCCGATCACGACCTCCCGCCGGGCCGGTGGTCGCAGGCTCCGGACCACGGCGACGGGCACCGGCGCGTGCGCCACCACCTGCAGCGTCGTCGAGCCCAGCAGGAGACCCGCCGCCGCGCCGACTCCGCGGCCGCCCAGCACGACCATCGCGGCCGAACCCGCCCGCTCCAGGAGGATCCGGGTCGCCGTCCCCGGCACGAGCTCGCCCTCGATCTCGACGCCCGGAGCGCGCTCGCGCGCGGCCGCGACCGCCTCGTCGACGACCGTGCGGCCCTGGGACAGCAGCCACGTCCGTATCGAGGCGAAGCGCGGGTCGACCGGTGTCTCGTACAGCCACGGGGCGACGGCGTGGAGGATCCGGAGGGGCAGGGCCCGGCGGCCCGCCTCCTCGGCGGCCCACCGCGTGGCGGCCGTGCCGCTGTCGGATCCGTCCGTTCCCGCGAGGATCTCGTTCACGAGGGTCGTCTCCTCTCCGGTGCCCGCGGCGCTGCGCTCGGTCGCTATTCGCCATTCGCCATGGAGCCTCATGTTCAGGACATCCGGCGGGAGACGGGGACTCCAAGGGCGAAAGGTCCTTGACAGGCTCCCGTTGGTCCCGTGACCCCTTCGTCCCGTTGCACGGCGGACGGATCTCGTCCGCTCCGGCGGCGTGCGCGCCGGCGCCTCTCCCGGTCCGGCCGGCCCACGGCCCCGCGACGCGGCGGAATCCCCGTTTGCCGTCCATTGCGGACCGGAGGCCCGCGCATGAGGATTCCGTTGCGCCGACCCCCCTTGGCGATTCCTTAGGCTGTGTCCTGATTGATACGAGCGACGCCGGAGTATGCGGCCAACAATGGCGAAGAAAAGCACCATTCGCGATGCCCGGCCGGGGCGCCAGCGGTGCGGCCGGGTCTCGTCGGCGAGCCGGCGCACTCCTCGGCTCGGAGCCGGGCGGTTCCTCGCTCGCCATCGACCGGCGGTCCGCTCCGGCCGTGCGGCACGGCCTGCGAATCCGTCTCGTACGACCGCCGTCACCCCAGACCCAAAGTAGCTATATTTGCCACTTAAAGCGCGGATATGTGGCATGGAGGACGAGAGTCAATTATCGCCATATATGGACTTTTGCGGTTGATTCCGACGAGCCGAGGATATGGTGTTGTTTGTGGCGAACGGGCCGAAATGGCCCAATTGCCGGGCGTGATCAACACGACACGCCAACGCGCCGACCCAAGGAGGTTCTTCAGATGAGGATTCCGAAGCGGATGGCACTCGGCATCACCGGCCTGGCCTTTGCGGGAGCGACCGCCCTCACGCTGGGCGCCGCCGCGCCGGCCGGCGCCCAGACGGTGAGCGGCGCCCCTCAGAGCCTCGTGACCTGCGGTGGCGGCTGGGGCGGGTGCTGGAGCGGCTGGGACTGCTGGGACGACTGCTGGGACGACTGCTGGTGCTGATCACGGGCAGCCGATAGCGGGCCGGCGTCCGGCTAGAGCGCGCCTGGACGCCGCACCGCCGGACAGCGGATTCGCCAGGCCCACCCGGGTCGCGTACGCGACCGGGCGCCGCCGGCAAGGGGTCTCGCACCTTTCGGGTGCGGGACCCCTTCACGCGCGTACGGACTCCTAAAACATGAAGCTTACTCACTAGTAAGTTGACGGCCATTACCGGCTTGTTACAGATAAGTAAGAGGCCCGGGTCAACACCCCCCCGCTCGGTTCCCGGGCCGGAAGGAGCCCCGCCATGAACACCTCCCTGGGCCGGCGCGCGGCCACCGCCGCCACGGTCATCGCCCTCGGCGGCCTCGGCGTCGTCGCGGCACAGGCGCCGGCCGGCGCGTCGACCTTCTCGACCTCCTACACCTGCAACTCGATCCTCGGAACCCAGAGCATCAGCGTCAGCGGAACCGCCACGGCGTCGCCGAACCCGGCCAAGGTCAACACCTCGGTCCACGCCACGGTGCACGTGGTGACCTCCCTGTCGTCCCCGCTCGCGGTCAACTCCTGGAGCGCCACCCTGACCGCCGACGTCAGCGGCGCGCAGACGGCGTCCTTCCCCCTCACCGGCTCCGGCGGCGCGCTCCCCGCCAACCAGCCCATCACCGCCGACGTCGCCGGCAACTGGACGCCGACCGTGGTCGGCACCGATCAGTTCCAGGGCGGCAACCTCAGCATCAAGGCGAACGTCCCGATCTTCGGGAACATCACGGCGACGTGCACCCCGAACAGCCCGCGCCCCGTCGCCGAGACGCTCACCGTCACCTCCTGACCCCGCCGATCGGGGACGGCCTCGCACTCAGCGGTGCGGGGCCGTTCCCATGCCGTCCGTCAGGCGTCCGGCCCGCCCTCCCGGCACGACAGGAGCGGTTCCGTCCCGAGGTCCGGACCGGCCGCGGGATCGGGGATCGCGCGGAAGATCAGCAGGCAGGTGTCGTCCTCCCGGACGCTGTCGCTCAGCATGGCCTCGAGCACGCTGTCGGCGACGTGGTCGAGCTCGCCCTCGGCCGACCGGAACGCGGCGGCGAGGCGCTCGATGCCGTGATCCAGGCTCGCGTCGCGGCGTTCGATCAGGCCGTCGGTGTAGAAGATCACGGCGCATCCGGGCGTGAGCCAGGTGCGGTGCTCCTTGATCGCGGCCTTCTCGAACGGCATGCCGAGCAGGAAGTCATGGCCGTGCAGGACGGTGACCGAGCCGTCCGGCGCGCGCAGCAGCGGCGGCGGATGGCCGGCGTTCGACCAGCGCAGCCGGCCGTCGGGCGACATCTGGGCGAGCACGGCGGTCGCCAGGTCCTCCGGCTGCAGGTGGGACAGCATCCGGTGCATGCAGGTGAGCACCTCGCCGGGGCCTTCGGCGTCCATCGCGTAGGCGCGCAGGGCGGTGCGCAGCTGACCCATCAGTGTGGCCGCCTGCAGCCCGTGCCCCGTGACGTCGCCGACAGCGATGACCACGTCGCCGTCCGGGCGCTCGAACGCGTCGTACCAGTCGCCGCCGACGTTCAGTCCCGCCTCGGCCGGAAGGTAGCGCGCGGTGAACTCCAGCCGCGCGGCCGGCGGCAGATCGGTGAGCATGGCGCGCTGCAGGCGTTCGGCGACGTCGCGCTCGTGCTCGTAGCGCAGCGCGTTGTCGATCGCCGCCGCGGTGAGCCGCGCCAGCTCCCGGAACATCGCGATGTCCTCGGTGCCGAACGACGCCGCCGCGGCCCTGGCCTCCAGGACGCCCAGAGTGACTCCGTGGGAGATCAGCGGAAGCGCCAGGAGCGGCTCCCGTCCCGATCTGGTGTCGAGGTCATTGGCCGGGTGCGCGTCGTCACGGGCCACGGTGACCCGCTGCACGCGGCCGCTGACATAGGCCTTCTCCACGTACGGCGACGGCGCCGCGGCGGACGACCCGGCCGGGACCGGCTCCAGCGGCCCGGACCCGCGCACCAGCCACACCGTCACCGCCGAGGCGTAACGGGGGACGACGAGGGAGTGCAGCCGGGCCAGGACCGTCTCGTGGTCCAGGGACTCCGACAGCGTCGACCCGGCGTGCGCGAGGAACGCCAGCCGGGCCCGCGCCGCGTCTGCCGCCGCGCGGGCCGTGCGCTCGGCACGGAGGGAACGCTGCTGCAGTTCGCTCGCCTTGCGCAGCCGCTCGGCGTTCTCGGCGAGCTCCGCGTGCAGCGCGAGGACGCCTTTGTTGGTCTGCTCCAGCTCTCCCTGGGACCACTCGACCATGGTCTGCAGCTCGATGAGGTGATCGAGCAACGCGGTCCCGCCGAGCGACCCGGCCCCATCGAGCGACCCGCTCCCATCAGGCGACCCGGCCCCGCCGAGCGACCCACCTCCATCGAGCGACCCGCTCCCATCAGGCGACCCGGTCCCGTCGCGTGCGGCGGGCGTACCGTCGACCGGCCGCGCCGTCCCGACGGCCGTGGCCAGGGTGACCGTACCCTCCGGCGGCGTCCCGACCTTGATCACGGCCGTCAGCCGGTGGTCCTCGGCGCTCAGCTCGACGGCGCCCTCGGGGTGGTGGTCGCGCAGCGCTCGTGCGACGGCCGCGAGGAAGCGCGCGCGTTCGTCGGCCGCCACTCCGAGCCGGACCGCGGCGGCCGCGGCGGAGGCCAGCGCCGGGCCGGCGTCCGTGACGGGTCCGTCGTAGATCCGCTGCCTCATCGGACGTCCTTGTTCGTCGGGGTCCTGATCACCACCACGGTGGCGTCGTCGTTGCCGCGGTGCGCGTCCTGCCAGATCAGCGCGGCGAGTATGGCGGGGTGGTGACGGTCGACCTCCGGATAGTCCTCCAGCCGCCAGCGGCCGTTGATCCCGTCGGTGTGCATGACGAGCACCGCGGGGTCCGTCCAGTCGGCCGAGTCGAGCCGGTGGGAGCGGGTGGGGACTCCGGCGCCGAGGATGCCGGGCATGCACAGGAGGGTACGCCCCTCGCGCGGCGGGTAGAGCCGACCGGTGACGTTTCCCACACACCCGTAGGTCAGCCTGCGCCCCCAGCCGTCGATCTGGGCGACCCCGGCCGCCGCTCCCCTTGTGGTCCGCAGGCCGGCGTCGAGCTCGCGCAGCAGCCGGGAGACGTCGGTGACGGTGTGCCGCCCGGCGAGGTCGAGCGTCGCCTGCCGGGCCTCGGCCGCGCCGGGGCCGTGCCCCAGACCGTCGACGACCGCGACGGTCAACCGGTCGCCCTCCCAGGTGACGCCGTATCCGTCGCCCACCACCGACTGCGCGGGGTGCGGCGTGAGCACACCGCCGACCTCGATCCCGTCCGCGCTCTCGGCGCCGGCGCCGACGCGGGCCAGCACCACGGTGCCCTGGCCCGGCCGGCTGTACAGGTCGAACCGGGTGGCCACGCGGCGGCAGATCCCCAGTCCGCCGCCGAGGGACGACGTCGTCGTGTAGCCGTCCGCCATCGACGCGGGAACGTCGGCGATGCCCGGTCCGCGATCGACGGCGGCCAACTGGACGACGCCGTCTCCCGACGCGGTCACCAGCAACCGGCCGCCGTACGCGTGCTTGACCAGGTTGGTGGCCAGCTCCGTCGCGAGCAGTTCGCAGCGTGCGGTCGACCGCGCGTCGAGCCCGGCCGTCCGGGCCGCGGCCGTGGTCGCGGCGACCGCGCCGTGGACCTGGCTCTCGTCGGACACGGGTATGTTCCAGCCCGCGCCAACCTGCACGCGGAGGCTCACCGTCAGGCTCCCCGGACTCCGCGCGGCCACGCGGTGACCGTCACGGTCGTTCCGAGACCGGGACCGGTGTCGATCGCGAACTCCTGTACGAGCCGGCGCGCGCCGCCGAGCCCCAGGCCGAGGCCGTGTCCCGTCGTGTACCCGTCGGACAGCGCCGTCTCCACGTCGGCGATGCCCGGCCCCTGGTCGCTGAACCGCAGCCGGATGCCCCGGCCCCCGGGCGCCTCCGGCATCGTGATCTCCATCCGGCCGCCTCCTCCGTGCACCAGGGTGTTCCGGGCGAGCTCGCTGGCGGCGGTGACGAGCTTGGTCTGCTCGACCAGGCTGAAGCCGGCCGCCACGGCGGCCTCGCGGACCGCCTGGCGGACACCGGCGATCTCCATGTCGCTCGTGATCGGCAGAGTCGTCACGGCCGCTGTGGTCACGGGCCCACCTCGTCCGCCTCGAGGAGGGCGAGGGCGTCCTCCAACGACCTCGCCGTCTGCAGTCCCGGCAGGCCGAGACCCATCTCCACCATGGTGATCGCCACGGACGGCCGCATCCCGCACACGACCGTCCGGCCCGCCAGGACGCGCGTCGCCGCGGCGATCTCCGCCAGGACGCGGGCGAGGAACGAGTCGATCATGTCCACCTGGGAGATGTCGATGATCACACCGTCGGTGCCCGCCGCGGCCATCTCCGCCAGATCCTGCTGCAACGCGACCGCGAGGGAGTCGGTGAGCTCCTGCTGGATGCTCGCCAGCAGGAGCTCACCGATCCGGTGCACGGACACGCGCTGCATGCCGGTCGCCGCGTTCACGCCCGGCCGACGCTGGTGCCGACCTGGCCGAGCGACCATTCGAGCGCGTCGGCCAGCGTGGCGCGGGTGGTGATGTCGCCCAGGTCGATGCCGAGCTGGACGATCGTCTGGGCGATCTGGGGCCGGATCCCGCTGATCACGCACCGGGCGCCCATGAGGCGCACGGCGAGCGCGGTCTTCATCAGATGCTGGGCGACCACCGTGTCGACGAGCGGAACCCCCGTGATGTCGAGGATCGCCACGGTCGCGTGCTGGTCGACGATCGCCTCCAGCAGCGTCTCCATGACGATCTGGGTGCGGGCGCTGTCGAGGGTCCCGATCAGCGGGACCGCCACCACCCTGTCCCAGAGCTTCAGGACCGGCGTGGCGACCTCGAGCAACTGCTGGCGCTGCCGGGCCACGATGTCGCCCTCGTCGCTCAGGGAGATCTCCATGCCGACGAGGCGGAGCGTGCCCATCAGGTCGGTGGCGGCGACCAGCGCCGCGCCCCGGTCGGCGTCCGCGAACTCGCGGTCGACCAAGGCGATCACCGGCCGCTTGAGCTCGGCGACCTCCGCCGCCACCCGCAGCGGCGACCCGGTCTTGGACCGTGCGGCGATCATCTGGGCCAGGACGGTGCGCACCTGGTCGAGCGCGGGCACGGTGACGTCGTCGACCCGTCCGTCCCGGGCGACCTCGGTGAGGGCGTCCACGAGGCGGTGGGCGGCGTTCACGGCGGCGTCGCGGCCGGAGGTGTACACGGCGCGGAAGAGCGTGAGGTCCGCCCACTGTTGCGCCACCTGCTCTCTCCGCGTCCGCAGGAACTCCGCGACCGCGGCAGCGCCGCTGTCCTCCGCTACCGTCACTTGATCATCTCCTCCGGTTCCTCGGTGGTCGACTCGCGATCGGCTACCCGCCGTTCCAGGGCACGCGGACCCTGCCGGGCCGCGTCGGGAGAAGTCACGGGAGCGGGCCCGAAAGCCTCCGGAAGAGCCGACACGGATCGGCCGCCCCGGGGGACATGTCCTTGGTGGCGGCCTTGGTTGTCACCCGACAATCTTAGAAGACGTCACGGGCGGGTAACGAAACCGCATCCCGCCTGCCAGGTCAACCCGGGTGCGCCCAACGGCCGAACCTGCGCCCCACCAAGAGATAGGCGATCATCGCGCCCGCCGTGTTGAGGATGACGTCGTCCACGTCGAAGCTGCGCCCCGTGATCAACAGGCCCTGGACCGCCTCGATCGCCAGCGAGATCAGGGCCGCCGCCAGGGTCAGCCGGATGACGCCGCGGAAGCGGTCGAACAGGACGGGCAGCAGGACGCCCAGGGGCATCAGGAGCGCCAGGTTGCCGCCGATCTCGAGGACGGCCTCCTTGATGCTCGGGCGGTCGAGGTAGAACCGCAGGGTGGCCCCCGGGTGCGGGTTGTCGTGCACCTGACCGCTGGCTCCGGGCACCGGGCGCAGCGTCAGCCGGGCGAGCGCGACGGCGAAGACCACCGCCACCGCCAGCGCGAGCAGGATCCACAGCCACCGGATGACTCGTGTGATGAAAGGCCGGGAGACCTGCTCCGTACCGTGCCGCTTCGCGACCGACTGCATGTGCGCCTTCCCTGACTCGGGGCCACTGTTGGGGACTGCGCACCGATACCCGCCAGTCGCCCGGATATGCGCCCGACCGGGCACGCGGATGCCACGCGCCGTACGATGGTTCGTTCACCGAACTCGTGGTCGGTCCGGCCGGCCCACGGCGAACGGAGGACGGGATGATCCTCGACGAACTGCCCGTGCCGATCGTGCTGGCCCCACTGGCCGGAGGGCCGTCCACCCCGGAACTCACCGCGGCGGTCAGCGAGGCCGGTGGGCTGGGATTCCTCGCCGCGGGTTATCTCACGACCGAGTCCCTGCGCACCCGGCTCGACGAGACGCGAGCCCGCACCCGGCGGCCCATCGGGGTGAACCTCTTCGTCCCCGGCCGCCCGGCGGCCCCCGAGACCGTCGCGCGGTACGCCGCCGGCCTCGCCGAGGAGGCGGCGCGCGCGGGCGCCGGTCTCGGCGAGCCCCGGTTCGAGGACGATGAGTGGGCGGCCAAGCTCGACCTGCTCGCCGCCGCGCCCGTCCCGGTCGTGTCGTTCACCTTCGGCTGCCCGCCCGCCGACGTCGTCGAGCGGCTGCGCCGCGCGGGCAGCGAGGTCTGGGTGACCGTGACGCGGGAGGAGGAGGCCGTCCAGGCGGTGGACGCGGGCGCCGACGCACTCGTCGTCCAGGGCGCGGAGGCGGGCGGGCACCGGGCCTCCTTCGTCGACGACCCCGCCGACCGCGGCGAGGGGATCGGGCTGCTGTCCCTGCTGCAGCTCCTGCGGCACGCCGTCGACGTGCCGCTGGTGGCGAGCGGCGGCATCGCCACCGGCGCCGGGGTCGCGGCCGCACTGGCCGCCGGGGCCTCGGCCGCCCAGCTCGGCACCGCGTTCCTGCGCTGCCCGGAGGCGGGCACTCCCCTGGTGCACCGGCAGGCCCTGGCCTCCGCGACCCCGACCGCGATGACGCGGGCGTTCACCGGGCGCCTCGCACGCGGCATCCGCAACGGGTTCCTCGACCGGCACAGCGACGACGCGCCGGTCGCCTACCCCGAGGTCCACCACGTCACCGCGCCGCTGCGGCAGGCCGCGCGCGCCGCCGGCGACCCGGACCTGGTGAACCTGTGGGCCGGCCAGGCGCACGCCCTCGCCCGGGAGGTCCCCGCGGGCGAGCTCGTCGGCCTGCTCGCCGCGGAGACCGACGCGGCGCTGCGGGCCGCCGCCGCCCGCCTGCGGCGCCCGTAGCGCGGCTGCGGGCGGGGCCCCGGCCCTGGCCGACGGCCGCCCGGCCCGGACCGGCCGCCTGGTGGCTCTCACCTCGGTCGTCCACAGGCGGCGGATTCCGGGCGCGGGGAGGGAACGGTTCGCCGTAGGGTTGCGGAATGGCCTTTTCCGAACCGATGAGCGAGGCGTCCGAGGTCCTGCGACGGGTCTTCGGCTACGAGGAGTTCCGGGAGGGCCAGCAGGAGATCATCGAGCACGTCGTCGCCGGCGGGGACGCGCTGGTGCTCATGCCGACCGGCGGCGGCAAGTCGCTGTGCTACCAGATCCCCGCGCTCGTGCGGAAGGGCGTCGGCGTCGTCGTCTCACCGCTCATCGCCCTGATGCAGGACCAGGTCGACGCGCTGCGCGCCCTCGGCGTGCGCGCGTGGTTCCTCAACTCGACCCAGGACCCGGACGAGCGGCGCACGGTCGAGGCGGCGTTCGCGGCGGGCGAGCTTGACCTGCTCTATTTGGCGCCGGAGCGCCTGCGCCTGGAGTCGACGCTGCGGCTGTTCGACCGGGCCGACATCTCGGTGTTCGCGATCGACGAGGCGCACTGCGTCGCGCAGTGGGGGCACGACTTCCGGCCGGACTACCTGGCGCTGTCGGTGCTGCACGAGCGCCGGCCCGACGTGCCCAGGATCGCGCTGACCGCCACCGCCACTCCGGCCACGCACCAGGAGATCACGGCGCGGCTGAGCCTGGCGGACGCCCGCCACTTCGTGGCCAGCTTCGACCGGCCGAACATCCAGTACCGCATCGTGCCGAAGCGGGAGCCGAAACGGCAGGTGCTGGAGTTCCTGCGCACCGAGCACCCGGGCGATGCCGGCATCGTCTACTGCCTCTCCCGCGCGTCGGTGGAGAAGATCGCCGCCTTCCTCGTGGAGAACGGCGTGACCGCGCTGCCGTACCACGCGGGCCTCGACCCGGCCACCCGCGCGGCGAACCAGGCGCGCTTCCTGCGCGAGGACGGCGTCGTCATGGTCGCCACGATCGCGTTCGGCATGGGCATCGACAAGCCCGACGTGCGCTTCGTCGCCCACCTCGACCTGCCCAAGTCCGTCGAGGGCTACTACCAGGAGACCGGCCGCGCCGGGCGCGACGGCCTGCCGTCCACGGCCTGGATGGCGTACGGCCTGCAGGACGTGGTCCAGCAGCGCAAGCTCATCGACTCTTCCGAGGGGGACGCCGCGCACCGGCGCCGGCTCGCCGCCCACCTCGACGCGATGCTCGCCCTGTGCGAGACCGTCGAGTGCCGCCGGGTCCGGCTGCTCGCCTACTTCGGGCAGGAGGGCACCGCGTGCGGCAACTGTGACGCCTGCCTGTCGCCGCCGGAGTCGTGGGACGGCACGGTCGCCGCGCAGAAGGTCCTGTCGACCGTCCTGCGGCTGCTCCGCGAGCGGCGCCAGAAGTTCGGCGCGGGGCACATCGTCGACATCCTGCTCGGCAAGAGGACACCGAAGATCATCCAGAACGACCACGACACGCTGACGGTGTTCGGCGTCGGCACGGACCTGAGCGACGCCGAGTGGCGCGGCGTCGTCCGGCAGCTCCTGGCCCAGGGACTGCTGGCCGTGGAGGGCGACTACGGCACGCTCGTGCTCACCGACGCCAGCGCGACCGTGCTGCGCGGGGAGCGGCAGGTCCCCATGCGCCGCGACCCGGCGCGTACCGCGCCCAAGGCGGCGAAGGCCGCCAAGGCCGGCCGCGCGGCGGCCGTCGAGCTGCCCGAGGAGGCCCTCCCGGTCTTCGAGCGGCTGCGCGCCTGGCGCGCGGCCACCGCCAAGGAGCAGGGGGTGCCCGCGTACGTCATCTTCCACGACGCGACGCTGCGCGAGATCGCCACCCGCGTTCCGGGGTCCCTCGCCGAGCTGTCCTCCGTCAACGGGGTCGGCGAGAGCAAGCTGGCCAAGTACGGACAGCAGATCCTCGACTCCCTCGCCGCGCCCCAGGACTGAGCGCGGGCGGCGTCCGCCGGGCCGGCCGCCCAGGCGGGGTACCGCACGGCGGTTCCGGCCGGGTCGGCGCCGCCGCAGGTGAGTCGGTCGACGATGGCGGCGCGGAGCCGCGGGATCAGTCGAGTGCTTCTTGCGCCTGTCCGAGCGGTGGACGACGGGCGGCGCGGCCCGCCGTACGGGCGCTGAACGCCCAGGTGGCGAGTGCGCACAGCGCGAGTGCCGCGCCGAGGACGGTGGGGCCGATCCAGCCGGCGGCGCCGAACAGGGCCGTGGTCGCGGCGGCTCCCAGGGCGGAACCGAGGGAGTAGAAGACCATGTAGGCGCCGATGGTGGTGCTGGTGCGGTCGGGGTAGGCGGCGGTGAGCGTGTGCTGGTTGCTCACGTGCACGGCCTGAACGGCGAAGTCGAGCAGGATCACGCCGATGATCAGCAGCGGCAGCGACCACGGGAGCTGCCCGATCGCGGCCCAGGAGGCGACCAGGAGCGCGAGGGCGATGCCGGTGACCCGGCGCGCGTGCCCGGCGTCGCCCCAGCGTCCGGACCGGGCGGCACCGAGGGCTCCGGCCAGCCCGGCGACGCCGAAGAGCCCGATCCGCGCCTCGCTGAGGTGCCACGGCGCACCGGCCAGCGGCAGGGCCATGCCGCTCCACAGCGTGCCGAACGAGGCGAACAGGAGGAACGCGATCAGCCCTCGGCTGAGGAACACCGGCTGGGCGAACAGCCCGCCGAAGGACCGGAGGACCTGCCCGTACCGTGCCGTGTCCGGGCGGACGTCCGCGGGCAGCAGGGTGAGGGTGAGCAGCGCGAGGACGGCGGCGAGGACCGCCAGGGCCAGGTAGACGCTCCGCCATCCCCACAGGTCCGCGAGGACTCCGGCGATGACGCGCGCGCCGAGGATGCCGACCACCACGCCCGAGGTCACGATGCCGAGGTTGCGTCCGCGCTCGGCGGGCGGGGAGATCGACGCCGTGTACGCGACGGTGGTCTGCACCACCACCGCGAACACGCCCGCCGCGGCCAGTCCGGAGAAGGCCGCCCAGGCGACCGGGGCGGCCGCGGTGATCGCCGTTCCCGCGGCCACCAGGGCGAGGTGGGCGGCGATCAAGCGCCTGCGGTCGAGCATGTCGCCCAACGGCACCAGCAGCACCAGTCCCGCCAGATAGCCGAGCTGGCCGGCGGCCACGAACCAGCCGAGCGAGTCGACCGGAACGCCCAGGTCACGCCCCATCGGGCCCAGCACCGGCTGCCCGGCGTAGACGCTCGCCACCGCGACCCCGCACACCACCGCCAGCAGCAGCCTCATCCTCCCGTTCACGGACCCACCTCCGATTGGTTTCAAATTGCAACTGATCGGAGAGTAGGCGAGAATGGTTTCATTACGCAACTCATTGGAGGGGTGATGGCACGCGACGACACCGACGGACAGAGCCCCGCGTGGACGGACCCGAACTGCCCGGTCGCCCGCACGGTCGACCTGGTCGGCGACCGGTGGAGCCTGCTCATCATCCGCGACGCGATGGACGGCGCCCGCTCGTTCACCGACTTCCAGCAGCGCACCGGCATCGCCCGCAACATCCTCACCGACCGGCTCCGCAAGCTCACCGCCCACGGCCTGCTCGCCCAGGTGGACGCCCCCTCGGGCAGACGCAGGCTGTACACGCTCACCGAGGCGGGCAAGGACCTCTTCCCCGTGATCGTCACGCTGCGACAGTGGGGCGAACGCCACGCCTTCCAGGCGGGCGAGACGCACTCGGTCCTGGTCGACGGCGACGGCGCCCGCGTACCCGACCTCCTGCCCGTGGCGGCGAACGGATCGCCGCTGACCAGCGATACGACCTCGGTGCGACGGCAGACCTGATCTCCGCGCCGGCACGGCCGCGGCGACGACCGTCGCCGGCGCGGAGCCCGCCGGCGTCCCGGTTTGCGGTGTCCGCGATCGGGCAGGTCAGCGGCACGAATGCCCCCAGGTGAGTCATGTCACCACGGATCGCGGTCAACGGTTCGCCTCATCACGGTACTTTTGAACTGACCAGTCAGTTCAAAAACAGGCGAGACGACCGTGACAGCGAACGCTCAACCCGAAGGCACCGCGACGCCGGAGCCGGTGGACGACCCGCGCGCCCTGACCGGACCGCCGGCCTCAGAGCCCTCCGACGCATCGACGCCGACGGCAGAGCCGTCCGACGTGCCCGGAACGCCGTCCGGCGGACCCGAGGCGCCCGGCGGACCCCGGTCGCCCGTTCCCCTCGTCGCCGCCCGTGGGCTGGCGCTGCGCGGCGCCCGCGGCTGGGCGTACCGTGACGTCGACCTCGCACTGCCCGAGGGCGGCCTGGCCGTCGTGTCCGGAGAGGCCGGGAGCGGGCGGACGTCACTGCTGCTCACCCTGGCCGGCCGGATGCGGCCGACGTCCGGAGAGGTGACGGTCGCCGGGCGGTCGGCCCCGGCGGCGATCCAGCGCGTGGCCGCGATCGGGGAGACGGAAGGCGTCAACGAGCTCGACGACGCGCTGACCGTCGCAGAGCACGTCTTCGAGCGCCGGCACCTGCGCGCCGGGCTCCTCCCCCGCCGCCGGGCGAAGCGGTCCGACGAGGTCGCCGCCGCGCTCGCCCCGGTCGGCCTGGACGTGGATCCCGACACGCCGACCGGCGACCTCGGTCCCCGCGACCGGCACCTGCTCGGCGCCGCCCTCGCCCTGCTGGACCGGCCGCGGCTCCTCGTCCTCGACGACGTCGACCGCGGCATGCGCGGTGACCACCAGCGGGAGATGTGGGCCTGCCTGCGCGCCCTCACGCGGCAGGCCGAGGTGACGATCATCGCGAGCTGTGTCGACGGCGCTGCCGCGGCCGACCTCGCCGACGTGGAGGTCGCGCTGTGAGGCTCCCCACTCTGTCACTGTCCGGGCTGGAGCTCCGCCGCTTCGCCCGGGCCCGGCTCACCCGCCTCGCGATCGTCGCGCTGGTGATGCTGCCCCTCTTGTACGCCGGGCTGTACCTGTGGTCGTTCTGGGATCCGTACGGCAAGATCTCCCGGCTGCCGGTGGCCCTCGTGGTCGACGACCGGCCGGCCACCGCCGGCGGTGCGACGGTGCACGCCGGGCAGGACCTGGCCGACGAGCTGAAGCGGCGCGAGGTGTTCGACTGGCACGAGGTCGACGACCGTACGGCCGCCGACGGCGTGGCGAACGGCCGGTACTACATGTCGTTGACGATCCCCGCCGACTTCAGCGCGAGCCTCGCGTCGCCGCGGGACCAGGAGAACGCGCCGCGGCCGGGCGCCCTCCAGGTCCACCTGAACGACGCCAACAGCTACATCGCGAGCGTCATCGCCAACGCGGCGTTCAACGAGATCAAGACCGCCGCCGCGGCCGGGGCCGTACACGACTACTTCGACCAGATCTTCGTCTCGTTCGGGCAACTGCACGACAAGCTCCAGCAGGCCGCGAACGGCGCGGACAGGCTGGCCCGGGGCATCGACCAGGCCGAGAGCGGCGCCGCCCAGCTCAGGAAGGGCATCGGCACGGCGAAGAACGGCACCGGTGAGCTCGTCAGTGGGCTCGCGACCGCCAAGAGCGGCGCCGACCGGCTGGTCGCCGGCCTGGCCGAGCTGAACGCCGGCGCCGCGAAACTGCAGTCGGGCAGCGCCCAGGTGGCCGCCGGGACCCAGCGGCTCACGACCATGTTCGACCAGGTCACGGACAAGCTCCTGCCCGTGTTGAACGGGCATCCCCAGGACATCGAGAACGCGGCCCTGCTCGTCTCCCGTGGCGCCGACGCCGCCGCGACCGCCCTCGACGCCCTCCCGAACCAGACCGCCCAGGCCGTACGCCAGGCCGCGGCGGCCCGCAAGACGATCTGCGCGCTGGCCGCGACCCATCCGGAGGCGGCGTCCGCCTGTTCCGCGGCCACGACGGTGCTGACGACCGCTCGGCAGGTCAACACCCAGGTACGGGCGCACACCGGCGAGCTGCGGCGGGTGGCCGCCCAGGCCCGGCGGCTCGCAGCCGACGCCCGGCGGCTCGCGGCGGACGCCCCGCACCTGGCCGGAAAGGTGCAGCAGGCCCGGCGCGACGTCCACCGCCTGAACAGCGGCGCCCACCAGGTCGCCGCCGGCCTGGTCACCCTGCATCGGGGCATCGGCACCGCCTACAGCGGCGAGGTCGAACTGTCGCAGGGGCTCGCCCGGCTGCGGTCCGGCGCCACTCGGCTCGACGCGGGGCTCGGCCGGCTCTACACCGGCGCCCGGCAACTGGAGTCCGGGCTGAGCCAGGCGTCCACCGGGGCGCACCGGCTCGCCAAGGGCCTGCATGAGGGCGCCGGGCAGGTCCCCGACTACACCAAGGACCAGCGGAACCAGCGTTCCGGGGTGATGAGCGACCCCGTACGGCTGGCGACGGCCAAGTCGAACCCGGCCCCGGACTACGGCACCGGTTTCGCCCCGTTCTTCGTCCCCCTCGCCCTGTGGGTCGGCGCGATGTTCGTCTACATGGTGCTGCGTCCGCTGAACCCCCGGGCGCTCGCGGCGGCCGCGCCCGCCCGGCGGGTGGCGTTCGCGGGGTGGTTCCCGGCGGTGCTGGTCGGCGTCCTGCAGGTCGCCGTCCTCTTGCTCGTGCTGAAGTTCGCCCTGGGGCTGACGGCCGCGCGGTGGGCGGGGCTGATCGCTCTCCTCGTGCTCACCGCCGCCTCGTTCATGGCCGTGGTGCAGCTGATCTACGGCAAGTTCGGGCCGGTCGGACGGGTGATCGCGCTGGTGCTCCTGATGCTGCAGCTGACCTCGTCGGCGGGGACGTACCCGATCCAGACCAGTCCGGCGTTCTTCCAGGTCCTGCACCCCATCCTGCCGATGGGCTGGGTGGTCACCGCGCTGCGGCATCTGATCAGTGGCGGGCCGCTCACCTCGGTATGGGAATGTTGTGCGGTGCTGCTGGCCTACCTGGCCGGCGCCCTGGCGCTGACCATGCTCACCGTGCGACGCGAACGCGTGTGGACGCTGAAGCGCCTGCACCCGGTGCTGAAGCTGTAGGGAGACCATGCCCACCCGACGGGAACGCACGCGGCAACGCCTGTACGAGGCCGCCGTCGAGTTGATCGCCGAGCACGGCTACTCCGCGACGACCGTGGACCAGATCGCCGAACGGGCCGGCGTCGCCAAGGGCACCGTCTACTACAACTTCGCGGGCAAGGCGGCGCTGTTCGGCGAGCTGCTGGAGTACGGCGTGGACCGGCTCGCGGAGGCGCTGCGCACCGCGGCCGAAGGGCGCGCGCCGCTCGACGCGCTCGACGCCGTGGTCGGCGCGGAGCTCGCCTTCATCGGGGAGTACGAGGCGTTCGCCCGGCTCCTGCTGGCCGAGACCTGGCGGGCCGGCGGCGACTGGCAGAACGCCGCCCGGCTCATCCGCGAACGCGCCATCGGGGTGATCGCCGACGTGCTGCGCGCCGCCGTCGCGAACGGGGACCTGCGCGCGGACCTGGACGTCGGCATGGCGGCCTCGGCGGTGTTCGGGATGGTGCTGACCGTGGCCCTGGACTGGCGCACCCTGCAGCCGGCGCGGCCGCTCACCGACGTGCACGCGACACTGGTCGACCTGCTCCGCGGCCGCATCGCGGGCCCGGCGGCCTGAACCGGACCTGACCCGCGCGGGCCGCCCTGAGCCGGGCATGACGCGAGGGCCGGACCGCGCCCCGGATGAAGCCCTGTGGCCCGGCCGGAGCCGGAATGGAGGCCTGCGGCCCGGCCGGAGCCGGAATGGAGGCCTGCGGCCCGGCCGGAGCCGGGATGGAGGCCTGCGGCCCGGCGACCTGAGCCGGGCATGACGCACGCGGGCCGGCCGACAATGGAGCGCACGCCGCGCTTCTGCAGCTCGGCGATGGTCCGGTCGCGCTGCGGAACGCGCACGGGGTAGTAGAGCGGCGCCACGCCGTCCGGCAGGCCGCGGAAGCGAGGGGGGCACACGTCGGGCAGGGAGTTGAGCAGGATCGCGTAGTTGCGGCGGCGGTGCCGGCGGATGGCCTCACCGTCGGCGCCGTGTACGGCCCACTCGGTCATCCGGGAGGACTTGGAGGCGGCGACCTCCAGGTCGGCGACCTCGAGGTTCCACTCGCCGATGACGACCTCGGTGAGCGTGCCCTCCTCGACCGCCTGCTCGGCCTTGCTGACCTTGCGGAAGACCTTCGTGGCGGGGGCCCGCAGCACGCCGGCGCGCGACTGGGCCGCCCATCCCATGCTCTGGGACGCCATCGACCGGGCCATGCGCTTCCACGGCGGACGGCCCTGGGCCTCGATGTGACCGCCCCGGATCAGCACGGCGCCGCCGTCGGGGACGCCCAGGGACTTGCGCGGGCAGAAGATCGCCGCGGCGCCGCGCGAGCCGATGGCGGCCCCGCCGTCGTAGGAGAAGAGGGCGTGCGCGGCGTCCTCGATCACCAGCGTCCCCGGCGGCAGCGGCGGCATCGGGAAGCCGTAGTAGGAGATGAGGTAGGTCGCGTGGCACTGCTGCGACACGCGGAACAGGTCCTCGTGGTCCGCCTCGAGCGTGGGGAGCACCCGGTAGAACATGACCTCGATGCCCGCCAGCCGGGCGGCCTCGACCTCTGATCCGCAGTGGTAGGCGGGCATGGCCAGCCGGTGCCCCGGTCCGAGGCCGAGGGCCTTCAGCGCCAGCCAGATCGCGCCGCGCCCGAGGTGGGTCAGCGTCAGCCCGTCCGAGTTGAACGGGAACTGCATAGACCGCCGGGTGACCAGCGTCGCCGGCTCCAGCGGTGGATAAACGCTCATCAACGGGTCGCTCATAGGTCCCCTACCCTACTGTCCGCCTCCGAGGAGAACACCGGTTCGCCCGTCCGCCCGAAACTTCGCCGCGGCGGGAGACGTCGTACCTCGTACGAGGCGGTGAGCAGGGATGAGGAGAGGTGAAGCGTTGGACACGGCATCGATCGGCGGCGTCTGGCACGAGGTCATGGGCACGCAGCCGCACCCGTCGTGGTGGCTGGTCTGCGCGACCGGGGCGGCGGCGCTCGTGGCGGTGTCGGTCCGCTCGGTGTGGCACGTGCTGCGCAACGTCGTGACCATCGCGCACGAGGGCGGCCACGCCTTCGCGGCCCTGGTCACCGGGCGGCAGTTGCGGGGCATCCGCCTGCACTCCGACACCTCGGGCGTCACGGTGTCGCGCGGCAAGCCGTACGGGTTCGGCATGATCGTCACCGCGTTCGCCGGGTACGTGACACCGCCGTTGCTGGGCCTGTGCGCGGCGGGTCTGCTGGCCCTCGGGCACATCACGGCCCTGCTGTGGGCGAGCATCGTCCTGCTCGCCGCGATCCTCCTCATGATCCGCAACGCGTACGGCGTGCTGTCGGTGGTCACGACCGGCGCGGTCGTCTTCGTCGTGTCGTGGTACGGCTCGGCCGCCGTGCAGGCGGCCTTCGCCTACGCGTTCACGTGGTTCCTGCTGTTCGCGGGGACGCGGCCCGTTGTGGAGCTGCAGAGCAAGCGCTCCAGGGGCCGCGCACCCGACTCCGACGCCGACCAGCTCGCCCGCCTGACCGGCATGCCCGGCCTGTTGTGGGTGTGCGGCTTCGCCCTGGTCGCCGTCGCCGCGCTGCTGGCCGGCGGGTCCTGGCTGCTGCACGACGTGGTGCCGCAGCTGCCGAGCTGGTGAACGACTAGTGCTTGGTGATGGGAGCACCCGTGTCGGCGCCGACGACGTACCACGGCGCGCCGAACGAGGTGACGCCCTGACCCTTCGTGTCGCCGGGCGAGGTGTCCTTCGAGTAGTAGTACAGCGGCCAGCCGTTGTAGACGACCTGTTTGGTCCCGTCGGACCGGGTCGTCGTCGACAGCATGGACGACTTCACGCCGGGTCCCGCGCTGGGCGACGCGCCGGGCGCCCCGGTCGCGGTCCCGCCGGGCGAACCACCGGGCGACGCGCCGGGCGAACCACCGGGCGAACCGCCGGGCGACGCGCCGGGTGAACCGGTGGACATGCCACCGCCGCCGACGGCGAACGGCGGCCACTCCTTGGCGCAGGCGCCCTCACAGGCGGACTTGCCGCCCTGACCCTTGTCCTTCTCGAAGGCGTAGAGCGTCCGGCCCGTACCGTCGACCAGAATGGTGCCCAGACTCGTCTTCTTGGCGTTCAGCACCCCGGCGCCGGCGGTCGGCGCCGCTGACTCGGTCGGCGCCGGCGACTCGGTCGGGGCCGCCGTCGCGGCACCCGTCGGGGACGCGGCCGGTGTGGAAGGCTGGGCGTACGGTCCCCCGCCGCCCTGCGATTCCGGTGTGGTCTTGCTGCCCTCGCCGCAGGCCGAGCCGAGCAGGCCCAGTGCCAGCACTCCGGCGGCAATGACTCCGTTACGCATTGTCCGTTCCTTTCCCCCGATGACGTAGGCGGGCACGTACGGACGCACGCCGTGATTCGCCGTCCATCCCCCGCGTCCGCGAGCCGGGAACGTGTTCTCCCGAGGCCGCCCATGTGCCCCGGCAATTCGGTTACCCATCGCGGCGGCCCATGAAGTGGAAACGGTCGACTTCTTTAACAGGCGAGGCGGATGCTTGACCGGGCATGCCGGAAGCGGACACGAAGATGACGGGTTTCAGAAAGACCTCTGCGACGCCGGATCAGCCCGACACCGCGTCGACGCCCCGGCGGAAGAAGTCCAGCGCGGTGGCGCGCTGGTCGTCGGCGGCCATGAGCGCGGCGTACGGGAGTGACGCGCCGCCGAACGCGCCGTCGTTCCAGTACGCGCCCCTCCGTTTCACCCAGGGCGCGACGTAGAGATAGGGCTCCCGATGCTCGGCGTCGCCCGGCGACGTGCCGAACGCGGCCCGCCGGCCGGCGGCCTCGTCCCCGGCGTCGAGGGCGGCGTCGAAGTGCTCCGGCCACAGCTGGACCCGGCTCGGGCCGAGCGCGCGGGCGTCGAAGCGCACCTGTTCGAGCACCGACCAGGCGAAGCCGTACCACGCGCAGAGCGCCTCGGCGGCGGGCGGGCTGATCGTGAGGGGCAGGCCGGGGTCGGCCGGGGTCTGGGGGAGGTAGACGTCCGGCGGCATCCCGAGCGGAACACCGGCCAGGTCGGCGGCGTCACCGAGCGTCTTCGGAGTCTCGGCGACGCCGTCGACGACCAGCCGGCCGTTCTCGACGCGGATCTGCCGGTCGTCGCCGAAGTAGGGCGTGCCGAAGCCGCCGCGGGTGAACCGCAGGCCGATCTTCCCGTTGGCGGCGTGGCGGGCCGCCGCGACGACGTGCTCGGCGAGGGCGTGCAGTGACCGGCGGGTCTCGGCGAACCCGCGGGGCAGCGGGGCGAGGCGGTGCCAGGCCCCCAGCCAGCGGTCCGCGCAGAAGCCCGCCAGCCGGGGCCGCTCCCGGGCGAGGTCGTCCCAGGTGCGGCCGAGCCCGCACACGGGGGTCACGAGCTTGGCGCCGTACGGGCCGGCGAGAGGGTCGTCGGCGTACCACGGCGGTGTCGTCACGGCGGGCGGGGACGGCTCGAGCACCCGGACGTCGTACTCGCCGCCCAGCAGGTCCCATGCCTCCCACCGCGGATTCATCGCCCTCCGTTCAACTGCGGCCCCGGGATCGCGGGGCCGCGTGCGAAGGCCGGGCCGCGACCGCGGCGGGCCGCCCCCAGTTGACCACGGATCCGACCGCGAAGGAACACCGGGGGCGGCCCTGCGGATCTTGACGCAGAGCTTGTTTATTTTTCCTACTGAGAAAGTATATATTCCGGTCCCGGGCCTGCCGTCGCAGGACCGAGCCGTCGTTCCCTCCCGAATGAGAAACCGCCGATGATGCCCAGAGTCTCCGTCCTGCTCACCGCCGCCACCCTCCTGGCCGCCGCGGCGGCCTGCTCGAGCAGTGGCCCGGCCTCCTCCTCAGCCGGATCGGCGTTCGACCCGAAGAGCTGCCAGGGCGGGACGCTGTACATCCTCAACCAGACCTCGGCGACCGACGAGCACTTCGACCCGGCGCGGATCTACACCTCCGGAGGCGGCGCCGTCCCGTCTCTCGTCTTCCGGACCCTGACGACGCGTAAGCGGGTCCCCGGCCAGGCGAGCACGACCGTCGCGCCGGACCTGGCCACCGACACGGGCACACCGAGCGACGACGCGAAGACCTGGACCTACCATCTCCGCGACGGCCTGAAGTTCGAGGACGGCACGCCCATCACCTCGAAGGACGTCAAGTGGGGCGTGGAACGGTCGTTCGCGCCCGAGCTGCCGGGCGGCATCCCCTACCTGCGCGACTGGCTGGTCGGCGGCGCCGACTACAAGGGCCCGTACAAGGGCCAGGAGCTGGACTCGATCCAGACGCCCGACGACAAGACCATTGTCTTCAAGCTGCGCAAGCCCGAGGGCGACTTCCCGTACGTCGCGACGGCCACGCAGTTCACCCCGGTGCCGAAGGCCAAGGACGGCGGCACCGCGTACGAGAGGCACCCGATCTCCAGCGGCCCGTACAAGGTGCGGGCCCACGTGCAGGACAAGAGCCTCACGCTGGTCCGCAACCCCTACTGGTCGCGCACGGTCGACGACCAGCGGCTGGCCTGCCCCGAGCGGATCGAGGCGACGTACGGCCTCAGCGCGGCCGTGATCAACCAGCGGCTCAGCACCAGTGCCGGTAAGGACGCCGACGCGATCACCACCGACACCGACCTCAGCCCGGCCGAGCTGGCCCGCATCTCCAGTGACCCGAACCTGAAGAAGCGCACCGTGCGCGGCCAGTTCGGCTACACGAACTTCATCGCCTTCAACACCAAGGTCAAGCCGTTCGACGACGCCCGCGTGCGGGAGGCGATCGCGTACGCCGTCAACCGCCAGGCGGTGGTCAACGCCGTCGGCGGCAGTTCCCTCGCCAAGCCGGCCACGACCTTCCTCCCCGACCAGGCGGCGTTCGGCTACCAGCCGTACGACGCCTTCCCGGCCGGTCCCACGGGCGACCCCGCCAAGGCCAAGAAGCTGCTGGCTCAGGCGGGGCAGCCGAACCTCACGATCACGCTCGCCCACCGCAACGGCGACTCGCACCAGGACGGTCCGGCGGTCGCCACGGCGGTGCAGGAGGCACTCAAGCAGGCGGGCGTCACCGTGAAGCTGAAGGCCTACGACGAGGCGAGCTACCGGTCGGTGCAGACCAAGCCGGCCACCGAGCCGGGCGTCTTCCTGTCCGGCTGGGGCGCGGACTGGCCGACCGGCGGCCCGTTCCTGGCCCCGATCTTCGACGGCCGGCAGATCCTCAAGGACGGCGGCAACTTCAACTTCGCCCAGTACGACGACGCGAAGGTGAACGCCGAGTTCGACGCGATCAACAAGATCTCCGACCCGCTGCAGGCGCGGCCCCGCTGGGGCGCGCTGGACGCCGAGCTCGGCCGGCAGGCGCTCACGGTGCCGCTGTTCCACCCGATCTACCTGCGGCTGTACGGCAAGAACGTCAAGAACACCTACCTCGACGAGTGGCGCGGCTCGTACGACGTGGCCATGGTCTCGGTGAAGTGAGCGAGCGCAGCGAGCGAACCATGAGCACAGCGCCTCTGGTCACTCCTCCGACGAAGGAGGGCCCGTGAGTGAGCGCAGCGAGCGAACCATGGGCGCAGCGCCTCTGGTCACTCCTCCGACGAAGGAGGGCCCGTGAGCGAGCTCGTGGCGGAGATCGGCGATCCGGGTGTTCCGGCACCCGGATCGCCGACCCGTGCCCGCCAGGTGCTGCGCCGCCTGCGGTCGGACCGGCCCGCGTTGGCCGGCCTGGTCGTCACGGCCGTGCTCGTCCTGGCCGCGGTGTTCGCGCCGCTGCTCGCCGCGATCGAGGGGCAGGACACGACCACCTTCCACACCCAGCTCCTGGACTCCGCGCGCGGCGGCGTGCCGCGCGGCGCGCTGGGCGGCGTCAGCGCGAACCACTGGCTGGGCGTGGAGCCGACCACGGGGCGCGACCTGTTCGCGCGTGCGCTGTACGGCGCGCGGATCTCGTTCACCGTCGCGTTCGGCACGCTCGTCGTTCAGCTGCTGCTCGGCGTGGCGATCGGGCTGGCCGCGGGGTTCGGCGGCCGGGTGGTCGACGCCACGCTGGGCCGGCTGATCGACCTGGCCATCTCGTTCCCGCAGCTGATGTTCGCGATCGCGCTGCTGGCGATCGTGCCGCAGTCGTTCCCCCGCCCGGTGCTCCTCATGCTGGTCATCGGGCTGTTCAACTGGGGCGGCACGGCCCGGCTCACCCGCGGGCAGGTGCTGTCCCTCAAGAGCCGCGACTACGTCGCCGCCGCCCGGCTGTCGGGCGCGGCGCCGGCCCGGATCGCCCTGCGCGAGATCCTGCCCGGCGCGTTGCCGCAGGTCCTCACCTACGCGGCCATCCTGCTGCCGGCGAACATGGTGTCCGAGGCCGGGTTGTCCTTCCTCGGCGTGGGCGTGCACCCGCCGACCTCCTCCTGGGGACAGATGCTGTCGACCGCCACCACCTGGTTCCGCGCCGATCCGATGTACGTGCTCGTCCCGGGCCTGTCGCTGCTGACCGCCGTACTGGCGTTCACGCTGTTCGCGGACGGGCTGCGCGCCGCCCTGGATCCCAAGGCGTCCCTGCGAGGCGGCCGGTGACCCGCTATCTGCTCCGCCGTCTCGGCAGCCTGCTCGTGCTGCTGGTCGTGATGACGGCCATCGTCTACGCCATCTTCTACGCCATCCCCGCCGACCCGGCGGTGCTGGTCTGCGGGAAGGGCTGCGACGGCGGCCAGCTCGCCTCCATCCACCACAAGCTCGGCCTCGACCAGCCGATCACCACCCAGTACTGGCACTTCCTGGAGGGCCTCGTCGTCGGCCGGGACTACAGCTCGGGGCCGGACGTCAGCCACTGCGCCGCGCCGTGCCTGGGCTACTCGTTCCAGACGGACCTGCCGGTGCTCTCGCTGATCGCCCAGCGGCTGCCGGTGTCACTGTCCCTGACCGCGGGCGCCCTGGTGCTCTGGACGGTCACCGGCGTCTCCCTCGGGCTGGTGTCGGCCCTGCGCGAGCGACGGCTGACCGATCGCCTCGTCACCGTCTTCGTCCTCGGCGGTCTCGGCACGCCGGTGTTCGTGAGCGGCCTGCTGCTGCTCATGGTCTTCTGCGGCTGGCTGAAGTGGCTGGACTTCCCGGTGTACGTGCCGCTGACCGAGGATCCGGTGGGCTGGGCGCGGAACCTCATCCTGCCCTGGCTGACGCTGACGATCCTGCAGTCGGCGATCTTCACGCGGCTGACGCGCACCGGCATGCTGGAGACCCTGTCGGAGGACCACATCCGGACCTTCCGCGCCTACGGCCTGCCCGAGCGCCGCGTCATCGGACGGCACGCGCTGCGCGGCGCCCTCACCCCGCTGATCTCGATCAACGCGGTGGAGTTCGGCACGGTCCTGGTGAACGCCATGCTCACCGAGACGCTGTTCGGGCTGCCGGGCATCGGGCAGCTGATCGTCCAGTCGTCGAACAACGTCGACCTGCCGGTGGTGGCCGGCCTGACGCTCACGGCCGGCCTGGCCGTCGTCCTGGCCAACACCGTCGCCGACCTCCTGTACGCGGCGGTCGACCGGAGGGTGGTCCTGTCATGACGGGAGAACGCGGGCGGGACGGCGGGGACGTCGTCCTGTCGGTGCGCGATCTGAGCGTCGAGTTCCCCGCGGGCGACGGCGCGATCCGCGCGGTCGACGGGGTCTCCTTCGACCTGGCCGCCGGTGGCGCGCTCGGCGTGGTCGGCGAGTCGGGGTCCGGCAAGAGCACGACGGCGCTCGCCCTCCTGGGCCTGCACCGGCACACGGAGGCCCGGGTCGGCGGCCGGATCCTCCTCGGCGGCCCGGGCGGCGTGGAGGTCAACGCGCTCGGCGACGAAGAGGTCCGCCGGTTGCGGGGCCGGCGCATCGCGATGGTCTTCCAGGATCCGATGACGGCGCTGGACCCGTACTACCGGATCGGGGACCAGATCGCCGAGGTGTACCGCGCCCACTCGGGCGCCGACCGCCGGACGGCGTGGGCACGCGCGGTCGAGGTGCTCGACCGGGTCGGCATCCCGGACGCGGCGCGGCGGGCGCGGGCCCGCCCGCACGAGTTCTCCGGCGGCATGCGGCAACGCGCCCTCATCGCCATGGCGCTGGCCTGCGAACCGGAGATCCTGGTCGCCGACGAACCGACCAGCGCCCTCGACGTCACCGTGCAGGCCCAGATCCTGGACCTGCTGGACGAGCTCCGCGCCGACACCGGGATGGCGCTGCTGCTCGTCACGCACGACCTCGGCGTCGTGTCGAGATCGGCCGACGAGGTCCTCGTCATGCACCGGGGCCGGGCCGTCGAGCGCGGCCCGGTTCGCGAGGTGCTGCGCGCGCCGGAGCAGCCGTACACCCGGGCACTCCTGGACGCGGTCCCCCGCCTCGACGCCCCCCGGACCGCCCGGCGCGAGCCCGGCGAGCCCCTGCTGACCCTCACGGACCTCACGCGGGAGTTCCGGCGGCCGGGACGCGGTCTGCGACGCGAGGCGACGCGTGCCGTGGACGGGGTCTCGCTCGACGTACGGCGCGGGGAGACCCTCGGCGTCGTCGGGGAGAGCGGGAGCGGCAAGACCACGCTCGTACGGATGATGGTGGGGCTGCTGCCCCCGACCTCGGGCCGGATCCTGTTCGACGGCGAGACCCTCACGGGCCTGCCGGACAGGCGGCTGCGTCCCATCCGGCGCGACATGCAGATGGTCTTCCAGGACCCGGCGTCCTCGCTCAATCCCCGGCGTACCGTCGGCGACGGCATCGCCGACCCGCTCCGGGTCCGCGGGGTGCCCGAGGGCGAGGCCCGCCGGACCGCGCGCGAGCTGATGGAGCGCGTCGGCCTGGATCCGGCGCGGCACGACCGCTACCCGCATGAGTTCTCCGGCGGGCAGTGCCAGCGGATGGGCATCGCCCGGGCGCTGTCCCTGCGGCCCAAGCTGCTCGTCTGCGACGAGGCGGTGTCCGCCCTCGACGTCTCGACACAGGCGCAGATCCTCGAACTGCTCCGCGACGTGCAGGAGGACTACGGCCTGACCATCGTCTTCGTGTCCCACGACCTCGCGGTGATCCGCCAGGTGAGCGACCGGGTGGCGGTGCTGCGGGCGGGCGCGCTGGTGGAGCTCGCCGACGTGGACGGGCTCTACGCGTCTCCCGCGCATGAGTACACCCGCTCGCTGCTCGCGGCGGTGCCCGTCCTGGCCTGACGGGCCGGGAACGCGGACGCCGGCCGCCCGGGTTCTGCAGGTCGCGCTCCTCATCCCGCTCGCCTGGCGGCGGCGCGCGCCGTTCA
>NZ_JBFAUT010000028.1:95529-109028 GCF_040679475.1 Actinoallomurus sp. NPDC052274
TACTTCACTACTCCCGCCACCCCGCGCCCGGCGGGGTAGGGGGCGCCGGGCGCCGGAGGTCACGCGGGTCTTCGGCCCCTGCCCGGGGACGGCGGCCCGCGACCGGATCATTACGCGATCAGGACGCGCAGATCGCGTAGACGCTGATCCCGACCGTGCTGTAGCCGATCTGCCGGCCGAGCGCGATCCAGCCGCGGCCGTCGGGAGTCGGGAAGCTGCCGACGAGGATGGCTCCGTTGCCCTGGGCCTCGCCGCCGCCGCCGATGACGTGTTTGCCGGCCGGGCAGTAGACGGTGCGCCGCTGGAAGGCGGGGACGTTCGCGTTGGGGAGAACGACGACCTGGTATCCGTCGATCGCCGCCGCCTTGTGGGCGGCCGGCCGCGCGGGGGCCTCGCCCTTGTCGGCGTGGGCGGCCAGACCGGTCGCCACGACCGCGGCGAGGGCCATCGTTCCCGTTCCGAGCGCGTACATCTTTCGCATGCAGATCTCCGTTTTCAGCTAGCAGGAACTGCGTTGCTCGGACCTTTTCGGCCGCCTTTATCGGTGGCCTATCCGATCCATCGCCACTACTACCCGGAGATCCTTTGATCACACTCGGTAATTCTCGATTACCGTGCGCAGCGCCGAATGGCGTCGCATTCCTGGGGAGATGCTGGAAAGATAATGATCGCGCCACGGACCGGAGATGCCGAGAAAGCCGCCAATGGCCGATTGGAGCCGCGGCCGCCTCGGCATCTCCGACGTTTCACCCCGAAGGCCGGGTGGTCAGCGCGCCCACGTCCAGGCGTAATCGGACGCTTCGACGGACAACGCCTCTCCGCCGATATTCAGCGGGCGGAACGTATCGATCATCACGGCCGTTTCCGTCGTGGTCGTATGACCTTTGCCGACCGCCTCGATGACGCCCTCCACCGCGCCGGGCGCCGGCCCGTGGGTGAATCCGGAGGGATGCAGGCTTATCGACCCGATGTCGATTCCCGACCCCCGGCGCGCCGTGTAATCGCCGGCGACGTAGAACATCACCTCGTCGGAGTCGACATTGTGGTGGTTGTACGGGATCGGGATCGCCGCCTCGTCGAAATCGAGCGGCCGGGGACAGAAGGAGCAGATGACGAAGTTCGGCCCCTCGAACGTCTGGTGCACCGGCGGCGGAGCGTGGGTCCGCTTCACGATCGGCTCGAAGTCGGCGATGTTGAAGGCGAACGGGTAGAGGCAGCCGTCCCAGCCGACGGCGTCGAGCGGATGGTGCCGGTAGGTCAGCCGGGACAGGCCCGCGCGGGTGCGGACGAGCACCGGCACGTCCTCCCCCTCCAGGACGAGCGGCTCGGCCGGGCCGCGCAGGTCGCGCTCGCTGTACGGCGCGTGCTCCAGGAACTGGCCGTACTGCGACAGGTAGCGTCTCGGCGGCCGGATGTGCCCGGACGCCTCGAAGACGATCAGGCGCAGCGGCTCGGCTGTCTCGGTGCGGACGAACCGGTGGATGGTCCCGGTCGGGACGACGACGTAGTCGCCGGGGCCGACGTCGAGCGTCCCGTACGTCGACTCGAGCCGCGCCCGTCCGGTCTCGACGTACACGCACTCGTCACCGACCGAGTTGCGGTAGAGCTCACCGTCGGTGTCGGCGGCCGCGTACGAGATGCGGACGTCGTCGTTGGCGAGCAGCAGCCGCCGCCCGAGCACCGGGTCTCCCCCGGTCGTCAGCTCGTGCGCCTTGAAATGGCGTGGCAGGAGCGGGTGGTTCGGGGACGTGCGGGTGGCCTGGGCCGGCACGTCCACGCCCTCGCTCTTGACGATGGCGGTCGGCGGGTGCACGTGATAGAGCAGCGAGGAGTCGGCTGAGAACCCCTCCTCCCCCATCAGTTCCTCGGCGTAGAGTCCGCCGTCCGGTCTGCGGAACTGGATGTGCCGTTTGCGGGGGATCTCCCCGACGGCGCGGTAATAGGGCATCTCCACTCCGGATCTCGGAAAAGCGTCGATCACCTTCACTGCCGACTGTAGGCCGTGCCCCCGGTCGCCGCCAGAAGACCGCGGCGCTGCTCGGACGCCCGGGGAGCGGGCGTGGTCACCGGGGCCTCCGCCAGCGACTAAGGTTTTGCCGTCGCTCAACGAGGAGGAAGAATGCGCGGAGGCGTACGCCTTCCGGCTTTGATCGTCGCGCTCGGGCTGCTGGCCGGCTGCAGCGACCCGGCCGGCGCGGCCCGGCGCGAGCAGGCCGCCGCCCGGAAGAGGTCTCCGTCTCCGCGGGCCACGGCCTCGCACTCGACCGCCAAGCGGCACGCGAAGACGGCGGTCTGGTGGCAGGCCGCCGGCACGACGAGGGCCACGGGCGGCCTCCGTGTCCGGGCCGGCGCGGTCCACGCGGGGCAGGTGACGGTCGTCATGACCGACGTCTCCGGCCATGCCAGCCGCAGGATCACCGCGTCGGCGACCCCGCAGTCCGTCACGGTTGGGCGCTTCACCCTCACCGCGGTCAAGCTCAGCAAATCCGCGAAGCTCGCCCGGTACGGCGTCGGCTTCCACTACCGGTACTGAGCCGGCCCGCGCCGGGGAACCGCGCGGGCGGCGTCCACAGCGGCGTGGTCCCGTCGACCGGCGCTGAGCCGGCCCGCCACGGGTAAGGCTCGCCGAGCGGCGTCCGCAGCGGCATGGACCCGCGCCGCCGGGGCAAGAGGACGGCGTGACCGCACTGAATGATCTCGATCCGTTCGCCATCTTCGACGCCGAGGCGGAGCGTCTCGACCACTTCTTCGGCGGCCTGAAGGACGACGACTGGACCCGGCCGTCCCGCTGCGCGGGATGGACGGTCCGCGACGTCCTCGCCCATCTCGCCGGCGAGGAGGCGTACAACCACGCCTGCCTCAACGACGACCTGGACGGGCTGTGGTCCCGTCTGGAGCGGAACGGTGTCTCCGTCCTGGCGGACTTCAACGACTGGTGCGTGCGTACGCGCCGGAGCATGCCCGTGGCGGAGGTGCTCGACGAGTGGCGCACCCAGAACGGCGACACCCGCCGGCGGATGCGCGAACTCGGCCGCGACGCGCGGCTGCCCACGATGGCCGGGCCGTACGCCGTCGGCCTGCAGGCGTTCCACTACGCCTCCGAGTACGCCACCCACGGCGACGACGTCGGCGTGCCGGTCGAGGACGCCCGGGAGCGCACGGCCTGGCGCGTGGCGGTCGGCCGCTTCGCGCTGGAGGAGAAGGGCGCCTCGGTCGAGGTCGCCGAGGACGACGACGGCGACCTGATCGTCCGAACCCCGCGGGCGCTGGGCCGGCTGACCCCGGCGGAGTTCGTCGAGGCGACCGTGGGACGCCTGCCCGACGACCACCCGCTCGACCCGGGCCTTCGCGACGCGCTGCGCTGCCTGGCCTGATCGGTAATGTGGGGGCCATGCCCACTGCCCTCATCACCGGCGCCACCTCGGGGATCGGCGCGGCGTTCGCCCGGCGGCTCGCCGCGGACGGCTTCCACCTGATCCTGCTCGCCCGCGACGCCGAGCGGCTGGCGCGCACCGCCGAGGAGTGCGGCGACGCCGAGGTCCTCGTCGCCGACCTGGCCACCGACGAGGGCCTCGCCAAGGGCGAGGACGCCGCCCGCCACGCCGACCTCGTCGTCAACAACGCCGGATTCGGGCACAAGGGGCGCTTCCTGGAGGTCCCACTCGAGGACGAGCTGACGATGCTGCGCGTGCACTGCGAGGCGGTGCTGCGGCTGACCCACGCGGCCCTGCCCGGGATGCGGGAGCGCGGCCGAGGCGGCGTCATCAACGTCGCGTCGGTGGCGGCGTTCTTCTCGCGGGGCACCTACGGGGCGTCCAAGGCGTGGGTGGTGGGGTTCAGCCAGGGCGTCGCCGCGGACGTCCCGGGTGTCCAGGTCATGGCGCTGTGCCCCGGTTTCGTGCACACCGAGTTCCACGACCGGGCGAGGATGAACGTCTCCGGCATCCCCGAGCCGTTCTGGCTCGACGCCGACCGCGTCGTCGCCGACGCGCTGCGCGACCTCCGGCGCGGCGTCACGGTCAGCGTGCCCGGCGCGCAGTACAAGACACTCGTCGGGCTGGGCAAGTTGATTCCGCGCAATCTCGCGGGCCGCCTCTCCTCGCGCACCGGCCGCAGGTACGACTGATCCGGCCGTCGTCGCGGCTCGATGGTCCCGGATCGACCGCGATCTGCGCCTTATGCCCGAAACGCGGCACTTCCTGGCATTCCGGCGGACGCCGGTGGAACACCCCGCCGACTCGCGCGGCGGGCCCGGGTGCGGTTAGGTTTCAATCGGACCGGACGGAGGTGTTCCCCCATGCCCCTGTTCCCACGCCGTATCGCGGCGGTCGCGCTGTCGGCCCTGGCGCTGTGCGCCGGCCTGGTCGCACCCCCGGCGAACGCCGTCGTCGGCGGCTCGCCCGCCGATCCACCACCGTGGCTGGCGGCGATCGGCACCCCGGCGTTCCTGATCCGCCCCTCCGGGCAGTTCTGCGGCGGCGTGCTCGTCGCGTCCGACAAGGTCGTGACGGCGGCGCACTGCGTCAACTTCCTGCGCCAGGTGCCGAGCCTGCTGAGCGCCGTCTTCGGCCGCGCCGACCTGGCCAAGAAGGACGGCGAGACCGTGCAGATCAAGAAGATCTGGGTGCACCCCGGCTTCCGCGAGACGTCGTTCCAGGGCGAGACGGTCGAGCACGATGACGTCGCGCTGCTCACGCTGGCGCGGCCGGTGAGCCGCCTGCCGCTGCCGCTGGTCGGCTCGTACGGCGCCTACCCGCCGGGGGCCGGCGCTCGGGTGCTCGGCTGGGGCACGACCTCGGAGAAGGACCTGTTCAACGCGCGGCTCCGCGAGGCGACCGCGCCGATCGTCTCGGACGCGCGGTGCGCGTCGGCGTACGGCCACGACGCCTTCGACGCCAAGGGCATGGTGTGCGCGGGTTCGCCGCAGGCCGACACGTGCCAGTTCGACAGCGGCGGCCCTCTCATCCTGCAGGGCCGGCTCGCCGGGCTGACCTCCTGGGCGTACGGCTGCGCGCGCCCGGGATATCCGGGCGTCTACACCCGCCTGTCGGCGTTCACCCTGCCGCTGTGAGGCAGGCCGGGAGGAATCGACGGCGCCGGCTTGATCACCGACTGCTCGGACCGGCTGTGGATCATCCGCGCCGGACGGCGGGGTCGCCCTCCGCCACCGCTGTCACGCGGGTCACCGACGCCCCGGCCGCCCCAGGGGGCGGCGAGGGTCAGAGGTAGAGGCCGGTGCCGTACTCGGGGCGCTCGTTGGCGACGGCGTGCAGGTCGCGCTCGCGCATCACGAGGTACTGCTCGCCCTGCACCTCGACCTGGAACTGGTCCTCGTCGTGGTACAGCACCATGTCGCCGACCTTGACGGCCCGCACGTTGTGGCCGACTCCGCAGACCTCGCCCCACACCAGGCGGTTGGACTGCTCGGCGGTCGCCGGGATCACGATGCCTCCGCTGCTGCGGCGCTCCCCCGACTCCTTCTCGGGGCGCACCATGACGCGGTCGTGCAGCATCTGTATCTCGAACTTGGGCTCGGCCACAGTCGGGATTCTACCGAGATGACACCCTGTGTTCCGGACCGACCGGAGCCGAGGTCCCCGGTCGGCGGAGTGATCCGCTCCGGGCCGCGGCAGCCTGATCCGCGAGGAGGTAGAAAGTCATGTTCCTGATCACCGGTGCCACCGGCAACGTCGGCCGTCCCCTGGTGAGCGCCCTGCTCGCCGCGCGAGCCCCCGTCCGCGCGCTGACCCGCCGGCGGTCGCGGACACCCTGCTGCGGATGTTCGCCGACATGGTCGGCCGTCCGGCGGAGGTGTCACCGGACGTGGCGCGGATCACGGGCAGGCCGGCCCGCACGTTCGCCCAGTGGGCGGCGGATCACGCCGCCGACTTCCGCTGAACGATCGGCCGGAACCGGCGGATGACGCCGCCGGCCGCAGGCCGCCGCCGAACGGTCGGCCCGGTCGGCGGAAGCGCATCGCCTCCGCCGGGCGATCGTGCACGGCCGGCGGGATCGCGCCGCCGGCCTTCGCCGAGCGGTCAGGCCTGGTCGGCGGCGAGCCGTTCGAGCAGGGCGATCGCCGCCTGGCGTACGTCGGCCGGGACGACGCCGCCCAGGACGGTCCGCGCCTGCTCGACGTCACGGGTGGTCGCACAGGTGACGGCGACGGACCCGGCGGCGGCCTTCTCCAGCGATCCGGCCGGCGCGCGATCGGCCAGATCCCGCGCGTGCTCGGCGAGATCCAGGTTGTCTTTGGTACTCGGGCTGCTCAACGCTTCTCCTTGGAGTGGCGGCGGTGCGGGCCGTCTACGGCACGGTCACCACCGCGGATGCCGAGACGCAAAAATCGTAGACGAACGGCCTGCGCGGGGCGGCGTCCCCCCTCCCCCGGGCCGGATGATCGGCCGGCGGCGCGCCCGCCACGTGCGGCGTTCGGCTCCATCATTCCCCGTCAGTCGGCGAACGTGTCGAGATAGGCCAGGAAAGCCGAGCGTTCTTCGGCCAGTTGCGCGTGCACGTCGGCGTACACGTGGTCGAACATCTCCCGCGGGTCCGGGTCGGGCAGCGCCCGGCATTCGGCGCGGACGCGGGCGCCGAGCTCGTCCGCCTCGGCGTCCAGCGCCTCGAAGAAGTCCGCGCCGGCCAGCTCGTTCTTGGTCAGGTAGGCGCGGACCCGCTCAAGCGGGTCCTTCAGCCGCCATTCCTCGACCTCCGCGTCGGCGCGGTAGCGCTTCGGGTCGTCCGAGCTCGTATGCGCGCTCATCCGGTAGGTGTCGGCCTCGATGAGCGTCGGCCCCTCCCCGGCCCGCGCGCGCTCCAGCGCCGTACGGGCCACGGCCAGGCAGGCGAACACGTCGTTGCCGTCCACCCGCACGCCGGGGAACCCGAAGCCCGCCGCGCGGCGGTAGATCGGCACCCGGGCCTGCGTCTCCAACGGCGCGGAGATCGCCCAGTGGTTGTTCTGGCAGAGGAACACGACGGGCGCGTTCTGCGTGGCCGCCCACACGAACGCCTCGTTGACGTCGCCCTGGCTGGTCGCGCCGTCGCCGAAGCAGGCCAGCACCGCCTCGGCCGCCCCGTCGCGCTGCGCGCCCATGGCGTACCCGACGGCGTGCAGCGCCTGGGCGCCGATGACCAGGGTGTACCCCATCATCCGGAACTTCTCGGTGTCCCAGCCGCTGTAGGAGGTGCACCGCCACAGCTCCAGGAGGTTCGACGGCGGAACCCCGCGGGAGTACGCGATGCCGTGCTCGCGGTAGCTGGGGAAGACGAAGTCCTCCGGCCGCAGGGCGCGGGCGGTGCCGATCTGCGCCGCCTCCTGCCCGAGGAGCGGCGCCCACAGGCCCAGCTCGCCCTGCCGCTGCAGCGCCATGGCCTCGAGGTCGAGCCGCCGTACGAGCGTCATGTCGCGGAACAGGGCCCGGGCCTCCTCCGCACTGATCTCGAAGGGATACCCGGGATGGTCGATCCGCTCCCCCTCGGGGGTGAGCAGCTGCACGAGGTCGGTCACACGAGTTGATTTTGCCAGCATCGGGCGTGGTGTCTCGTCACCCGGGTGACTCAACGTCTCCAGAACCCCATTCGGCTCACTGCTTCAGGAACGTCACTCAGGCCGGTACCGAGGTCACGGCGCCAGACACCGCCGAATTCTCCATTGATCCGCTAGGGAACTTCGGGGAGGATTAATCCGTAAGAACGCCTGCACGGTGAGTGACGACGTCACCATCCGAAGGAGCGTGACATGGCTCTGTGGAGACCGGATCCGACCTTCTATCCGTCCCCCCGGGAAGCGGTGAACGCCCCACCCGAGACGCTCGCGTACATCGCCGCGTTCGACCGGTCGGCCCAGCGCCCCGACGCGATCGCGGTCGTCGACGTCGACCCGGACTCCACCTCCTACGGCTCGGTGGTGGGCTGGACGGACCTGCCCCACACCGGAGATGAGCTGCACCACTTCGGGTGGAACGCCTGCAGCAGCGCCCTGTGCCCGAACGCCCCGCACCCCCACGTCGAGCGGCGCTACCTCGTCGTGCCGGGCCTGCGCTCCTCCCGGATCTACATCCTCGACGTCAAGGACGACCCCGGAAAGCCGGCGGTCGTCAAGGTCATCGAGCCGGACGAGCTGGCCGCGCGCGCCGGCTACTCCCGGCCGCACACGGTGCACTGCGGCCCCGACGGGCTGTACGTCTCCGCGCTGGGCGGCGCGACCGGTCCGGGAGGTCGGTCGGGGTCGGTCGGCCGGGTGGGAAGCGACGGTCCCGGTGGCATCGCGGTGCTCGACCATGACTCGTTCGAGGTGGTGGGGGCCTGGGAGGCCGACCGGGGGCCGCAGCACCTCGCGTACGACTTCTGGTGGCACCTGACGCAGGACGTCATGGTCACGTCCGAGTGGGGCACGCCGTCGATGATCGAGGACGGCGTGAACGCCGAGCTGCTGCTCGGCCGCAAGTACGGCCACGCCCTGCACTTCTGGGACCTGCGCAAGCGCCGGCACGTCCAGACGGTCGACCTCGGCGACGAGCACCAGATGGTCCTCGAGCTGCGGCCCGCGCACGACCCGACCAGGACGTACGGTTTCGCCGGCGTCGTCGTCAGCGTCGAGGACCTGTCCGCCTCGGTCTGGGTCTGGTACCGCGAGGACGGCGAGTTCAAGGCCCGCAAGGTCATCACGATCCCCGCCGAGCCCGCTGGTGCCGACGATCTGCCGCCGGTGATCGCGCCGTTCGGGGCGGTGCCGCCGCTGATCACCGACATCGACCTGTCGGTGGACGACCGTTACCTGTACGTCTCCTGCTGGGGCACCGGCGAGCTCAAGCGCTACGACGTGTCCGACCCGTTCAACCCGGTGGAGGCCGGATCGGTGCGGATCGGCGGGATCGTGCGCCGCACCCCGCACCCGGCGGCGCCCGACCTCCCGCTCGCCGGCGGCCCGCAGATGGTCGAGGTGAGCCGGGACGGCAGGCGGGTCTACGTCACGAACTCGCTGTACGGCTCCTGGGACGACCAGTTCTACCCGGACGGCGTCGGCGCGTGGGCGGCCAAGATCGACTCGGACGACGACTTCACGTTCGACGAGAGGTTCTTCCCGCACGGCGACGACTTCCGCGGGCTACGCCCGCACCAGACCCGTCTCCAGGGCGGGGACGCGTCCTCCGACTCGTACTGCTACCCGTGACTATGAACGACGGTTCGCTCGTGGCCTTGGTCGCCCTCGGCGCCTTCCACGGGCTGAACCCCGGCATGGGCTGGCTGTTCGCCGTGGCCCGGGGCCTGCAGGAGCGGTCCCGGGCCCTGGTGCTGCAGTCGCTGCCCGCGATCGCCGCCGGGCACGCCGCGTCGGTGTTCGTGATCGCGGCCGTGGTCACGCTCACGGGGTCGGTGCTGACCTCCCGGATCGTGTCGATCGGCGGCGGTGTCGTGCTGGTCGGGTTCGGCCTGTGGCGGCTGCTGTCCAGCCGGCACTTCCGCTGGGTGGGCATGCGGCTGTCGCTGTGGCAGCTGGCCTGCTGGTCGTTCCTGATGTCGTCGGCGCACGGAGCCGGGCTCATGCTGCTGCCCGTGCTGACCCACGGCGCGGTCACCGTGCCCGGCCACTCCCACGGCATGGCGTCGGGAGCGGGCAGCGCGGTGATGGCGGCGGTGTTCGTGACGGGCGTGCACACGCTCGCCATGTTCGTCGTCGCCGGCACGATCGCCGTCATCGTGTACGAGGTCGCCGGCCTGGCCATCCTGCGCCGCGCCTGGTTCAACCTGGACCGGCTGTGGGCGGCCGCGCTCATCGGCGCGGGCGCGGCCACCCTCCTGATCGCCGTGTGAGGACTAGTGGGCGCTGGAGGCGGCCCAGATGTTGATGCCGGCCTCGACCGCGTCGCGGTCGATCGCGGCGAGCTCCTCGTCGGTGAAGTCCAGCCGGGCGAGCGCGCCGAGGCTGTCCTCCAGCTGCGCCACGCTGCTGGCCCCGATCAGCGCGGACGTGACCCGCTGGTCCCGCAGCGTCCAGGCGATGGCCATCTGGGCCAGCGTCTGGCCGCGTTCCCTGGCCATCCCGTCGAGCGTGCGGACGTGCCGGAGGGTCTCCTCGGTGAGCAGGTCCGGCGACAGCGACTTGCCCTGGCTGGCCCGCGATCCTTCGGGGACGCCGTGCAGGTACTTGTCGGTCAGCATGCCCTGCGCCAGCGGCGAGAACGCGATGCAGCCGACGCCCTCCTGTTCCAGCGTGTCCAGCAGGCCGCCCTCGATCCAGCGGTTCAGCATGGAGTACGACGGCTGGTGGATCAGCAGCGGCGTGCCCATCTCGCGCAGGATCGCGGCGGCCTCGGCGGTGCGCTCCGGCGAGTAGGACGAGATGCCGGCGTACAGCGCCTTGCCCGACCGCACGGCGTGGTCGAGCGCGCCCATCGTCTCCTCGAGCGGCGTCTCCGGGTCGAACCGGTGGCTGTAGAAGATGTCGACGTAGTCCACGCCCATCCGGGCGAGCGACTGGTCGAGGCTGGCCAGCAGGTACTTCCGCGACCCCCACTCGCCGTACGGCCCGGGCCACATGTCGTAACCCGCCTTGGTCGACAGGACCAACTCGTCGCGGTACGGCCGGAAGTCCTCCCGGAAGATCCGCCCGAAGTTCGTCTCGGCGGAACCGTACGGCGGGCCGTAGTTGTTCGCGAGATCGAAGTGGGTCACGCCCAGGTCGAACGCGCGGCGCAGGATCGCCCGCTGGGTCTCCAGGGGCTTGTCGTCTCCGAAGTTGTGCCACAGCCCCAGGGACACGGCGGGCAGCTTCAGCCCGCTGCGTCCCGTACGGCGGTAGGGGATCTGGTCATATCTGTTATCGGCGGCCTCGTACCTCATGGTTCGCAAGTCTGCACCGCCGGTCCGGCCCGCCGGACACCGAGCCCGGCCGACCGCCGTCCGGCTCGGCCCTCCTGGTCGCCACCCACGGCCGCGGCCTCTGGCGGCTGACCCGCCTCTGACGGCCGCTCACGCGGGCCCGTGTCCCCGTCGGGGCACGGGCCCGCGTGCCCGTCACGTCGCCGGCGGGGCGGTGGACTGGCGGGCGATGAGCTCGCCGGGCAGGGACAGGCCGGGCGGGCGACGGTCGTCGAGGAGTTCCAGGAGGGCGGTCATGGCCGCCGCGCCGAGCCGTTCGGCGGGCAGCCGGACGGTCGTCAGCTCGGGTTCGAGTGCGGTGGCCAGCAGAACGTCGTCGAAGCCGGTGACGGACAGGTCGCCGGGGATGTCCAGGCCCAGCGCCCGGGCCGCCTTGTACGCGCCCGCGGCGATGAGGTCGTCGTCGCAGACGAGGGCCGACGGGCGGTCGGGCCGGTCCAGCAGCGCCAGCGCGGACCGCCGGGCCGCCGCGACGTCGATCGGGGTCGTCTCGCGGATGAGCGCGCCGGGGAAGGCGTCGGCGAGCGCCTCGCCGCGTACGCGGAACGTCCAGGCGTCGACGGCCGCGGCCAGGTGGCCGATCCGGCGGTGGCCGAGCCCGGCCAGGTGCCCGGCGATGTCCCGCATGCCCCCGGCGACGTCGAAGTTGATGGTCGGCGCCGGAGCGGCCGGGTCGCTGTCCATCATCACGACGGGCAGGTCGCCGAAGTCGGTGACGCCGCCGACGATGGACGAGGCGAGAACGCCCTCGATGGCCTGGGTGTCGACGTGGCTGCGCGCCGGACCGGCGTCGTCCGGCCAGGGGTGGACCACCACGCCGAAGCCGCGGGCGGCGGCGACCTCGGCGGCACCCGCGTAGATGGGGCCGAAGACCGGGCCGGTGAGGGTCGGGACGACCAGCAGGACCGTACGGGTGCGGCCGAGCCGGAGGTTGCGGGCGGCGAGGTTGGGCCGGTAGCCGAGACGCCGCGCGGCCTCGCGCACCGCCTGGCGCGTCTCGGGCTTGATCCTGCCCTCCGCCTTCCCGGCCAGCACGATCGAGACCGTCGACTGGGAAACCCCGGCGGCCCGGGCGACGTCCCGGCTGGTCGGTCTCTTGTCCACGGCAAAAGATTAGACCTGCGAACCGATCGGTGATACGTATGACGGAAGCCTCCGTAATACGTATGACAAGGATCCGATGCGCGCCTACCTCGACTTCCTGCGCAAGCCGTACGCGGGCCGGCTGCTCGGCGGCACGCTCCTGGGCCGGCTGCCGAACGGCATGGCCGCGCTGGCCATCGTGCTGTTCGTCCGCGGGCACGGCGGCGGATACACCCTCTCCGGAGTGCTGTCGGCGGTGTACGGCCTCGCCATGGCGGCGGGCCAGCCGGTGCTCGGACGCGCGATGGACCGGTACGGCCAGCCCCGGATCCTGGCCTCCGCCGCGACGGCCGCCGCGGCGGGGTTCGCGCTGCTGGTGGTGTTCGGCGTGCGATCGCCGGCGGTCGCGACGGCCGCGGTCGTCCTGGCCGGGTTCGCCACGCCGCCGCTCGAAGCGGGCCTGCGGGCGCTCTGGCCGTCCGTCCTGAACGGCCCCGCCGAGGTCCAAGCCGCGTACGCTCTGGACGCCGCCGCCCAGGAACTGCTGTTCACGTTCGGCCCCATGCTCGTGATCGCCGCCACCGTCGTCTCGACGGAGGCGGCGCTGCTCCTCACGGGCGCTCTGGGCATCGCGGGCACGCTGGTGGTCACGACGTCGCGGCCCTCACGCGTGTGGCGCGGCGAGCAGGGCGGCGGGCACTGGGCCGGTCCGCTGCGCTCCCCCGGGATCCGCGTTCTGATCATCTCTCTGACCTGCGTCGGCGTGTCGCTCGGAGTGTTCAGCGTGGCGGTGGTCGCGTACGCCGACGCGCGCCACGTCTCGTACGCGTCCGGGCTGCTGCTGGCGCTCATGTCCGCCGGCGCGCTGACGGGCGGGATCACGTACGGGCTGCGGCCCCGCACCGGGCCCGCGCACCGGCGGCTGGTGCTGCTGATGGCGGGTCTGGCCGCCGGTTACCTCCCGCTGGCGTGGGCGCCGGGGCTCCTCGTGATGCCGGTGCTGGCGCTGGCCAGTGGCGTGTTCCTCGCACCGGTGCTGGCGTGCACCTTCACGCTGGTCGACGACCTGGCGCCGCGCGGCACGGTGACGGAGGCGTTCGCCTGGCTGGTGACGGCGTTCGGGGTCGGCAGCTCGGTGGGCGCCGCCCTCGCCGGCCTGGCGAGCGACGCGGGCGGCGTCCACGCGGCGTTCGCGGTGGCGGGCGCGGGTGGCGTCCTGGCCCTCCTGGTCATCCTCCTCGCCGGCCCCATCGGCGGCAGAAGGCAGACCGAGGACCGGGAGGTGCCGGACCCGGTGAGCTCCTAGGACCTGTCTGGTGGATCTTGTGGGCGTACCGAATGCTCGGCACTTCGAGGAGATAACGGGCAATCTCCACAGGTCACACACCCGGGTCGCCCGGCCTCTTCCACCGGTGTCTACTCAGCGGAGAATTCTCTCCGCTGAGTAGACACCACCAGAAACGACGCCCCCCCCCGCGGGCGGGCCCGCCCGCCCCGCCCGGGGCGCCCCCCGCCCACGCCCGGCCCCACCA
>NZ_JBFAUT010000029.1:0-106913 GCF_040679475.1 Actinoallomurus sp. NPDC052274
CCGCAGCCGCCGTACGGCGGTCAGCCGCCCGCGTACGGGCCTCCGCCCGGTCCGCCGATGCCGCCTGGGCCCCCGGGATGGGGGCCGCACGCCCAAGTGCTTGCAAGTCTGCTTGCAATAGCAAGCAGAGCGGCGCACAGTGGAGACATGGCGGCTTCCAAAGTCGGCTCCATTGGGGAGTACATCCGAGAGCAGCGCAAGCGGGCCAAGGTCTCGCTGCGCCAGCTGGCCGAGGCCACGGGCGTTTCCAACCCGTACCTCAGCCAGATCGAGCGTGGGCTGCGCAAGCCGAGCGCGGAGATCCTGCAGCAGATCGCCAAGGGCCTGCGCATCTCCGCCGAAGCCCTGTACGTGCAAGCAGGGATCCTCGACGAGCGAGAGTCCGACACGGACGTCCAGGCCGCCATCCGGGCGGACGTGACCCTGTCGGAGCGCCAGAAGCAGGTCTTGCTCGACATCTACGAGTCGTTCCGCCGGGAAGGGGAGCCCGGCGGAGAAGCCGCCACCGAAGCGACCCCATCGACTGAAGGGTGAATCCACACATGCCGTACATCACCGAGAAGCTGCGCGAGTCAAAGGCCTTCTACGTCGCGGCCGGCGCCGGCGACCTCGCGGTCGAGAAGATCCGCGAGATGCCGAAGAAGATCGACAAGGACCTGGGCGGCGCCGCCCTGTCCTACGTCACCCAGGTCGGCGGCCGCGCCGCCGAGGTCATGGACGAGCTGGCCGAGCGCGGCAAGAAGATCGTGGGCCGCGTGGAGCGGCAGAAGTCCACGCAGGAGCTCGAGCAGCGGGCCAAGGCGACCGCCCGCAAGGCCCGGTCGACCGCCGGCACCGCCAAGGACACCGCCGCCTCCGCTCGGGACACCGCGAAGACGGCCGGCAAGGCCGTGACCGACGCCTCCAAGAAGGTCGGAAACTGATCTTCGGAGTGCGTCCGAGGACGCACAGGGAGCCCGGGCGGACCATCCGCCCGGGCTCCCGTGCTTTCCGTCCGCACGCACCATCGGCAGGATCCCGGCGGAGCACATACGCTGGGCCCGTACATGATGACAAGTGATGACGCGGCGCTCGTACGACGCCGCCCCGCTACAGGGGGTCGATCGTGCTCGAACCAGCCCAGAGTTTCGTCGGGATCTTGTTGTGGGTCGTGGCCATCGCCGCTTTCATAGTTGAGATCTGGGCGTTCGCCGACGCCGTACGACGGCCGTCGGGGGCCTATTCGGCGGCCGGCAAGCTGACGAAGCAGCTCTGGCTGATCATCCTCGGCGTCGCACTGCTGTTCGGCCTGGCCGGTGCGGTCCGCTTCGTCTCGATCATCCAGATGCTGCCGGTGATCGGCTTCATCGCCGCCGCGGTCTACCTCGCCGACGTCCGGCCCGCCGTGCGGCAGTACGGCCGGGGTGGCTCCTCCTCCGGCCCGTACGGCCCCTGGTGATCGTCGGCCGCCGGGCCGTCACGGCTTGGTGAGCTTGAGCTTCTTCAGGTCGGCGACGAGGCACTCGGCGATGTGCCGGGCACCCGCCACGGTCGGGTGGGTGCCGTCGGCCAGGATGTACTGCGGCGCGTTGCCGGTGCCCTTCTTGCGGTCCCCGGTGATCCACTCTTCCCGCAGCGGGTCGATGAACGGCACCTTCGTCTCCTGGGCGGCCGCCGCCATGGCGTCCCGGATCTCCAGGATCTCCTGCGGCGGGTCGCCGCCGCCCCACATCGGACCGACCAGCAGGAGCCGTGTCGTGCTCCAGCGCTGCCGGACGGTGTCCATCAGCCCCCGGGCCGCCGCGCCGACCTCCCGCGCCGGATGCCGCCGGTCGTTGTGACCACCCGAGATGATCACCAGGTCGGGAGCCGGCCGCCAGGCGAGCTGGTCGGTGAACAACTGCGCGAAGTCCTTGCCGATCTGCCCCCTGGCGATGAAGCCGGTCTGCCGGTACCCGCCGAGGATGACCTGCCAGCCCAGCATCCGGGCGGTCTCGGCGGCGTACGTCTGCTCCGGCTGCTGCCCGAGCTTGCCGGTCGTGTAGCTGTCCCCGAGGAACATGACGACGGGGGTGTGCGACGCCTGCCGCTTCGGAGTGCGGGCCGAGCTCTCCGCCCGCGCCCGGCGCTCCGAGCCGCCGCACGCCGTCAGCGCGAGCAGCACGCCGGCCGCGGCGAGGCAACGAAGGGCGCGTCGTCTCATCCCGCTCCTTGGGGTCAGCGCCCTGGGGCGGGCGTTCTAGGCTGCACTTCATGACGACACACCGGACGCGGCGGCTTGAGCTGACCGACCAGACGCTGCGCGAGTGGGAGGCGGTCGTGCTCGATTCGGGACCCGGGGGGATCGTCCTCGACCGATCGGCATTTTATCCGGGTGGCGGCGGACAACCGCCGGATCACGGAGTTCTGCTGTGGCAGGGCGTGCAGACCCGGATCGTCGGCGTCCGCAAGGGTGACGAGCTCTACCTGCTCCCCGACGAGAACGACCCGCTGCCGCCGGTCGGCACGGCCGTGCGCGGGGCCGTCGAGGACGACCGCCGTACGAGCCTCATGCGGACCCACTCCGGCCTGCACGTGCTGTGCGGCGTCGTCTTCCGCGACTACGGCTGCCTCGTCACGGGCGGCAACATGGAGCCCGGTGTCGCGCGGATGGACTTCAACCTCCCCGAGGTCCCGCCCGGTTTCAAGGAGGCCGTCGAGGCCGCCTGCAACGCGGAGATCGCCGCGGACCGGCGCATCGACGTCAAGTCACTGCCGCGCGCGGAGGCGTTCGCGATCCCCGACATCATCCGGACGGCCACCAACCTGGTGCCGCCGGAGGTGGAGGAGGTCCGCATCGTCGACATCGTCGGGCTCGACACCCAGGCCGACGGCGGCACTCACGTCGCCTCCACCCGCCAGATCGGCCGCCTCCAGGTCGCCAAGATCGAGAACAAGGGCCGCGGCTTCCGCCGCGTCCGCATCAGGATCGCCGACTGAAGAACGCCGAGGCCGCCCGGGCGGCCTCGGCTTCTTGGAGATGGTTTCGCGCGGCGTCGAAAGCGGTCAGATCGCCTGCCGGGTCGCACTCTCGAGAATGGGCTGCCTGATCGGCCGCCGGTGGGCGGAGGCCAGCAGGCTGAGTCCCAGGTCGGTGATCTCGTGGCAGACGGAGTAGCCGTCGCGTCGGGTCGTGATGAGGCCGGCCTCGCGCAGCACCTTCGTGTGGTGGCTCACCGAGGCGGGCGAGATGCCGGCGGCCCGGGCGATGTCCGTGGTGCTGCAGCCGGTCATGGCTGTCTTGAGCACCGTCGTACGGGTCCGGCCGAGCAGCCCTTCCAGCGGCTCGCAGCCGCCCTTCTCCTCGGCCGGCGGCTTCCCCAGCCACGTGCGCCGGCTGATGGGGAAGACCAGCAGGGGCGGCAGCTCGGGATCCCGCAGCGTGATCGGGTGGTGCCGGCAGAAGAAGGACGGCACGAGCACCAGGCCGCGCCCGCCGAGCGTGACGTCCTGGTCGACATAGTGATCGACGTGCAGGACGGGATGCTCCCAGCGTGCGTACGGGTGAAGCGTCCCCAGCAGGCGTTCTACGCCGCGGTCGGCGAGTATCCGCACGAGCCGGGCGCGTTCGGCCTCGATGTCGCGGGAGATCTGCTTCCAGTAGGGCGCCAGCGCGACCTTGAAGAACCTGTCCACGTCGTGCGCCACCCGGCGGAGGGCCTCACGCCCGTCGAGGGACCGTGCGATGAGCGGCGTACCGCCCTGGCGCGCCAACTCGGTGAAGTCGCGCGTCAGCTCGTTCGGGGTGGTGGCGAGAATCCTGTCCACTCCCTCACCGAGGTCGGCCGTGCCGCGCGTCGGCGTCAGGAAGTCGGCCGAGTAGCCGCGCGGGGGCGCGATCTCCAGGAGCGGCCGGAGTGACGCGGGGACGCGGGGACGAGTGCGCCGCCGCCAGCCGTCCAGGGCGACCTCCTCGTTGTGTTCCTGCAGCGCGTGCAGGCTCAGGAGGATCTCCCAGAGCACGTCCGCCGATGGGGCGACGGTGGTCCGGGCGAGATCCTCGGAGTCGAAATGGATCCGCAGCATTGCAGCCCTCCGGTCGATTCGACCTGGTTCGGTGTCGGCCTCCACCTAGATCTAAGGAAGCGGCCGGACACGCGGGCAAGGCCTGGGCTGTTCGACCCTGTTCGAATCTGTTCGGGCTGCTCAGGGCGCGGATCGGTCGGGCCGGCTATTCGGCCGCCCGGTGAGTGAGGGCGGGGACGGAGCCGAGGCCGTGTTCGACGATGGCCAGGGCGCGGTCGACCGCGTCGCGGGTCGCCTCCGGGGTGTATCCGTGCGCGCGGCAGTGGGTGATGACGGCCTTCATGCCGCCCACGAGCGCGCCGGCGATCACCACCGCGTCGATCTCGTCGATGGCCGGGCAGAGCTCGGTCAGCCGCTCGACGACGTACTGCTCGGTGTCGTTCATCCGTTTCAGGGCGCGCGCCTGCAGCGACGGGCGTTCCAGGACGAGCTGCACCTGGATCGCGCCGTACTCGCCGTGCTCGGCGGCGATGGCCTCGATCATCTCCAGCACGATGCGGCGCATGGACTCCAGCGGCGTCTCGTCCGCGGGTCGGCGCTCGATGCCCTCGCGTACCTCGGCCAGGCGTTCGTCGATCTCGGCGAAGACGACGTCCTCCTTGGACGGGAAGTAGCTGAAGAACGTGCGCGGTGACACGTCGGCGGCCTGGGCGATGTCCGCGATCGTCGTCTCCTCGTAGCCCCGCTCGGCGAACAGGCGGAGGGCGGCCTCCGCGATCGCGTGGCGCGTCTGGCGCTTCTTCCGCTCCCGCAGGCCCATGTGATCCATCTCACCAATATATACACTCAGTGCGAAGTTGCAGGCGTTGCAAATTTTTCTGGCCCGTGCTGTTCTGGGACCATGTCGGGGATTCTGGAGAGGGTTGGGCGGTTCTGTGCCCGGCACGCGCGGTGGGTGATGCTCATCTGGCTCGCCCTCGCGGTCGGCACCGGAATCCTCGGCGTGGCCAGGGGCGGCACCTTCGTCCAGCAGGACCGGCTTCCCGGCACCGAGACCCAGCGCTCCATCGATCTGCTCCGCAAGAACTTCGCCGACCTCACCGGGCCGACGGCCACGATCGTGTTCCACCCGCAGCAGGGCGTGTCCCTGTCCGACTGGCGCGTCGCGCTGCAGGTCGGCAAGGCCATCCAGCAGGTGGGCGCGCTGCCGCGCGTCTCGATGGCGGAGAACCCCTACGGGAACACCGGCGGCGCCAAGGGCGCGAACGCCGTCGTCGCGGTCGCCCATTTCAAGGGCACCGCCCGAGACCTGTCCATCGACGACCTGCACGCCCTGGAGGAGGCGACCGAACCGGCCCGGCAGGCCGGCGTCGACGTCGAGTTCGGCGGCATCGTGACGACCATCCTGAACCAGCCCAAGGCGGGTCCCAAGGAGGGCGTCGGCGTGGTGCTCGCCCTCGGCGTGCTGCTGTTCGCCTTCGGCTCGTTCCTCGCGGCCGGCGTGCCGATCGTCGTGTCCCTGTGCGCGATGGTGGTGGCGTACTCGCTCATCCACTTCGGCGCGTCGATGTGGCAGGTGCACCCGACGGCGCCCATGGTCGCGGCCATGCTCGGCCTCGGCGCGGGGATCGACTACGCCCTGTTCGTGGTCACCCGCCACCGCCAGCAGCTCGCCGAGGGGAGGAGCGGGCGAAGCGAGCGACTCGATGAGCACAGCGGCTCTGGTCACTCCTCCGACGGAGGAGGGCGCATGAGCGTCGAGGAGTCGGTGGGCAAGGCCCTGGCCACCTCGGGACACGCGGTGGTGTTCGCCGGCGGCACGGTCGTGTTCGCGATCTGCGGGCTGTGGTTCTCCGGGATCACCTTCATCGGCATCATCGGCCTCGCCACGGCGATCACCGTGGCCTTCATGGTCGCCGCCGCGCTGACCCTGCTGCCCGCCGTGCTCGGCGCCCTCGGCACGAACATCGACCGGTACCGGCTGCCCCGGATGCGGCCCGACCGCTCGACGCACCGCTGGGAGCGCTGGGGCCGGCACGTCGACCGGCACGCCTGGCCGTACGCCATCGCGGCCACACTCCTGCTGGTCTTCCTCGCGCTGCCGGTGCTCACCCTGCGCCTGGGCATCATGGCCGACAGCACGCTGCCGCACGCCAACAGCGCGCGGCGGGCGTACGACGTGACGGCGAAGCAGTTCGGTCCCGGCTGGTACAGCCCGTTCGTGGTCGTCGCCACGGTCCCGAGCCCCGCCGATCCGCCGCAGTCCGCCGAGAGCACGAAGACCGCCAAGGGATGGACCGCCCTGCGGCAGGAGCCGGGCGGCCGGCTGGCGCTCAGCCCGAACGACCGGCCCACCCCCAACCCGGAGGCCCGCCGGCTCGGCGACGAGCTGCGGCGTGGTCTCCAGAAGGTGCCCGGCGTCGCCTCCGCCGAAGCGCCGCTGGTCGTCGGCGACAGCGCGACCGTCAAGGTCGTGCCCGCCTCGCCGCCGCAGGCCGCCGCGACCGCCGACCTCGTACGGCACCTGCGGAAGTCGGTGATCCCCCCGACCGTCGCCCGGTTCCCGGGGGCGCGCGCCTACCTCGGCGGGGAGTCACCGGCGATCATCGACATCGCGACCATCGTGAAGCAGCGCATGCAGTACGTCGTCATCGCCGTCGTGACGGTCGCGCTCGTGCTGCTCGTCATCGCGTTCCGGTCGATCATCGTGCCGATCAAGGCCGCCGTGATGAACCTGCTGTCGATCGGTGCGGCGTACGGCGTGGTGGTGGCGGTGTTCCAGTGGGGCTGGGGCATCGACCTGCTGGGCCTCGACGGACCGGTCCCGATCGTGGCGTTCGTCCCGCTCTTCATGTTCGCGCTGCTGTTCGGGCTGTCCATGGACTACGAGGTGTTCCTGCTGTCCCGGATCCGCGAGGAGTACCTTCGCACCAACGACCCGCACGGCAGCGTGGTCACCGGCATCGCCTCCACGGCCCGCCTCATCACCTCGGCCGCTTTGATTATGATTTGTGTCTTCCTGTCGTTCCTGCCGCAGCCGGACACGACGGTCAAGATGATGGGCCTCGGCCTGGCGGCCGCCGTCGCCGTCGACGCCACCATCGTCCGCCTGGTCCTGGTCCCGGCCCTGATGAGCCTGCTGGGCCACGCCAACTGGTGGTTCCCCGGCCGCCGCCGTCCCGCCGCACCTCCGGTGCGCCCCGAGGAACGCACCCTCGAACACGTCTGATCCCCGGCCGACGGCTCGCCGGCGGGCGAGTGGACGCGATGCTCGGCGACCGCCGCCGCGAAAGCGGCGAATCGGCACAGAAATGGTGGGCTGCGGCCGCGTTCTCCGAGCATTCCGTACGCCCCGAAGGCGCCTATGGCTGGAGTGGGCCGTTGGGCAACTCGAATTCGGCGCCGGGCTCGTCACAGGTCTGGGTGTGGAAGATCGTGGTCCCGGCGCGGGTGACCTCGGCGCCGACGAAGACCTGGACGAGGACCAGCGTCACCACCGCGGCCAAGAACGCGAAGCGCAGCACGATCAACGGGGTGCGCCGCCGTTCGCTGAACAATGTGACGAACGCGATTCCGGAGACGAGGATGGCCGCCTCGATGCCGTGCCACATCGTCCGATTCAACGACTCGAAGTGGCGGAAGCCCGGAGCGTCGTCGCACAGGACGACCCATCGGATCGGCATAGAGGCCCCGCCGACACCGAGGATCACGGCGAGAACGCCGACCAACGGGAGCAGCCGGCTCATGTCCATCTGCGGACGGACCTGCGAGGCCTCCTGTGCCCGCTCGACATCCATGGCCCCACTGTAGACACGTCGATCCCCGCTCCGCCCGAGCGAACCGAATTCTCGGTGAACACCCGTACGAAAGCGGCGAATCGCCGTGAAACACAGCCCTGAGACGTCGTTCTCCGAGCGTTCCGCACGCCCCACTCCGCCCCGCTGGAGGTTCGATCTGACGATCGAACCTCCAGCGGGCAGGATCTTCGCTGTCGCGTGGTCAGGCTTCGGTCAGACCTTGACCGGGAAGGTGAAGTCCTCGTTCTTGTACCTGCCGCAGGTGTACTGGGTCAGCCACGCGCCGTTCTTGTTGCTGTTGCCGGCCACATCGAGGCATTTTCCACTCCACATGTTCTGGAGGACGTAGGAACTCGAGTTGGCCTTATAAATGGCCCAGAGAGTGTTGTCGGCGCCATTGCATGACCATTGATTAACGTAGGCGCCGTTCTTTGTGCTCTTGCCGTTGACGCTGAGGCAGAGGCGGCTGTGCATGTTCATGATCTGCACCTCCTTAACTCCTTTCCAGGTCTTGTAATATATCGTCTGGAACTGCTGATTGTTCGCGCGCCCGTTGTAGCAGCTCCACTGAACGATGTGAGCGCCCTTGGACTTCGACCAGCCCAGTACGCTGACGCACTTCTTGGAGCTCTTCGCTTTGATGTGCGGGATGGGGTACGGTGCCGCCTCCGCCGCCGTACCCGCGATGACGGAGAGGGAAGCCGTCGCGACGACAACCCCGAGGACCCGGCTCCATGCGGAGCAATTTCGAATGGACACCTTATCTACCTTCCAGTCTCGGCGAGGACGCCTGTGGACATGGGGGTGCACCCTTCCTCTTCTGGGGTGATCAGGGTTTACCACGATGTCCGCAGCGCAACCCGTCGATTATCTTGCGATGGTCATCCGGGTGTCATTGACGCTGAACGCACAGATCATTGATCCGTAGAGCAATAGGCCATTGGGAGGTGCGGTGGTGGAGCTGCGCAGCTCCGACGTACCGTCTGCGGACCGGTTCGATTGGTGGTGCGAGCTCACGGCTCGCGACCTGGTCCCCACGCGGATCACCATCGACCGGATGGCGGTTTTCCGGGCGGCGGCGAGTCAACTGAAGCTAGGCGGGCTACAGGCCTCTGTACTGGAATTCTCCGCGCTGCGTTCGGTCCGTACCCGCCGCATGGTCGAGCGCTCAGATCCCGATTGGTGGGAGCTCGCGCTCGTTCGCGCCGGCTCCCTGCAGCTCACGCAGAATCGCAACCAGACGGCTCTGGAAGCCGGTGACCTGGTCTTGTACGACACGTCCCGGCCCTTCGTGGCGGAGGCATCCTTCGGCATCGCCCTGGCGAGCCTGGTGGTGCTGCATCTGCCCAGGCGCGTGCTGCCGATCCCGGAGCAGGAACTGCGGGATCTGGTGGCGCGGCCGATGCCGTCACGGACGGGAGCGGGAATCCTCCTGGCCCGTTTCATGGCCGGCTGCGCCGAGCAGGCCGCAGCGATTCATGGCGGCATCGGCCGCCGGCTGGAGCCTGCAGCCGTCGGCCTCGCGACGGCCTTTCTCTCGGATCTGGCCGACACGGAAGACCGGATACCGGCGCAGACACGGCAGCAGGCACTCCTAGTTCAGATCAAGGCGTTCGTGCTCGACCACCTGCACGAGCCAGGCTTGTCGCCCGCAATGATCGCCGCGGCGCATCACATCTCCGTGCGATACCTGCATCACCTCTTTCACGAGGATGGACAGAACCTCGGCGGATTCATCCGGTGCCGCCGACTGGAACGCTGCCGCACCGACCTGGCCGACCCGAGGCTGATCAACATGTCCGTCGCGGAGGTGGGAGCACGGTGGGGCTTCCAGGACGGCGCGTCCTTCAACCGGGCGTTCAAAGCCGCGTACGGCATTCCTCCGGGCGAGCATCGGCGCCGACGGTAAGACGGCGGTGTCGGTTTCTGTCCAGGGTTTGGTCGTGTGTGCTCCGCCGCCGCGGCCTGCGGACGGGTCAGGTCGGCCTGGATGACCGCGGCCCTGCCACCATCGGCCTCGATCCGCTCGGCGACCTCGTGCGCCTGGTCCGCCGCCTGGACGTAGGTCAGCGCGACCACAGACCCGGCCTCACTCGCGCGTCGCCGCTGAACGCCGGTCACTGGCGGGTGCTGCCGATGGACGGCAGCATTCGCCAGAGAGCCACGTCGCGTCATGGCACTGCGGGGGCTTCAGACGATCGCTTTGAGAACTTCGGGGAGCGAGGTGACGCCGTCAGAAGCGAGGAAGTGACCGGCCCCGGGAACCACCTGCGCGGAGACCTCGAGCAGGCCGGCGAGACGGTCGGTGTGACCAGGCGGAACGAGCGGGTCCGCGTCCGACCGGATGACCGTGAGCCGATCGATCTGCCTGCTGAGCCCCTCCACGTCACAGCCGTCTCCGATGTAGGCGTCCAGCTCCGGGAGCGCGGGTAGCCGGTCGACGAATCCGGAGACCAGCACGAGGGTGCCAAGGCGCCAGGTATCGGGTAGCGAACGCAGATGGCGCAGCACGGTCAGACCGCCCAGGCTGTGCGCGACGATCACCGAGTTCTCGTCAGGGGTTCCCACGTCGGCGTGTACGGCCTCCGCCCACTGCGCCGGGTCTGGGGCTTGTGGGTTCGGCAGAGCCGGGACCGTGGTCGGTATGCCATCCGCTTCGAGCTGCTCCGCAAGCCAGCCGAACCAGTGATCTCGAGGGGTCGCGCCGTAGCCGTGGATGATCGAGGCACGTCGCCGGGTTGTTCCAGTCGTCATGGCGCGGAACGCTATGCCTTCACACCAGCGTGAAGGTCAAGCCGATGAGGAGGAGCCGGCGGTGCTGATCAGCGAGCTGGCCGAGCTGACCGGCGTGAGCGCGCGAGCGCTACGCCATTACGAGGACCGGGGACTGCTGGTGCCGGCACTCGACGGCAGCGGGTACCGGGACTACGCCGAGTCCGATGTCACTCGCGTAGCCCAGATCAAGATGATGATCTCCGCTGGCCTGGGAACCTCGACCATCCAGCGGTACCTCCAGTGCGTGCGCACCGGCGATCACGGTATCCACCTTGAGATGTGTCCGGACCTGCGGGCTGAGCTGGACGCCCTGGCCGACCGCCTCGACGCCAAAGAAGCCGAGCTCCGCGAGACGCGGCGACGCTTGTGCCAGCTCGCATCAGCGACGTGACGCCCGGCGGAGCCGTGCTCCGGCGGGCGTCATGCGACCGTCGCGGACGAGACGCAGCCCGGAGGGAAAGGCCGACGCGGCGGCCGTCTTTCACGGGACACGCTGTCGGTCCGCCGTATCGGTCAGCGCCCCCGGATGGGTGCTCCCGCCGTCCGGGCCGGTCAACCAGCCGTTGAAGTCGCCGGGATCGGCGTACCCGTTGACGAAGCGGCGCGCGACGGCCGGATCCCCGGCCGCCGTTCCCAGCACCTGCTGGACGTGCTGGGGAAGCGGGCCGAGCAGAAGATTGCTGAAGGCGGTCGAGTGGCGGGCGTGGCCCCAGTACGCCTCGAAGGTCCGCCGCATCCACTCGCGATCGAAAGGCCGGTCGCCGTGGTCGAGGATCGCCCGCGCGTAGACGGCCGCGCAGTGCGCGGCGTTGTTGGCCCCCTGACCGGCGATCGGGTCGTTGGCGACGACCACGTCACCCATCCCCAGCACCGGTGTGCCGCCGCCCGGTTCCCCGACGGGTCGGCGGACCGTAGGGGTGTAGGCGCCGACGAGATTGCAGCGCTCGTCGGTGGGCCGGACGTCACGGCAGCGCTCGTACTCGGCCGGCGCGTACCGGCGCATCAGGTCCAGGGCGAGCGCGAGGTGCCGCGGCGGATCGAGCAGTGTGTCCCAGCGGTCCAGCGGACCGCCGGGAACCGCCTCGAAGAAGATGATGTCGCAGCGACCAGAGGGCGTCAGGGCGGGCATGGTGAACAGCTCGCCGACGCCCGGGAGCACCGTGATGCCGACGTGCTCGGCGGAGAATCCGCCCCTGGGCGCCATGCCGTGGACGTAGATGACGGATAGCGCGCGCTGCGGCCGGTCGTACGGCGAGCGGTCCGGGTCGCGGTCGAACAGCTCGACCAGGTCGCCCCTGCCGGCGGCGACGATCGTCAGGTCGTACCGCTCGGTCAGAGCGGGCAGCTCCGCGGCGGTCGCGTGATGGACGATGACCTCGCCGCCGCGGGCGCGGAACCTCTCCAGCCACGCGGACATCTTCACCCGCTGGTCGACCGACTGGGCGTGGGCGTCGAGCGCGGCGGTGAAGCGGAGCGGCTCGGCTCCCGGCGGGCCGGCCACGGTCACGTTGAACGCGGCGACGGCCGGAGCCTGACTCTCCCAGAGATTCAGGCCGTTCTCGCGTTCCCGGTCCAGGGCCGGGCCGAACATCATCTGCGTCGACATGACCCGCCCGTCGCGGATCTCCTCGGCGGTCCGCGCGGTCATGACCGTGACGTCGTAGCGGTCGGCAGGCAGACTCAGCGCGAGCTGGAGCCCGGCCTGACCGGCCCCAACGATTAAGATCTTCCGCTTCGCGCCTATGGAACGGTCGACTCGCTCGGCGTGCTCTCCCATTGCGGCACTCCCTCCAGACCACTCGGAACCTACGAGAACCATGCGCCGCCGGGGAGCCTCCACACGGTGACGTAATGGTCACCAAGGGGATCGGAGCGTGCTCATCAATGGAACGCTCTCCACCCGGCCCCCCTTATCGCGATCCCGAATAGCGGGAAAAACCGACCCATGTCGGCGACACCGCAATGGACGTCGCCGTGATCACGGGCAGATGCTGCCGATAGAACGCGGTATTCGCCAGGAAATCACGTCGCGACGTCCACCTGGCATCAGCAGTCGATCGGGTTGTCCGGTGCGTCGAGCCAGACGTGCTGGCCCTCGGGGGAGACGGTTACCCGATAACGGCTGCAGTCGGGCCTTCCCGCTGCGATCCATCGCTCCTCGGCCTGCTGCATGACACGGGGCCGTACGCGCTGATCGCGCAGCGGCATGAACATCGACGGCCCGACGAAGCGGCCCTCGGCGGTTCCGTCCGGCCGCACGACGAGACGGCACAGGGGCCAGTCCGGGTGGAACGTGGGCGCCCAGGGAACAACGATGACTCCGCCCGGCCGAACCTGTTCCACCCACGCGTACGGGACGGTGTGCGCGGACGCGGTGGCGAGGATCCTGTCGTACGGCGCCCGAGCCGGATGACCCTTCTCACCGTTCCCGACGATCACCTCGACCGGATGGCCGATCTTCTCCAGCTCCCTGCCGGCCCTTGCGGCGGCCACCGGATCGATCTCGATGGAGACGATGTTCTCGGCGCCGAGCAGGTGGGCCAGGACGGCGGCGTTGTAACCGGTACCCGTCCCGACCTCGAGGAGCCGCATACCGCGTCGCAGCTCAAGCGCGTCGATCATTCGGGCCATGATGTACGGCGCGCTGCTGGAACTGGTCGCCTCGACGCCCCTGCCCGTCGCCGCGTCGTACAGTTCGGCGGGCACGTCGGGATCGAAGGCGGTACGGGTGACGACCGGAGCGTCGGCTGCCACGTGCCGGGACCAGCGTTCGGGGTCGTCGGAGCGCCTGATCGGCACCAGCCGGCCCTGCTCGTCCGAAACGAAGATCTCGTCGGGGATGAAGGACTCTCTGGGGATCGCCGCGAGGGCCTCATGAGCGTTCACTGCTTCCCCGTTCCGTTGCACAGCACACAGGGTGCCCAGAATCGGTCTCCGTCGTGGGTCTTCCAGGAACCGCCTTTCCCGTTGCAGGCTGAGCAGTCCGCTTCCTGCTCGTGCTTGCCCATGTCCCTTGTTCTCTCCTTCAGCTCTGCCGCGGTCAGCGTGACGCCCGGTGCGGGCACGAGGGCGTGGACGGTCTTGGCGACCTGGGTGTAGCCGACCCAGCGGACGGCGGCGTACGTGTCGACGATCCCGAGGCCCCAGCCGTTGGCCGGAGCCGGGTTGGGCTGGAGGGGCCGGGGATCGGGGTCCGTCACGTAGAGGTGCACCCAGCGGTCGGTGGCCAGGAGGCCGAACCGCAGGGGAAGGTCGTGGGGCTCCCATCGCCGGACCTCTGCGGCGGCCCGCCGGGCGTTCGTGACGAGCTCGGAGACGACGAGCACGATCGAATCCGCGTGGTCGGGGTCGCTGACGTGGTCCCGGATGACCTCGGCGGCGAACCGCCTGGCCTTCGCCACCGACGTACGGCTGACGCTGAGCGCGATCCACGACGGCCGGCTGACCGCCGGAGCCGCGGGGAGGGCGGCCAGCGGATCCACGGCCGGCGCCGCGTGGCGGCCGGGGCTCGAGTGGTCCGCGATCTGAGGTTCGTCGAAGGTCATCATCGTCACCGATCGCTTTCCATTCACCACTTTCTGTGATCGCCTGACAGCATGCGCCTGGCGTGCCTACGTTGACTAGGCGAGTTGAGGAAATTCAACATTAGGGGGCGCGATGCGCTACCGCAGTGGGTTCGATCCGGACGGGAACCTGTGGGATGCAATCGCCTTCGACCTCAGGAGACAGCGGCAGGAACGCGGCATTTCGCTCGCGGTCGTCGGCGATATCATAGGACGAGACCGATCTCTGGTCGCCTATGTTGAATCCGGCAAAACGAAGCTCCAGGAAAAGCATGCCATCAAGATCGATGATGCGTGGCTTACTGGCGGCCTCTACACCCGCTTGGTCAAGTTCGCCAAGCTCGGGCACGACGCCAGCTGGTCCGCGACCCACCTCGATTTGGAGGCCGATGCTGACGAGCTCCGGGTCTGGGACCTCGGGTGGATGCCCGGTCTCTTCCAGACCGAGAGCTACGCCCGTGCCATGTTCGACGCAGCGGGAACCGAGGGAGCAGAGGCGGGAGCCAAGGTCCGTGTTATGCGCCAGGAGTGCCTATATCGCACTCCTCCGCCTCGTGTGTGGGCGCTCATCGATGAGCGGGTCGTCACCCAGCCGGTCGGCTGCGCCGAGATCATGCGCGACCAACTCGCCCATCTGATCGAGCTGGCGAACCGTCTGCATGTCAGTGTCCGGGTGGTGCCGAAGTCCGTTGGTGCTCATGCTGGCCGGGATGGCTCATTCAAAATCATGACTATGGGTGGAGTGGACTCGGTCTACACAGTCGCGCCCGGCGGTGGGCGGCTCATACAGGACGCAACCGAGACAAATTCCTACCGAGTGTGGTTCGATCTCATCGGCGATGTCGCGTTGCCTAAAGACGCCTCGTTGGACCTGATCGTCGAAGCGATGGAGCGATTCTCATGACCATCTGGCGGAAGTCCAGTCGCAGCGAGAGCACCACCACCCAGGGAGACTGTGTCGAGGTGGCTTGGATCTTCTCGGTTTCTGCCGAGGGTTTTGGTCGTGGGAGCGACCAGGACCCTCGGCGGTAATGGAATCGGCTGCTACGCCGCTGGCTGGAGCGCTCTGGAACGCTCGACCCGCCTCTGAACATCCTGGCGCGGACGAAACGCTCGGCGAACGGGTCCGACCGGGCCCGTCAAAGGCGGCGAATGGGGTGGAAGCGGGCACGTTCGGCCGTGTTCGCCGAGACTTGTGCGCGCCGACCACCCGCAGATGGCCGGGCGGGGCGTTCGGGAACGCTCCACTCCGCCGCGGGCGGGCTTCGGCTCGAGAGGATGAGCTCGGTCTGGCGGCAGTGGCGGCTGACGGGAGTTGAACCGCATTCGGTTCAATGGTGTCGTTGGTGGGGCTGCTTCCGTGAAGGTGGGCGTTGGGCATGATCGATCATGAGGTCCCGACCGTGCTCGGCCGGATCCATGTGCGGGTCGGCGGTGAGGGCCCGGCGATGCTGTTCTGGCCGAGTCTGCTCATGACGGGCGACATGTGGGCGGCCCAGGAGACCCACTTCGCCGACCGGTACCGGGTGATCCTGGTCGATCCGCCGGGCCACGGCCGCAGCGAGCCGCTCACCTCGATGTTCGGCTTCGAGGACAACGTCCGCTGTATCACTCAGATCCTCGACCATCTCCAGATCATCACCACGCACTTCGTCGGTAACTCCTGGGGCGGGATGATCGGTGGCACCTTCGCCGCGCGCCACCCCGATCGGATCGGCAGTGCCGTCCTGATGAACTGCACCGGCTCGGCGGCCGGCCGACGGCAGAAGGCGGAGTTCGCCCTCCTGCTCCGCATGGCCAAGACGCTGGGCGGCATCCGGCCGCCGGTGACCCGGTCGGCCGTCAAGGCATTCCTCGGCCCCACCACCCTCCGAACACGGCCCGAGGTCGTGGCGACCGTCCGTGAGTCGCTGGAGCGCGTCGACATTCGTTCGGCCTCCTGGGCGGTCAAGAGCGTCGTACCCGCCCGCCCGGATCAACTCGGTCTGCTCAACACGATCGAGACCCCGGTCCTGGTCATCGCCGGGAAAGAGGACGGGACCTTCCCCGTCGCGGAGACACGCGCCATGGCCGACGCGATCCCCGGATCCACGTTCCTGGCCTTGGACGAGGTCGCCCACCTCGCCGCCCTCGAGAATCCAGAACAGATCAACCGGCTGATCGACGAGTTCCTCGCGCCGGCCTGACCCGATGGTCGGGCGGGACGATCTCGTCTCGGGTGGTCCGATCGGTGGCGTCGCGTTGCCCACGAACCCTATGTCGGACCTGCTCGTAGGAGACGCGTTACCGGCCGCAGCCGCAGGGCGCTTCCGGGTGGTGCGGGCCGAATGCTCGGTGAAGGTGCCCAGGCGGGGATCTTCAAGGGCGGCGAGTCGCCGTAGAACGGACCTGGCGAGCCACGTTGGCCGAGCGTCCTGCACGCCCGCATTTCGTGGCTTGCGCACCGGCGGCGGCTGGGACAGATTCCTACCGCGTGTGGTTCGATCTCATCGGCGATGTCGCGTTGCCCAAGGTGCCTTGTCGGGCCTGATCGTCGAAGCGATGGAGCGAGTCTCATGACCATTTGGCGGAAGTCCAGCTACAGCGGTGGCACCAGCACTCAGTCCGACTGCGTCGAGGTGACTGTCCTCGGGGCCGTCGCCGACCGGCGCGGCTGAGAATCTGTGGGCGGGGCGTCGGGGCCGTTTCGGCATCGGTCGTTTGATGCCGACAGCGGCCGCTGGGACGGGTTTCCGTTTCGGGACGGCGACATTGTGATCAGCACGCGGCCCAGGAGCGGCACGACGTGGACGCAGATGATCTGTGCCTTGCTGATCTTTCAGACGCCGGACCTGCCCGCCCCGCTGGGCCGGCTGTCCCCGTGGCTCGATCACCTGACGATGCCGCGCGACGAGGTGTACGCGCTGCTCGCGCGGCAGCGGCACCGCCGGTTCATCAAGACGCATATGCCGCTGGACGCTCTGCCGGTCGATCGCCGTGTCACGTACATCGTGACGGCCAGGCAGCCGCTCGACCTGGCGGTGTCGCTGTACCACCACACCACGAACATCGACATCGGCCGGATGCGGGAACTGACCGGCAACGACCTGCCCACCGAGCCGTCGGCGGCGCGCAAGACGCTCCGGGATTGGCTGCTCGACTGGATCTCCCATGACGCGGACCCGCGTACGAACCCGGATTCGTTGCCCGGCGTCATGCGGCACCTGGGCGGTGCCTGGGCCAGGCGCGGCGACGGCAACGTGCTGCTGATCCGCTATGAGGACCTGTGCCGCGACCTGGAAGGTCAGATGCGCGGGCTCGCGGATCGGCTGGGGATCGCGGTGCCCGAATCCGCTTGGCCGACGCTGGTGCGGGCGGCGACCTTCGAGCGGATGCGGGGCGGCGCCGATCGGTACGTCCCCGGTGGCGGGATCATCAAGAGCGGCACGTCGTTCTTCCGGCGTGGACGGCCAGGCGCCGCCGAGGAGATCCTCACCGAAGAGGAGCTCGCCGCCTATCGCGCCCGCGTGGCGTCGCTGGCGGCGCCGGACCTCGTCGCCTGGCTCCACGCGCCCGGTGGTTCAGGGTCAGTCCGGCTTCAAGACCGACGGTAGGTCGCTGTCGGGGTGCAGCCGTAGCAACTGGTAGGCCATGCCGCCCAGCCCGGCGAGCAGGCCCGGGGAGTACGCGTCCCGGGCCAGTCCGCTGACCGGCCCGTTGTCCTCCAGGCTGGTGATGATCCGCGCGTCGAGCCCGCGCCGGTCCACCTCGGCCGGGGCACGGTCGAGTGCCAGGGCGTCGTCGAACAGTTCCCAGCAGCCCAGGTCACCGTGGCACAGGGTGTGGTTCCAGTCGAACCCGCGCCGGGCGGAGAGGTCGGCCGCCCGCCCCACGATGACGTCCGCGCCGTCCCAGCCTCGCCGTGCCAGGTCGGCGGCGGCGATCCCGATGCCGACGGCGCCGTGGCACCAGGCGGCCGAGAACACGTCCTCGTCCGGGTCGCGCAGGTCGACCCAGCCGCCGGCGGCCGGGTCGTAGAGCGTCTCCTCGAAGGAGAACGCCGCCCGTGCGGCGTCGGTGAAGCGCGTGTCGCCGGTCGCGAGGGCGAGCCGCGCCAGCGCCCACCCGATGCCGGTCACGCCGTGGGCGAAGCCGCCGATGCCGCCGGGCCAACGCTGCGAGGGCCAGCACAGGGTCCCCGCCCCGCGCCGGGCGCCGGCGACGAGCCGATCGCCGATGACGACGGCCTGGCGTGTCCAGCGCTCCTCGCCGGTCACAGCGGCGAGGCGGAGCAGCGGCACGATCGCCCCGGCCATCCCGGTCAGCAGGTCGAACCTGTCGTCGGCCGCGACGGCCTCGGGCAGCAGCGCGGCGAGCGCGCGGGCGCGGTCCAGACCGTCCGGGCCGGCCGCCTCCCAGGAGTGCAGCGTCAGCCATGCCCAGATCTGCGACCCGAGCCCGATGTACCCGCCGGGCGGCGGCGGGCGCAGCCGGGCCTCCGCCGCGCGTACGGCGGCGTCCTTGTCCTCCGCCGCGCGTACGGTCCGTAGCACGTCGCCGAGCAGCCCGGCCACGCCGTCGACGTCGTCCGCCCGCCCGGCCGCGCTCTCCCGGCGGTACGCGGCGAGCAGGACGGCCACTCCGGACAGGCCACCGTAGGTGTCCGGTCCCAGCGGTTGCACGGCCCAGCCGGCCGGGGCGAGCACCGGTGCGATCCACGTGACGGTGCCGTCCTCGGCGCGGAGCGCGGCGTCGCGCAGCTCGCGGATCAACGCGGCGGCGATCCGGCGCCGCCTGCGGTCCAGCTCGTCGCGGCGCGGCCGGTCCGCCCGCATCCGCCGATCGCCCGGCAGCCAGCCGTCATTGAGGTAAGCGCTGACCAGCGTCGCCCGGATGACCTGAGTGTCCAGCCGGAGGTCGGCCGTACGCCACCGGTGCAGCGCAGCCGCCACGAGGTCCTGTTCGGGCAGGTACGACGTGCCGCGCGGGCCGTCCAGCCGCCCGCGGCGGGGAGTCGTGGAGAAGAACGGGACGTCCCCGTCGAGCAGGTCGGCGACCTCCGCGGCGACGACCTCAGGATCGCCCGGCGCACCGGGAACGTGCTCGGCCATCGCGGTCAGCAGGTCGGCGGCGCGGTCCGTGGCGGGGCCGGGGTCGTGCAGGGACACCGGATGCCACAGCATCCGCGCGAGTTCGGTGTAGGCCTCGGTGGAACGCAGGACCACGCGGATCGGGCAGTCGGCGAAACGGGCGAGCAGCGGTTCCAGGGCGCCGGTCCGGTCGAGCGACCGCAACGCCTCCGTCGCCTCGGTGAAGCCGCCGAGAACGCGTTCCCAGTGGTCGGCCAGCGCCGGTTCGGGGCTGGGATGGCTCGCGCCGATCGCCGGCTCGACCGGCCGGGTCCCGATCCGGGCCTGGTCGCTGCCCGCGTCGACGATGACCGGCAACTCGGTGAGCGGCTGTTCGCCGGGCAGCGATCCCGCCGCGGAGGCGTCCACGCCTCGCCAGCCCAGGGCCGTCCCCCGGTTGGGCAGCATCCCGGTCCGCAGTACGGTCGCGCCGACCAGCGCGCGGGCCCGGTCGGGCGCGAGCCCGAGCCCGGACGGCGGAATCGGGTGCACCGGCGTGAACAGCGTCTCGCAGTCCACCACGACCGGCACGGGTCCGCAGGCGATCATGTTCTCGGCGTGCAGGTCGCTGCCGCCGAGCAGCCGCATCACGCCCAGCCAGTGCCCGATGCCGCGGTAGAAGTCGGACAGCTCCCCGGCGTCCGCGCAGTACCGGTGGGTCACGAACTCGGCCCAGCCGTACCCGTCACCGGGCACCACCCGGGGGACCCGGATCCGTGCGTCCTCCGGGACGTCGCGGAGGACCTCGGCCAGCAGCTCGCCGAGCACGGCGTCCACGCTCACCGGCCGCGGCTTGTAGACGACCGTGCCGGCGCCGAACTCCAGGAGGGCCACCGTCCGGCCGCCTCGGTGGCTGTCCCCGGCGCCGAAGGCGACCCGGCACAAGGGGCCGGGGTCCGCGCCGAGCAGCCTCGCCGGCGCGTCCCGGTCCGCGGCCAGCCGGCGGGCCAGCGCCAGCGCCGCGGCGCTCCGCCCCGATAGCACCGTGCGCAGCCGGGACAGCAGTGGCGGGTAATGCCGGGCCAATGACTCCCAGTAGTGCGGAGACGACGACATCTCGGCGAATTCGGCCCAGCGCGCGGCGGGATCACCGGCCGTCAACCGGCCGGTGATCCGCGCGGCGTTCAGCTCCAGGATCAGGACGCGGGCGACTTTACGATGGGCCGTTTCATAGAGCGCGGCCGCCGTTCCCTCCCGGATCGCCGTCCGCTCGGACTCGGCCAGGCCCGGGACGGCTGCGAGTTCTTTCCACAGTCCGTCCAGGGCCGGCTCGACCAGGCGGCTCAGCGACCGGGTGAGGTCACCGACGACGGCGCTCGTATCGGTGCTCACCGCCCGCGTCCAGGAGGCTCAGCAGCAGGGGTGGGTGTGCGAGGCGCTGCACGCGCTGCAGACGCCCGTGTAGCTCGTCTCCGCCTCGATGAGGTCCGCCTCCGCGAACGCCCCGGACGCGTAGAGCGGGCCGGCGGGGTTGTCGGCGCACGCGACGGTCCGCCACTGCTCGACGGTCTGCTCGGCGAGTTGGAGATCCTTGACGGTCATGTGGTGCCTCCGGCGTGTCGGCGGGGTGGCAGTATGCCAATTGGCCTGATCACCAATCCGGCTCATCGTGCCATCGGCGAATTGCACCACGAACTGTCCTAAAGGGCCCGCAGTCATCCTCGGTAGTGATGCTTCAGTATCGGAACAGATACATCCGTTGCGGCTCGCTATTTTTGGGCGACAGCGAATCTTTATAAAGAGCCGCCGCTCAACGCTGTTCATCGATTTATGATGCGCTCCAAATCGGGGAAATGTCGCGGGGCCTCGGTCTCTGCCGAGGATTCCGGTCGCAGGAGCGACCGGAATCCTCGACGCTGATGAAAACGGTTGCCGCATCGCTGGGAGGCCACAGGGCGGTGGCGGCGGGGCCGACGATGACCGTGGGGGGCGCGGACGAAATGCTCGGTGAGAGCGTTCGGCGGGGACCGCGAAAGGCGGCGAATCGCCGTAAAACGCGTCCGGCCGACCGCGTTCGCCGAGACTTGTGCGCGCCGACCGTCCGCGGCCGGCCGGGACGGCGCTGGCGCGCGGACGTGTCCGGGTCAGGCCGGGATGGCGTAGAGGATCAGGGGGAGGACGGCGACGAAGGTCGCGGCGGCGAGCATCGCGCCGCGGAGCGGGCGGGGGAACGGGGCCGGGGAGAGCAGCCGCCGGACGCGGACCAGGGTCGGGCTGGTCTCGTCGTCGGGGATGGCGCCGGTGACGGCCAGGGTGCCGGCCGGGGTCGGGGCCGGGCGGGCGGCGGCGAAGCGGAGCAGCGCGGTGGCCAGCTCCTTGTCGGGGCGGTGGCGGCGGGCGCGGTCGTCGGCGGCCATCTCGACGAGCAGTTCGACCGCGTCGAGGGTGCGGCCGACGATGCGGGCCTGCGGGAAGATCCGGCGCAGTGAGGTGAAGGGCAGCAGGACCAGGTCGTGGCGTTCGCGGACGTGCGCGCGCTCGTGGTCGAGCACGGCCGCCAGCTCGTACGGGCCGAGGATCTCCAGCGTGCCGGCGCTGACCACGACCTTGGGCGAACGGACGCCGGGGACGCAGTAGGCGGCGGCCGCCGGGTGGTCGAGGACGAGCGTGCCGGGTATCTCCGGGTTGCCGTGCGCCACCAGGGCGAGCAGGGCGCGGTGCCGCCGTCGCGCGCGTACGACGCCGACGATCGCGACCAGCAGCACGGCGATCAGCATCAGCATGAAGGTGAGGCCGGCGGCGACCGAGGCGATGCGGATCGGCGACAGGGCGTGCGGGTCCGTGAAGAAGTGGGCGACGCCGACGAAGACGCCTTGGCCGTACGGCGCGACGCCGAACCCGAGCAGGGTGCCGATGGAGGCCAGGCCCCAGGCCAGGCCGAGGGCCTGCCAGAGAAGGATCGCGGTGCGCGGCGTCCGCCAGGTCCAGCGGGCGCGCGTCAGCCGGTGCGCGCCGAATGCGCTACCGGCCGCCACCAGGGCGAGTAGGGCCGTGCCGGTCATCCCGGGTTATGTCCCTTCAACCTCGTCGAGTGCGCGGCGCAGCAGGTCGGCCTCGTCGCCGGAGACGGAGCGTGCGAAGTGCGCCAGCGCGGCGTCGCGGTCGCCCGTCATGTTCAGCGCCCCCAGCATGAGTTCGGCGACGTACGCCTCTTTCGTCGCTACCGGACGGTAGCGCCAGGCGCGGCCTTCCCTCTCCCGAACCAGGAAACCTTTCTTTGCCAGCCTGTCCAAAACGGTCATGACCGTGGTGTGCGCGAGGTCGCGATCGTCGGCGAGGACACGGCCGACCTCACGGGCGGTCGCGCCGTTCTCCCGGTCCCACAGGACCTCCATGACCGTGCGTTCAAGCTCTCCAAGACCCTTCACGGGATGCATCCTATCTCTCGTAGTACTACCGGTCGTAGTACTACGCTATGTAGATTCGACGCGTGAATCGGCCGCCGCGTGGCTCCTCGCGGCGGCCGGGTTCACTACCGGCATGGATCTTGCTGAAGCGCGGCGGTTCGCCGAGGAATGGGTGGCCGGCTGGAACTCCCACGACCTGGACCGGATCATGAAGCACTACGCGGACGACGTGGTGTTCCACTCGCCCGTCGCCGCGCGCCTCCTGCCCGGATCGGACGGGAGCCTGCGCGGCAAGGAGGCGCTGCGCGCGTACTGGGCCGAGGGCCTCCGTCACCTTCCGGACCTGCGCTTCGAGGTCGTCGGGGTCTACGCCGGAATCGACTCGGTGGTCATCAACTACCGCAACCAGGCCGGGCAGCTCGTCAACGAGGTGCTGGTCTTCGACGGTGACCTGGTGGTCTCCGGCTGGGGGACGTACGGCCCGGAACCCGGCTCGGCCGGAGACGCCGGCGCCTGACGCCACCCCCCCGGAAACCGGCCGCCCGGCGGCCGGATCCGGCCTTTCCGGCCTTGGCGTACGACGATGGCCGAATGGTCCGGCGGCTGGACGGTACGGCTCATGATCCTTTCTGGAAGGCGTTCGCTGGCCCTGGCAGCCGCCGTGCTTCCCACCCTCGCGCTGACGACCGTGCTGGCCTCGAGCACGCCCGCGAGCGCGTCGGGTCCGTCCTGCGGGTCCAGGTACGCCCTGCGCAGCACCCAGCGGATGTACATCAACTCCACCCTCCGCGGCTACCTCAAGGTCTACTACAACTCCTCGAACGGCTATAACTGTGCGCTGGTCGTCCGTAAGGGGTCGATGCCGCTCTACAGCGCCAAGCTCAAGCTCTGCGTCTACAACAAGGCCCGGACCAAGTACGGCAGCTGCAAGACCGATGGCTACGGCAAGAGGTACAGCTGGTACGCCGGGCCGGTCTACGTTTACGCCCCGCACCGGTGCCTCTACGTGTACGGCTCCATCAACACCAACAGCTGGACCAAGGTCGAGGTCACCGGCAAGAAGGTCCTCTGCGGCTAGTCACGCCGCCGGGCGGAAAAGCGATTGTGCCGTCCGGGGCCGTGTAGGTACGGTCCCGGACCATGGATCTGCACGAGGTGGGGCGGCGAGCTAGCCGCGCCGAGCCGGGGGACGGGTAGTCCCGGCCCGGCCCGGCTCGGCGAGTGCGTGCCATCGTCCCGCCGACCTCGTGAGGCTCGTTCATGCGTTCCACGCAGATCCGTTCCACCTTTCTCGACTTCTTCACCGCGCGCGGGCACCGTCGGGTGCCCGCGAGCTCCCTGGTCTCACCCGACCCGGAGCTCCTCCTCACCAACGCGGGGATGAACCAGTTCAAGCCGTACTACCTCGGCCGCGTCACCCCGGACTTCCACCGCGCGACCACGCTGCAGAAGTGCGCGCGCACCGGCGACCTGGACAACGTCGGCCGTACCGCCCGGCACGTCACGTTCTTCGAGATGCTCGGCAACTTCTCCTTCGGCGACTACTTCAAGGAGGAGACGACCGCGTGGGCGTGGGAGCTGATCACTGAGGGGTTCGGCCTGCCGCGCGACCGGCTCTGGATCACCGTCTACGAGGACGACGACGAGGCCGAGCGCCTGTGGCGGCGGCTCGGCGTGCCCGGCGAGCGGATCCAGCGGCTCGGCAGGGCGGACAACTACTGGTCGATGGGCATGGCGGGCCCGTGCGGGCCGAGCTCGGAGATCCACTACGACCGTGGCCCGGCGTACGGTCCCGGCGGTGGCCCGGCGGCCGACGGCGAGCGCTACCTGGAGCTGTGGAACCTCGTCTTCATGCAGGACGTCCGCGACGAGGACTTCCGCATCGTGGGGGAGCTTCCGGCCAAGAGCATCGACACGGGCCTCGGCGTCGACCGCCTGGCGATCGTGCTGCAGGACGTGCCCGACATCTTCCACACCGACCTGCTGCTCCCGGTGCTGGAGACCGTACGGGAGCTGGCGGGCGGCGGGGACGACACCTCGCTGAAGATCGTCGCGGACCACGCGCGGGCCGCGGCGTTCCTGATCGCGGACGGCGTCCTGCCGTCGGGCGACGGGCGCGGGTACGTCCTGCGGCGGCTCCTGCGCCGGGCGATCCGGCACGCGCGGCTGCTCGGCGTCGACGTGGCGGTGCTGCCCACGCTCACCGGCGCGGTGGTGGACCTGCACGGGACGACCTGGCCGGAGCTGGAGACGGCGCGCTCGCTGATCGAGAAGGTCGTGACCGCCGAGGAGGAGGGCTTCGCGCGAACGCTCCGGCAGGGGTCGCGGATCCTCGACACCGCGATCCGGGAGCGGCGCCTGTCGCCGAAGGTCGCGTTCGACCTGCACGACACGTACGGCTTCCCGTTCGACCTGACCGTGGACGCGGCTCGCGCGGCGGGTCTCACCGTCGACGAGGACGCGTTCGCCGCCCTCCTGGAGGAGCGCCGGCGGCGCAGCCGGTCCGGCCGTACGGAGCCGGGCCGGGGAACGCGACCGGGCACCGGGACGACCCGGTTCGTCGGGTACGACGCGACGCGCGCGGAGGCGCGGCTGCGCACGATCCTGCGGGACGGGGTGGAGGTTCCGGCGGCGGTCGAGGGCGACGAGGTCGAGGTGCTGCTCGACCGGACGCCGTTCTACGCGGAGGCGGGCGGCCAGGTCGGCGACCGCGGCGTGATCCGTACGGCGTCCGGCGCGGTCCTCACCGTCACGGACACCCGCCCCGGACACGTCCACGTCGCGCGGGTCGAGTCCGGCGAGGTCGTGCCAGGCGACGCGGAGGCGGTCGTGGACGCCGAGCGGCGGGCGGCGGTCGCGCGGTCCCACACCGCGACGCACGTGCTGCACGCGATGCTGCGCCGGACGCTGGGCGAGCACGCGACGCAACGGGGTTCGCTGGTCGACGCGGGGCGGCTGCGGTTCGACTTCGCGCACTTCGAACCCCTCTCGCCCGAACGGCTGCGCGCGGTGCAGACGCTGGTCAACGAGCGGCTGCTCGGCGACCCGGAGGTCCGCGTGTGGCACGCCGACCGGGCCGAGGCCGAGGCGGCCGGGGCGGTGGCGCTGTTCGGCGAGACGTACGGCGAGCGCGTCCGGATCGTCGACATCGGCGACTTCTCCCGCGAGCTGTGCGGCGGCACGCACGTGGGTCACGGCTCCCAGGCGGGGCCGATCCACCTGCTCGGCGAGTCCTCGATCGGCTCGGGCGTACGCCGGATCGAGGCGCTGACCGGCGCGGACGCGCTGCGGCACCAGGATCACGAGCAGGCGCTGCTCACCGAGCTCGCCGGCCTGCTGCGGGTCCGCCCGGACGAGGCGCCGGAACGACTGCGGCAGCGGCTGGCCGAGCTGGCGGAGGCGCGCCGGGTGCTGGAGCGGCACCGGAGGGAGGAGCTGACCGCGGAGGCCGTCCGCCTGGCCGGGCACGCCAAGCGCGTGGGCCAGGGCTGGCTGGTCGTCCAGCGGGTGTCCGGCGTCGACGCGGACGAACTGCGGCCCCTCGCCGCGGAGGTGCTGGAACGCCGGGGCGGAGTCGTCGTCCTCGGCACGCAGGTCGGCGGCCGGGCGCTGCTGGTCGCGACGGTCAGCCCGGACCTCGGCGAGCCGGCGCGTACGGTCCTGACCGCCGCGGCGACCGCGATCGGCGGCGGCGCGGGCGGCAAGGGGACCGTCGCGAACGCCGGCGGCCGGCGCCCGGCGCGGCTGGACGAGGCGCTGCGACTCGCGGCGACGTCCGCCCGCGTCCTCCTCGGCGGCGGCTGACCGGTCGGCCGGCTCCCCGGCGGTGCGTGTGCCGGTCGGGCGCTCTTCGGTGGGGCGCGCCCCGGGTCGGAGGCTCTTCGGTGGTGCCTGACCGGGCGGGCGCCGTTCGGCTGCGTGCGCCCCGGGCGGGCGCTCTCCCGTGGCGGCCGGCCGGGCGGGCGCCCCTCGGCGGCGCGGGCCGCGTTCGGCCGCCGCTCCGATGGTGGGGGCGGGGTGCGGGCGCCGTCCCGGCCGCGCCGGTCCGGGTCAGGCGCGGTGGGGGCCCATGACGCGGGGCGCGCGCATCCGGAGGGCGGGCAGATGCTCCTGGACGAGGAGCCCGCTGGCGGTCAGCATCCAGAGCGCCGCCAGGATGCCGGGGACGTAGGTCTCCAGCCATCCGCCGGGCACCAGGACGCCTCCGGTGACTCCGAGGGTGAAGGCGGCCAGCAGCCGGATCACCGCGACGATCCCGGCGAACAACGCCATCCACCAGGGGAAGACGTGGGTACGGGCGATGGCCACGGCGATGGCCGCGAAGGTCAGGGCGGTGGCCACGCCCCCCACCGTCCCCAGGACCGTCATCGTGGCGTACGGAGCGGGCGCGAACAACAGCAGCGCCCGGTACTCCGTCATGGCGTACGTCATCCCGGCGAACGCCGAGAAGGCCATGAACGCGAGCGCGGAGACGACGATGAAGCCGGCGAGGACGACGGTGGGGGCGGCGCCGTCCTCGTCCGCGCGCCGGAACGCCGTCGACAGCACGGCGCCGAACCACAGGAAGAGGGCGATTCCGATGGCGTAGAGGATCGTTCCCCACATGATCTGCGCCCGATGGGTCGCCAGGTACATGGTGACCACCCCGGTGGGGTCGGTGAGCCGCGGCATGCGGCCCAGCACGATCCGGCCGACGGCCGCGAAGACGACGGCGGCGATACCGGCCAGCCCACCCCAGCGCATCTCGTGGCGTTCGCCCATGTGAATCATCCCCCCGGTGGAATCGACCAGTACTCCAACGGTCGTTCGCCCGAAATGCCGCATCTATGGCGAAACGTCGTTATTCGCGCAAAGACGGCATCAAGGAGATCTAGGCCGGGGCGACGGCGGACCAGGGGAGCGTGACCTCCCCGAGCCGCCAGCGGGCCCGGCCGCCGAACGGCGGCACGGTGAGCACCGGATGGTCGCGCGCCAGCAGTTCCACCGCGGTGACCCAGCGCTGGCGCGGCCCGAACACCGACTGCGGCGCGGCGGTCGCCCACGCCCGGTCGAAGGCGGCCAGAACCTCATGCACCCGTTCGCCGGGGACGTTGCGGTGGATCAGCGTCTTGGGCAGGCGCTCGGCCAGGTCCGACGGCCGGGACAGCGACGGGAGATGGGCGGCGAACGTGATCGTCCGCGGGTCGGACACGCCCGGGCGCACTCCCGCCGGCGTCCGCGGGTCGGACGCTGGCGGGCGTACTCCCGTCGACATCCGGGGGTCGGACGCGCCCGGCCGTACCGCGCGGCGGTCCCGCGCCCGGCCCTCTCCTCGGGCGCCGAGGGTGACCCACGCGGCGCGGCGGCCGGTCTCCGCGCAGGTGCCCTCCACCAGTACGCCGTCGGGGGCCAGGCCCGCGCACAGCCGCTCCCAGGCCGCCCACGCCTCGCCCTCTCCGTACTGGCGCAGCACGTTGAACGCCCGGACCAGCGTGGGCGGGCGGTCGACGGGCAGTTCGAAGCCGCCGAGGCGGAATGACAGCCCCTCGCGTTCGCGCGGCTTCGCGGCGGCCACCCGGGCGGGATCGATCTCGACGCCGACCACCTCGACCCGGGGATGCGCGGCGCGCAGCCGCCCGAACAGTTCGGCCGTCGTGACCGGCGAGGCCCCGAACCCCAGGTCCACGACGAGGGGCCGGTCGGCCCGCCGGAGCAGCGGGCCGTGCACCGAGACGATCCAGCGGTCGGCGCGGCGGAGCCGGTTGGGCGCGGTCGTGCCGCGGGTGATGACGCCTTCGGGCCGTGGGGGACGGGACACGCACCAAGTGTGCGGCCACCGGCGGACCGCTACGACCCCGAAGGCATCAGACGCGGTGCACCTTGTGGGCGGCGGCCTGGGCGCGCGGCTTGACGTCGATCCGGTCGATGTTGACGTGCGACGGGCGGGTCACGGCCCAGGCGATGCAGTCGGCGACGTCCTCCGCGAGCAGCGGTTCGGCCACGCCCTCGTACGCCTTGTTCGCCTTGTCCTCGTCGCCCTTGAACCGGACGAGGGAGAACTCCTCGGTCTTGACCATCCCGGGAGCGACCTCGGTGACGCGGACCGGCTGGTCGTACAGCTCGAGACGGAGCGTGTCGTTGACCGCGGCGGCCCCGTGCTTGGCCGCGGTGTACCCGGCGCCGCCCTCGTAGACGACGTGCCCCGCCAGCGAGGTGACGTTCACGATGTGGCCGTCGCCGCTGTCGATCAGCTTGGGCAGCAGCGCCTTGGTGACGCGCATCAGCCCGAGGACGTTCGTCTCGAACATCCACTGCCAGTCGGCCGGGTCCGTGCTCGCGACCGGGTCCAGCCCGGCCGCGCCGCCGGCGTTGTTCACCAGGACGTGGCACTGCCGCAGGGACTCGGCGAGGGCGTCGACCGACTCCTGGGACGTCACGTCCAGGGCGACCACCGCGACGGCGTTCCGCCGCCCGGCGGGGTCGGCGCTCTCGATCTCGGCCTTCAGCTTCTCCAGGCGGTCGACACGGCGCGCCGTGAGCACCACGTCGAACCCCTCCGCCGCGAGCCGCCGGGCGGTCGCCGCGCCGATTCCACTGCTTGCACCGGTGACTACTGCTGTTTTCCGCACGATCATCATCTTCTCAGGCGCATGTCCTGCGTCTTCGCGGGGAGACCCGCGCGGGGGGAATGTGGTGCCGTGGCCGGTAAGTTGCTCTATCGGAGGTGGTGTCCGTGTCCGGTCTCGCCCGGGTAGCGACGATCAGTGTTCACACATCGCCGTTGGAGCAACCGGGGACCGGCGACGCCGGCGGGATGAACGTCTACATCGTCGAGGTCGCCAAGCGCATGGCCGAGCGCGGCGTCGAGGTGGACGTCTTCACCCGCGCCACCACGCGATCCCTGCCACCCGTCGCCGAGCTGGCACCGGGCGTGTCGGTCCGGCACGTCGCCGCCGGGCCGTTCGAGGAGCTCGACAAGTCCGAACTGCCCGGTCATCTGTGCGCGTTCACCTCCGACCTGCTGCGCACCGAGGCCGCGCACGAGCCCGGCCACTACGACCTGATCCACTCCCACTACTGGCTCTCCGGCCAGGCGGGCTGGGCCGCGCGGCAGCGCTGGGGCGTTCCGCTCGTCCACTCCATGCACACCCTCGCCAAGGTCAAGAATCTCGCGCTGGCCGCCGGTGACTCACCCGAGCCGCTCGGCCGGGTGCTCGGCGAGCAGCAGGTCGTCGAGTCCGCCGACCGGCTCGTGGCCAACACCGCCGAAGAGGCCCGGCAGCTCGTCTCCCTGTACGACGCGGACCCCGGCCAGGTCGCCACCGTCCCCCCGGGCGCGGACCTGTCCCGCTTCACCCCGCGCGGCGGCGCGCGGCGCCGGCTGAGGCTGCCGGAGAACGCGGCCGTCCTGCTGTTCGTCGGCCGGATCCAGCCGCTGAAGGCGCCCGACGTCCTCGTCCGCGCCGCCGCCCGCATGCTCGAGGACGACCCGAGTCTCCGTGACCGCCTGATCGTCGCGATCGTCGGCGGGCCGAGCGGGTCCGGCCGCGCCAAGCCGGAGGAGTTGCGGCGCCTCGCGCACCGGCTCGGCATCGCGGACGTCGTACGGTTCGAACCGCCCTGCCCGCAGGACGAGCTGGCCGACTGGTACCGCGCCGCCGACATCACCGTCGTCCCCTCGCACAGCGAGTCGTTCGGCCTGGTCGCCGTCGAGTCGCAGGCGTGCGGCACCCCGGTGGTCGCCGCGGCGGTGGGCGGGCTGCGCCTCGCCGTACGGGACGGCCGGTCCGGGGTGTTGATCGACGGCCACGACCCGTCCGACTACGCTCGCGTGCTACGCGGCCTGCTCGGCGCGCCCGGGCGGCTGCGCGCGATGTCGGACGCCGCCGTACGCCACGCGAGGGCGTTCGGCTGGGACGAGACGGCCGACCGCCTCCTGGAGGTCTACGCCGAGGCCGTCGAGGCCCGGACGATGGCCGTCTCGGCCTGACCGACGAGAGGGGGGAGGGCATGGCCTCCGGCCACTCCTCCGACGAAGGAGGGCACATGGACGCGGACAAGGGCCTGCAGTCGATCCTGGACGAGCAGGGGCTGGAGTACGAGCGGCCGCGCCCCGGCGCGTACCTCGTGAAGCTGCCCGGACGCCACAAGCTCGCCACCATGACCTGGCTGATCGCGGGCGACCACAGTCTGCACGTCGAGGCCTTCTTCTGCCGGCAGCCGGACGAGAACCACGAGGAGTTCTACCGCTGGCTGCTGCGCAAGAACGGCGGGATGTACGGCGTCGCCTTCAGCCTGGACCCGGTCGGCGACGTGTACCTCGTCGGGCGGCTGCCGCTCTCGGCGGTGACGCCGGACGAGATCGACCGCATTCTCGGCTGCGTCCTCACCTACTCTGACGACAATTTCGACCGCGCGTTGGAACTGGGGTTCGCCGAGTCGATCAGGCGCGAGTGGGAGTGGCGGGTGAGCCGCGGGGAGAGCGTCGCGAACCTCCGGCCGTTCGCCCGCATCCTGCCCGAAGTCGCCGAGGACGGCGCGGCGGACCAGACCGCGTCCGGCCCCAAACTCGGTCCTTCATGACGAATCGGTCAGACCATCAGGCCGATAACTGGTCCTGCCGGTTGTGCGTTTTGCGCATCATTGGTGGCTTTGAGTAGCTAAACTACCTCTGGTCACAGCAGGCCAGACCGGAGGGTATGGAGTGACAGATCGCGACAGGGCCCCTGAGAGTGTCGATCTGAGCACGCCGAACGCAGCCCGGATGTACGACTTCTTCCTCGGCGGCAAGGACAACCTGGCGCCCGACCGCGCCGCCGCCGAGATGGTCCTGCAGATCGCCCCGCAGATCCGGATCGCCGCCCAGCAGAACCGCGCCTTCCTCGGCCGGGCCGTGCGCTACCTCGCCGAGGCGGGCATCCGGCAGTTCCTCGACGTCGGCACCGGGCTGCCCACCCAGAACAACGTGCACCAGGTCGCGCACGCCGTCGTCCCCGACGCCCCGGTCGTCTACGTCGACAACGACCCGGTCGTGCTCGCGCACGGCCGCGCGATCCTCGCCGGGTCCAAGAACGTCCACATCGTCCAGGCCGACCTGCGCCGCCCCGAGGAGATCCTCGAAAATCCCGAGGTCCGCGAGCGCATCGACTTCGACCGGCCCTTCGCGATCCTCCTCGTGGCGATCGTCCACTTCCTCCAGGACGCCGACGACCCCGAGAAGATCGTGGCGAGGTTCCGCGACGTCCTCCCGCCGGGCGGCCACCTCGTGCTGAGCCACGTCTGCGGAGACGCGCTCCCGGAGGCCGTCGCGCCCGTCACCGAGATCTACCGGCGCTCCTCCACGCCGATCATCACCCGCGGCACCGAGCGGATCCGCGGCTTCTTCGGCGACCTGGAACTGGTCGACCCGGGGCTCGTCAACGTCTCGGCGTGGCGCCCCGACACGGTCGAGTCCAAGCGGATCACCGAGCGGTATCCGCAGGGCTACTTCCTGGCAGGTGTCGCCCGCAAACCGTGAGGTCGAGCCGAGGCACTAGGCTCGCTTGTCATGGCGACATTGGTACTTCTCCGGCATGGCGAGAGCGTCTGGAACGCCGAGGGCCTGTTCACGGGCTGGGTGGACGTCGATCTTTCCGAGAAGGGGGAAGAGGAAGCGGTCACCGGCGGCGACCTGCTGCTCGACGCGGACCTCAAGCTCGACGTCGTGCACACCTCGGTGCTCAAGCGGGCGATCCGCACGGCCAACATCGCGCTCGACGCCGCCGAGCAGCTCTGGATCCCCGTACGCCGCTCCTGGCGGCTCAACGAGCGGCACTACGGCGCCCTGCAGGGCAAGAACAAGGCGCAGACGCGGGAGGAGTACGGCGACGAGCAGTTCATGACCTGGCGCCGCTCGTACGACACGCCGCCGCCGCCGATCGCCGACGACGACCCGCTCTCCCAGATCAACGACCCGCGGTACGCCCTCCTGCCCTCGGAGCTCATCCCGCGCACCGAGTGCCTGGCCGATGTCGTCGACCGCCTGCTGCCGTACTGGTACGACGCCGTCGTCCCGGACCTCGCGGCCGGCCGCACGGTCCTGATCGCCGCGCACGGCAACTCGCTGCGCGCCCTGGTCAAGCACCTCGACGGCATCTCCGACGAGGACATCGCGGGGCTCAACATCCCCACCGGCATCCCGCTGCTCTACGAGCTCGACGAGGACTTCGAGCCGCTGAAGAAGGGCGGCGAGTACCTCGACCCGGAGGCCGCCAAGGCGTCCATCGAGGCCGTCGCGAACCAGGGCAAGAAGTAGTACTTCGCCCGGACAGTCGAAGATCCCGGCAGCGTCCGCTGCCGGGATCCTCTCGTTTCGGGGCCGGGGTTACTCGGCGAGGTCGATGTCCGCCGCGTGCTCGCCGGTGACCAGGTACACGACGTTTTCTGCGACGTGCACGGCGTGGTCGGCGAACCGCTCGAAGTAGCGGCCGGCCAGGGAGATGTCCACGGCCGGCTCGACGCCGTGCCGCCACTTCGGCGACAGCAGCGCGTCGAACAGCTTCCGGTGCAGCCGGTCCATCTGGTCGTCGTCGCCGTCGAGCTCCAGGCCCATCTCGACGTCGTGGGAGGCGATGACGCTGCCCGCCTTGGCGATCATGCGCTCGGCGATCTGGCCCATCTCCAGGACGGTCGCCTGCAGCTCCGGCGGGATCGCCGACTCGGGGTGCCGCCGCCGGGCCGTCTTGGCGAGATGGACGGCGAGGTCGCCCATACGCTCGATGTCGCCGCTCATCCGCAGCGCGGCGATCAGCATCCGCAGGTCGCGGGCGACCGGCTGCTGCCGCGCCATCAGGTCGAAGACCGTCTCCTCGATCTCCGTGTTGATCTTGTTGACCTGCTCGTCGCAGCTGATGACCTCTTCGGCGAGCCGCAGGTCGGCGTCGAGCAGGGCCGTGGAGGCGCGGGTCATCGCCGACCGCACCAGCCGCGTCATCTCCACGAGCTTGTCGGAGAGCCCGTCGAGCTCCTCGTGGTAGGCGTCTCGCATAAAGATCCTTAGTTCAGGCGTGGATATCCAGTTGGCAGCATCGTGGGGTGGCATGAACGGTCGCGTAGGTGCAGGTTAACTTTTGACGAACGTCCTTGCGTCCCCCCTGAACCGCGCGCGGAGCTAGGCAGACCGCCGCCTACCATCCAAGATGTGAATGTGGAGGTTGTCGCCGGACTGGCGAGTGCCGCCGGGCTCCTTACCGGCCTGGTGGCAGGGCTGGCCGTGCGCGTGAGCGAGCGTGCCCAGCGGCCCGCCGACGCCCCCTCGCCGGTGTCCGGCCTGCCGAGCGGTGTGGCGTCCGTGCTGAGCGTCCTCCCGTCCTCGGCGGTGGTCATCGACGGCGATGACCGCGTGCTGCGCGCCAGCTCGGCCGCCCGGGCCTTCGGCCTGGTCAGCGGGGACCGCCTGCTCGTCGACGAGCTCATCGCCATGGCCCGGCTCGTACGCCGCGACGGTGAGATCCGCGAAGAGGAGATCGAGGTCGTCCACGGCCGCCGGGAGGGCCGCTGGTTCGCGGTCCGGGTCGCGCCCATGGGATCGCACGGCCTCGTGCTCGTCCTCGCCGAGGACCTGACCGAGTTCCGGCGCGTCGAGGCGGTCCGGCGCGACTTCGTGGCGAACGTCAGCCACGAGCTCAAGACGCCCGTCGGCGCGCTGTCCCTGCTGTCGGAGACGGTCGAGGAGGCCGCCGACGACCCCGAGGCCGTACGCCGCTTCGCCGGGCGCATGCAGCACGAGTCCGCGCGCCTGACCAACGTCATCCAGGACCTGATCACGCTCACCCGGCTGCAGGGCGGCGAGGCCGTCGAGCGGCCCCGGACCGTCACGCTCGACGACGTCGTCCACGACGCCGTCGACCGGTGCCGCCTCAAGGCGGAGCCCAAGGACATCACCCTCGCCATCGGCGGCCGCGACGACCTGCGGGTGCACGGCGACGAGGAGCTGCTGATCACCGCGGTCCGCAACCTCATCGACAACGCGATCGCCTACAGCCCCGAACGCACGAGGGTCGTCGTCTGCACCCGGCTGGCCGACGAGCAGCACGTCGAGATCAGCGTGACCGACCAGGGCATCGGCATCCCCGAGGCCGACCTCGAGCGCATCTTCGAGCGGTTCTACCGCGTCGACCCCGCGCGGTCCCGGCAGACCGGTGGGACCGGCCTGGGGCTCGCGATCGTCAAACACGTCACGACCCGGCATCGGGGCGATGTGAACGTCTGGAGCAAGGAGGGATCCGGCTCGACCTTCACCATCCGTCTTCCGCTGCTTTCCACCTCCGCACCCGCGGATGAATCACCTGAGCAAGACACCGTACGGGAGGCCCCCTAGTGACCCGAGTGCTCGTCGTGGAAGACGAGGAGTCGTTCAGCGACGCGCTGTCGTACATGCTGCGCAAGGAGGGCTTCGAAGTCGCCGTCGCGGCGACCGGGCCGGACGCCCTGGAGTCCTTCGACCGCTCCGGCGCCGACCTCGTCCTGCTCGACCTCATGCTGCCCGGGCTGCCGGGCACCGAAGTGTGCCGGGAACTGCGCACCAAGTCGAACGTCCCGGTGATCATGCTGACGGCCAAGGACAGCGAGGTCGACAAGGTCGTCGGGCTCGAGCTCGGCGCGGACGACTACGTCACCAAGCCGTTCTCGTCCCGGGAGCTCGTCGCCCGCATCCGCGCGGTGCTGCGGCGCCGCGGGGACGGTGAGGAACTCGCGCCCGCGACCCTGGAGGCCGGGCCGGTGCGGATGGACGTCGAGCGTCACGTCGTGACCGTCTCCGGGAACGAGGTGCCGCTGCCGCTCAAGGAGTTCGAGCTGCTGGAGGTGCTGCTGCGCAACGCCGGGCGGGTGCTGACCCGGATGCAGCTCATCGACCGCGTGTGGGGTGCCGACTACGTCGGTGACACCAAGACCCTGGACGTGCACATCAAGCGCCTCCGGGCCAAGATCGAGCCGGCTCCCTCGACGCCGCGCTTCATCATCACCGTGCGCGGGCTCGGCTACAAGTTCGAGCCCGACGAGTAACGAGCGCCCGGAACGCGAAAGCCCGCCGGCTTCGACGCGGACTCCGGCGGGCTCGGCTACGACCTCAAGCGCGAAAAACATTCCCGAACGCGGAAGCCCGCCGAAGCTCCGATGCGGAGTCCGGCGGGCTTTCGCGTGCGCGCTGCGCGGCGCTCAGGCGCTCGGCTTCGCCGAGGCCTTCTTCGCCTTCGCGTGCTTGGTGGGCGTGGCCGCGCCCGTGGTCGGGCTGCCGCTCGCGCCCGGCGACGGGGTCGTGCCCGGAGTCGTGGCCGAGCCCGGGACACCGGGGCTCGGCGTGGTCGCCGTGCCGCCGCTCGGCGCCGGCGGGTAGGTCGAGTAGTAGTCCGCCCGCGGCACGACGGGGACGGTCACGGTGAGCGCGCCGGCCTGTGCGAAGTGCAGGGTGAGCCGGATGTTCTCCCCGCCGTTCAGCTGCGTCGTGAGCCCCGTGAGGATCACCAGGGGGGTCGCCCCGCCGGCGGTGCCGGTCGGGCTCGAGGCGCCCGGCGCGGCGCTCGTGGCCGGGCTGCTCGGGGTGGCCGGGCCACCCGGCTTGGCCGGCTTGCCGGCCGTGGTCTTCTTCGCGGGGGCCTTGGTCGGCGCGCCGCTCGCGCCCGGGGTCGCGGCCGTACCCGGCGTGCCGCTCGGCGAGGTGCCGGGGGTCGGCACTCCGGACGGCTGCTCGGAGGCCTGCGGGTTGGTCGAGATCAGCTGGTTCGGCGGCAGGACGATGCCGCCGCCCGCGATCTGGACCGACTGCGCCACGCCCGGCGCCTCCACGCCGACGAGCCGGTCCGACGTGCCCTTGTTGACGATGTAGGCGTAGAACGGCGCGTTGGCGCCCACGGGAAGGCGCTGACCGGGCTCCGGGCCGAGCACGAAGGCGTTGCGCACGTCGATGTGGCCCACGGAGGCGTTGACGCCTTCGGTCAGGCGGGTCGGCAGCACCGACTGCGGATGCTGGCCGGCACCGCAGGCGGACACCAGCGGCGCGACGGCGAAGGCACCGGCGATGGCCATGGCGGCGGCCCGGCGACGGTTGCGGCTCACGGCGTCGTTCTCTCCTTGGGCAGGGCTTGGGTCTTCCGAGGCGTACGGAACGCCCGAACTAGAGCGTAGCGACGGTATCCTCACCGGCCCTGACGGGGGGCGGGCTTCAGTGGTTTCACCCCGGAGGCCGGGCCGCTCGGGTGGACGCGGACGGGTCTGGCGGGCCGGGTGGACGTCCGTGCCGGGCGCGGAGCGCTCAGCTCGGGGTGTGCAGGGCCTGCAGGTCCCGAACAGTGAGGTTCCGGTCCGGCTGGACGCCGCGGACGACGTCGCGGACGATCCTATCGGGCCCCACGAGCACCGCCGTCAGCCCCACCGGCGCCGCGTGGTAGGCGGTGGAGAGCACGCGGTCGGGGTCCTCGGCGGGGATGGCGTCGCCACGCGGCACCGTGTCGGCGAGCCGCCGTACGTCGTCCGCGTCCTTGCCCGCGCGCCCGTCCGCGATCAGCCAGGTCTGAAGCCCCTGCGCCACGGCCTGCTGGGCGACGTGCGTGACCGCGGCGTCGCAGCGGCAGCCGCGCGGCACGATCAGTACGACCCCGGCGATGTTGATGAGCGTGCCGACCGGCACCCGCCGGCCGTTCACGAAGAGGTTCCCGGCGGGCAGCCCGCCGCCGATGTCGCCCGGCTGGTGGTGGACGATCCCCGTGGGCGGCACCTGGACGGTGTGCGTCGTGGGGCGCGGCGACACGACCGTCATCAGCACGCCGCTGATGAGGGCGACGAGGACGGCGCTGGCGATGAAGGGGGCGGCGAGACCGTAGCGCGTGAACGGGCGGGCGATCCGCTGCCACCGCTCGCGGCGGCGTTTCTGGCGCAGCTCACGGTGGTACGCGAGCACGTCGCGGTCGAGTTCCCGCGCGTCGTCCGGGACGACGATGTCGACCTTGGGAAGCCCGTAGTCGTCAGGGTCGCCGTGAAGCCCCACGCCACACCTACCTTCTCGGACCGCTGCCGGCCCCACCCGGTCCCATGCCTCGTCCACAGAGAGATCACGGGCCCGTGTCGGCTCGTCCATCTCCAGTATGAGCCGCTTCCGTCGCCGTGTGAGCGGTGTGGCCCAATCCAATCGCCATGGCCGGGTGTTACACCGAATTCGCGCTTTGTCAATACCCTAATTACCGCGCTGACCTGCGTATATGTCCGGATGGTCGGTTCAGCAGGTCCCTGCAGCGTGCTACCCTTATCCATAGCGGAAGGGGTACTTGTCACATGACTTTCAAGGTCGGCGACACTGTCGTCTACCCCCACCATGGGGCTGCTCGGATCGAAGCCATCGAGACTCGTGCCATCAAAGGTCAGGACAAGACCTACCTGGTCCTGAAGGTCGATAAGGGCGATCTCACCGTTCGCGTTCCGGCGGAGAACGCCGAGCTGGTCGGTGTTCGTGACGTCGTGGGCCAGGAGGGGCTTGAGAAGGTGTTCGAGGTGCTCCGCGCACCCTACACCGAAGAGCCCACGAACTGGTCGAGGCGTTACAAGGCGAACCTCGAGAAGCTCGCATCCGGCGACGTCAACAAGGTCGCCGAGGTCGTCCGAGACCTGTGGCGGCGTGACAAGGAGCGCGGCCTGTCGGCCGGCGAGAAGCGGATGCTGGCCAAGGCGCGGCAGATACTGGTCAGCGAGCTGGCGCTGGCCGAGAAGACCAACGAGGACAAGGCCGAGGCCCTCCTCGACGAGGTCCTGGCCAACTAGCGTCTTGGCGACACGGTTTCCACGGGTGGGCGTCGGAGTCGACGTCCACCCGTTCGCTTCGGGCCGCCCGCTCCGGGTGGCCGGCCTCGACTGGTCCGACGAGGGCGACGGCCTCGCGGGCCACTCCGACGGCGACGTCGCGGCGCACGCGGCCTGTGACGCGCTCCTGTCGGCCGCCGGTCTCGGCGACCTGGGCGCCGTCTTCGGCACCTCCGACCCGCGCTGGGCGGGAGCCTCCGGCGTCGACCTCCTGCGCGAGGTCGAGCGCCGCATCACGGCGGCGGGCCACGCGATCGGCAACGTCTCGATCCAGGTCATCGGCGTGCGCCCGCGGATCGGCAAGCGGCGGGCGGAGGCGGAGAAGACGCTGAGCGAGGCGCTCGGCGGCGTCCCGGTCAGCGTGGCCGGCACCACGACGGACGGGCTGGGCCTCACGGGCCGCGGCGAGGGCCTGGCGGCGATCGCCACGGCCCTCGTCCTCGTCTGACGTCCGACCGCGTTCGGCACGCCCGTGCTCGTCTGACGTCTGATCGCGTTCGGCACGCCCGTGCTCGTCTGAAACGTCTCCGGGCTCGTCTGAAGCGTCTCCGGCGGGTCAGCGGAGCGCCGGCATGACGGTCCCCGTCACCTCGCCGAACCCGATCGGCGCGCCGCCGGGCCCGGCCGCGGTCGCCTGGATCCGTACGGTGTCGCCGTCCTCCAGGTAGCCCCGGCGCCGCCCGTCGGGCAGCACCAGGGGATCCCGGCCGTCCCACGTGAGCTCGATGAGACTGCCGCGCTGGTTCCGGTCCGGCCCGGACACCGTTCCGGAGGCCATCAGGTCGCCGGTGCGCAGCGCCGCGCCGCCCACGGTCGCGTGCGCGAGCTGCTGCGGCGCGGTCCAGTACATCGTCGCGAACGGCGGGCGGCTGACCACGTGCCCGTTGAGCTCGATCCGCAGCGTCAGGTCGAGCCCCCAGGGCTCGTCGCAGCGCAGGTACGGCAGCGGCTCCGGCGCCTGGGCCGGCGGGGCCGTACGGGCGCTCTCGAGCGCCGCGACGGGCACCACCCACGGCGAGATCGACGTCGCGAACGACTTGCCGAGGAACGGCCCGAGCGGCTGGTACTCCCACGCCTGGATGTCCCGCGCGCTCCAGTCGTTGACCAGGACGAAACCGAACACGTGATCCCGGAACCCGGCCGTCGGCACCGGCCGGCCGAGCGCCGAGGGCACGCCCACGACGAAGCCGACCTCCGCCTCGACGTCCAGCTTGACCGAGGGCCCGAACACCGGCCCGTCATCGCTCCGGCGCTGGCCGCAGGGCCGTACGATCGGCGTCCCGGACGGCACGACGGTGCCGGACCGGCCGTGGTAGCCGATCGGCAGGTGCAGCCAGTTGGGCGGCAGCGCCCCCGCGCCCGGCCGGAAGATCTGACCGACGTTCGCCGCGTGGTCGCGGGATGAGTAGAAGTCGACGTAGTCGGCGACGTCGAACGGCAGGTGCAGCTCGATCTCGCCCAGCGGGACCAGGTGCGGCTCGACCGATCCGCGATGCCCCGGGTCGGTGAGCAGCGTGATCAGGCGGTCCCGGGTCGCCTGCCAGACGGGGCGTCCGGCGGCCATGAAGGAGTTCAGCGTTCCGGCGGCGAACCAGCGCCGATCGGCCAGCAGTCCCGCCGCCGCGAGCTCGGCCAGGTCCAGCACGTGATCGCCGATCGCCACCCCCACCCGCGGCAGCTCGCCGCGCCGGGAGAACACGCCGTACGGCAGGTTCTCCACCCCGAAACCGCTGCCCTCGGGCACGTCGACCCACGTCTCCACGATCCCTACCTTCCCAGGCGTGCTCTCGGATCCAATACGGACCACGTCCGCGCGCTCGTTTCAGCCGCGCGGCGGAGTGGGCGAGCTGCGGAACTTGCTCGACGGCGGCGTCGGCTCCTCCCCGCCGCCGGACCCTCCAGAGCCGGAGGCCCACGGACCCCCGCCCTCCGGCGGGCTCCACGGACGGGCGTCATCGGCCTCGGCACCGACCTCCGGGTCCGCGGCCCGGTCGTCGGCGTACGCGTCCTCCTCCTCGCCGGCGGGCGTCTCGTCGGCCACACCGGGCATCGGGATGCCGTCCGGGTCGGTGTCGGGCAGCCTGATGCCGTCGGGCTGCGTGTCGCCGAGCCGCTGCCTGGTCTGCGGCGGCCCGACCAGCCGCACGTCCGTCGGCAGCGAGGTCCGGGCCACCCAGCGCGGCGTAGGCTCTTCCTCTTCCGGGTCCACGGGCGTGTTCTGCATGGGCGCCACCACCTCCGGGTCCGTATCCGGTACGAGGTCACTGTCCGGCTCCGCGTGTCCCACGGGCCGGGAATCCTGGTCGGTGTCGTGATCGGCCATGGGCGCCACGCCGGGGGGCAGCGCCGGGCCGGGCTGCCACGCGCGATCCGCCTGCCGCTCCAACTCGGGCGGGAGCGCCGGTTCCGGCTCCGCATCGGTGTCGGCCGCCGGGAGGAGTGGGGAGAGCCGGTCCTCACGGGTCCGGTCCGGCGCGGTCTCCGGCGTCCGGTCGGGCGCGGCCTCGAGCGGTCGTCCCGAGTTGGGACGGGCGTCGTCGTCGCCGACCTCGGCCGGCGGGAGGTCCGGCAAGAGCTCCCGGTCCCGTACGCGCTCGGCCGACGGGAGGCTCGGCGATGGTCCCTGGTCCCGTACGCGCTCGGCCGATGGGAGGCTCGGCGATGGTCCCTGGTCCCGTACATGCTCGGCCGGCGGCAGGTCCGGCAACCGTTCCCGGTCCGGTACGGGCTCGGCCGCCGGACGGCCGGACACGGCGGGGGAGGCGCTGTCACGCGGCCGGTCTCGTACGGCGTCGGGGCCGGGCTCCAAGGCGCGGGGCGGGGCGGGGCGCGGGAGCGGCCGGGTTTCGGCATACGCCTCGTCGGAAAGGCCGGGGATGAACGCCCGGTCGTCGTCCGGTGTGTCCGGCGAGGGCTCCGGGGCCGCCGGTGCCGCGGGGTCCCGCCGCCGGGTCCGTACGAGCTGCTTGATCATGGAAAGCCACAGCCAGACGGCGACGGCGAGGATCACCCAGGGGGCCGCCGCGACCCCTCCGGACAGCCACGCGTGCGACAGGCCGCCGTAGCCGCGGACCGCGCGCTCGACCCCGGCCGCGCCGGCGCCGACGATCAGCGCCAGGAGCAGCAGCCAGCGGACCGCGCGTGCCCACCAGGGCGCCCGGCGGGCGATCAGGATCGAAAGGATCACGACGACGACCAGGCCGTCGACCATGCCGGGGTACAGGAACGCCCGGTCGCGGGCGGCGCCGCCCCGGAGGGCGAGCGCCCGGAGGTCGTCGTAGGACAGCACGAACGTCGCGCCGGCCAGCGCCGCGACGCCGAGGCCGCCGGCCGCCGTCAGCAGTCGCCGCTGCGCCGGGGAGTACGGAGCGGGGGAGTCACTCATAGCAGGGAAGCCAACCATCGTCTCGGAGGGTTCCCTTATCTTGACCGGATCAACGTGTTCCCGCTCTCACCGCGCGCCGCGTGTCGCCGGCGGGCGCGGGGTGCGCCGCGCGGCGTCGGTGGGGCGGCGGATGTGTGCCGCGCCGGGATCGGGGTGCGATGCGTGCCGCGCCGGAGGCGGGGCGCGGGGCGGGCCGGGGCGCGGGGGGTGGCCGGATCCGGCGGCCGGGCTTCAAAGGGGCCGCTCGTGGGTATGCGGCCGGTCGATGTCCAATTTCCCCCTCTTTGCGGCGAAAGCGGGGACCGCGGCCGATCTCCCGCCTCGTGTCCGCCGAGTCGCCGAGGATGAGCGGCTCGGCGAGTTCCGGGCCGGGCACGATCCCCGGCCCGTCGACCGACGGTCCCGCGCCTGGCTGGTGCTGCTGGGCCTGCCGGGGCTCGTGCTGCTGCCCTTCACCGTCGCGTTCCTGTTCGACGGCTTGGGCTGGGCCTCCGGTCTCGCCCTGCTGCTCACCGCCGCGTACCTCGGCGCGGCCGGCCGCGTCCTCGTACGCGAGGTCCTGCCGGCGCGGGGTTCGACGGCCCACCTGTTCGAGAACGGCGTCGTGCTGTCCTCCTGGCGCACGGTCACGCCCCTCGCCTGGGACGCCGTCACCGAAGTGCGCGTCTCCGGCGTACGCCTGGCCGCGACCGGGACGGTCACGTGGCGGCTGATCCTGACCGGCCGGGCGGGGATCGAGGCCGAGGCCCTGATCGACGGGAGCGTCCCCGGCGGCCGCGAACTGGTCGAGACCGTGTCCCGCGCGGTGACCGAACGGATGCTGCCCAAGTACCTGTCCCGTGTCGAGACCGGCGGCAAGGTGCGGCTCGGACCGTTCGGCGTCACCCGTCAGGGCATCGCCAAAGACGGTGAGTACGTGCCGTGGGAGAACGTGGACCGGGTGAAGATCGAGGGCGGCATGGTCCACGTCGACCGCGCCGACCGCCCGGCCGGGCTGACGGCGATCGCCGCGGAGGTCCCGAACGTCGTGGCGTTCGGCGAGCTGACCCGGCGGCTGCGCGGCCTGGACGACGGGGCGCGGGCGGACGGCGAATCCGGCCGATCAGTGAGGTCATGAATGGGTGAGGGGCGCGATTTCAGTGACGGGACCGGACCGGCATCGAATAGCCTCTTACGCGTGAGCCTGCGCCTTTACGACACCGGTACCCGTGGCATCCGCGAATTCGTCCCGCTGCAGGCGGGCCGGGCGGGGATCTACGTGTGTGGTGCCACCCCGCAGGCCGCCCCGCACATCGGGCACATGCGCTCCGGCGTCATCTACGACCTCGTCTACCGCTGGCTGCTCGCCTCCGGGTACGACGTGACGTTCGTCCGGAACATCACCGACATCGACGACAAGATCATCCGAGTGTCGGCGGAGACGGGCGTGCCGTGGTTCGCGGTGGCCGAGGCCAACCAGCGCGTCTTCGGCCGCGGCTACGACGCGCTCGGCTGCCTGCCCCCGACGATCGAGCCGCGGGCGACCGGGCACGTCCCCGAGATGATCGTGCTGATGCGCCGCCTCATCGAGGCCGGCCACGCCTACACGGTCGAGGGCGACGTCTACTTCGACGTGGCGTCCTGGGCCGACCGCTACGGCGCGCTGTCCAACCAGCGGCTCGACAGCATGCGGCCCGCCGGCGACACGCCCAACGAGGCGGCCAAGCGCGACCCGCGCGACTTCGCGCTCTGGAAGGGCGCCAAGCCGGGCGAGCCGAGCTGGGAGACGCCGTGGGGTCCCGGCCGTCCCGGCTGGCACCTCGAGTGCTCGGCGATGTCGACCAAGTACCTCGGCGCGACGTTCGACATCCACGGCGGCGGCGTCGATCTGATCTTCCCGCACCACGAGAACGAGCTGGCGCAGTCGACCGCGGCCGGTGACGGGTTCGCCCGCTACTGGCTGCACAACGGCCTGCTCACGGTGAACGGCGAGAAGATGAGCAAGTCCGTCGGCAACGTCGTGCTGCTGACCGACCTGCTGGACCGGGCCCGGCCGGTGGAGGTCCGCTACTACCTCGCCGCCGCGCACTACCGGTCGATCATCGACTACTCCGACGAGGCGCTGCGCGAGGCCGCGGTGGCGTACCAGCGCGTCGAGGGGTTCGTGACGCGCGCCGTCGAGCTGGCCGGCCGGGTCGAGCCCGGCGCGCTGCCGACGTCGTTCGTCGACGCGATGAACGACGACTTGGGCGTGCCGCAGGCGCTGGCCGTCGTGCACGAGGCGGTGCGCGAGGGCAACACCGCGCTCGCCGCGGGCGACAAGGACACCGTGATCCGCGTCCTCGGCGAGGTGCGCGCGATGCTCGGCGCCCTCGGCCTCGACCCGCTGTCGGCACAGTGGGAGGGCGCGGCCGGCGACCTTCGCGACGTCGTCGACGCGCTCGTGTCGGTGGCCCTGGAGCAGCGGCAGGCGGCCCGCGCCCGCAAGGACTACGCCGCGGCGGACGCCATCCGCGACGGCCTGACCGCCGCCGGCATCGTCATCGAGGACACCCCGCGCGGCCCGCGCTGGGAGCTCAAGCGCTCCTGACCGGCACGGACGCGTCGCAGGACCGGACGCCGCGACACGGCGGCGTCCGATCCGGTTAACCGGGCCGTTCCGGTGGGGACGTACCGTTCGAGGAGATTGGGTCCCACCGGCCGCCCCGGCCGGGCCGTACCTCCCCTACCGAGGTGGTGCACGTGTTGGAGCGGTTCACCGACACCGCCCGCCGAGTCGTCGTCCACGCCCAGGAAGAGGCCCGCGCCTTCGAGCACGGGCACATCGGCACCGAGCATCTTCTCCTCGGTCTGCTGCGCGGCGACACCGACGGCGCGGTGCGCGCCCTCGACGCGGCCGGCCTCACCCTCGACACCGCCCGCGGGGACGTCGAGGAGCTCGTCGGGCGGGGAACGACGCCACCCGACACCGACGTGCTGTTCACGGCCCGCGCCAAGAAGGTCCTCGAACTGTCGCTGCGCGAGGCGTTGTACTTCGGCCACGACTACATCCGCAGCGAGCACATCCTCCTCGGCCTGATCAGAGAGACCGAAGGGGCCGGCGCCCGGGTCCTCCAGCGGTGCGGCGTCGACACCTCCGACCTCCGCCGCGACGTCATCTCCGCTCTGCGCAGCCCCGAACCGCCTCCCGAGGAGCCGGTGACGGAGGCGCCGCGGCGTCCGGTGACCGAGCCTCCGGCGGCGGAGGGCCCGTCCACCCCGGAGTCGGCGATCGAGCGGCGGCTGAGCGCCGTCGAAGGCCGGCTGGAGCGCATCGAGCGGCTCCTACGGGACGGGCCGGGTCCCGGATCCGCGTAGAGTCTGGTGAGTGGCGAGAGATCGCCTTTTGGCGGGCGAGAGATCGCCTCGTTTTCGGAGGGCGGGACAGCGCCCTGTGCACCAGCGAAGGGCAACCATGGCGAAGCGTCGCAAGAAGGGGCCGAGTCACACCCCGAAGGCGGAGGACCGGCACTGGTACGGCAAGCGGCAGACCGCCCGTGCCGCCAAGTCGGCGACGCGGACCGGCACACCCACCACTGCCGGCACCCGCCGTACGCCCTCCTCGTCCGCGCCCGCGGAGCGCACCGGCCGACGGTCCGCGCCCGACGGCCCGGAGCTGGTCACCGGCCGTAACCCGGTCGTCGAGGCGCTGCGCGCGGGCATCCCGGCGAGCGCCCTGTACGTCATGACCGGCGCCTCCGACGACCGTGTCCGCGAGTCCATCAAGCTGGCCACGGACGCCGGCGTGCCGCTGCTCGAGGCGGGCCGGGCCGAGCTCGACCGGATGACCGACCGGGCCGTGCATCAGGGCATCGTCCTGCAGGTCCCCGAGTACCGCTACGCGCACCCCGACGACCTGCTGCAGCGTGGCACCCCGGAGCTCGTCGTGGCCCTCGACGGCGTGACCGACCCGCGCAACCTGGGGGCGATCGTCCGCTCGGCCGCCGCGTTCGGCGCGAACGGCGTGCTCGTCCCCGAGCGCCGGGCGGCGGGCGTGACCGCCGGGGCGTGGAAGACCTCCGCGGGGACCCTCGCCTCGGTCCCGGTGGCCCGCGCCACCAACCTCGTACGGACCCTGAAGGCGTACCAGAGCGCCGGTCTGTTCGTCGCCGGGCTCGACGCGCGGGGTGCGGTGGGCGTCGGCGACCTGGAGGCCGCGAGCGGCCCGCTCGTGCTCGTCGTCGGCTCGGAGGGCAAGGGTCTGTCACGGCTGGTCGCCGAGACCTGCGACCTGCTCATCAACATCCCGATGGGACCGAACGCCGAGTCGCTGAACGCCGGCGTAGCGGCGGGCATCGCGATGTACGAGATCTCGAGCCGCCGCCGTCGCTCCTGAAAGAACGCCCCGTTTCTCCGTCGCCATGGCGACGGAGAAACGGGGCGCAGATCAGCGGTAGTCCTCGACCGGGGCGTCCTTCTTGTCGCCGAAGTAGACCTCTTCGAAGAACCGGCTCGCCTCCGGCTGCGAGCCGTCGAGGTCGGTGAAGCCGTAGTGCTTCGCCAGCACCCCGGCCGACAGCGCCTTGCCGGACCAGCGCGCCACCTCCGGGTCGGCGGCCAGCGCGGCGACCGCCCGCCCGATGTAGCGCGGCGTCTCCGAGATCGCGAACCACTTGTCCTTGGCGATCCCGTCTCGCCAGCTCTCCTCGGTGACGCCGAAGTGCTCCAGGACCTCCTCCGAGCGCAGGAACCCCGGTGTCAGCGACAGCGACGTGACCCCGTGCGGGGACAGTTCGTCGTGCAGCATCTTGCCGAGCCGCGTGATCGCCACCTTCACCATGTCGAAGAACATCGACCCCCGGTAGCGGTCGTTGAACATGTCGTCCCCGTCGGTGATCTCGACGACCAGCCCGCGTCCCCGCCGTACGAGCAGGGGAAGGACGGTGTGCAGCGTGATCAGGTGGGTCTCCAGGCCGTTCCGGAGCGCCCGCAGGCCGTTCTCCAGGTCGTGCTCCCAGAGGGGTTTCCACTCGACCCACTGGTCGCCGCCCCACGTGTCGTCGACGAGGACGTCCAGGCGGCCGACCTGCTCGTCCTCGATCCGCCGGACCAGCGCCCGTACGTCGGCGGGGACCATGTGGTCGCAGCGCACCGGAATGCCCCGGCCGCCCGCCTCAGTGACCAGCTCGGCGGTCTCCTCGATCGTCTCCGGGCGGTCCAGCGGACTGCGCGACTCCCGCGTCGTGCGGCCGGTGACGTACACCGTCGCGCCGGCCGCGCCCAGCTCCACCGCCATGCCGCGGCCGGCCCCCCGGGTGCCCCCGGTGACCAGCGCGACGTGTTCCTTCAACGGACCGGTCACATGCTCTCCTCGATCGTTCCTGCGTCTGAACCGTGGCTCCAGCCGGCCAGCACGGCGCCCAGATCGGCGCGCAGCCGGTCACGGAGGCCACCCGCGGGCCGCGCCGACCAGTGCAGCGTCGTACCGTCGGTGACCGCGGCCAGAATCCGCGCGGCCACCGGCGCGGGCGGAGCCCCGGGCAGCCGGCCCTCCCGCACCGCCCGGTCGAGGAGGGGGACCAGCCCCTCCTCCAAGGCGGTGTGCAGCTCGGCCAGCAGGCCGCGCAACTCCTCGTCGGCCAGGTCGACGGCCAGCTGAGCCAGGTTGTTCGCCGCCCGGGCGGGATCGTCCAGCGGTCCGAACGCCGCCACCAGCACCTCGACCACCACGGCCACCGGATCGCCGCCCGCCGCCGCGGCCGCGCTCATGCCCTCCCGGGTCGTGCGCACCGCCGCCCTGGTCATCGCGGCCAAGAGCCCGTGCCTGGACCCGAAGCGCTGGGCCACCGTCCCGACGGCGACCCCCGCCTCCCGCGCGACGTCCGCCAGCGTGAACCCCGGCCCGAGCCGGCTGATCGCCACCCCGGCGGCGGTCAGCAGACGCTCATCGGTGAACTTCCTCGGCCGTGCCACGCCGATTATTGAACCACGGTTCACTAACTGATGCCAGGCGCCCTGCGGCCGGTGCGACGGCGAGGGGAACGCGCCCGGAACGGAGTCTGACTCGCGGCGTATACGCGCTATCGTGGTGAGGCTGCGAAAGCAGCGCGCCTCCGTAGCTCAGCTGGCAGAGCGTCCGCCTTGTAAGCGGCAGGTCGCCGGTTCGAATCCGGCCGGAGGCTCTCGTTCCCCAAGGTGAGAGCCGTTGAGAGGCTGATCGGCCAGGGCTGCCCTGACAGCAACGATGAGAGTCGCGCGCGGACGGTCGTGTGACAGGTCTGCCCTAGCCGAAAAAATGAGCTAGAGGTTATATTGGTGGGGTGACATGGGAAGTCATCCTCTTAGAGCCTGTCGAGACGTGGTTCCTGAAGCTCTGCGAGTCTGAGCCGCACTCGGCGGCCTTGATCGAGCAGGCCATCGACCGGCTTGCCGCTGTCGGGCCGACCCTTGGCCGGCCGCTCGTCGACACGCTGGAGCACAGCAAGCTGCGTAACTTGAAGGAGCTGAGGCCGGGCTCTCGCGGTCGGTCGGAGATACGCATGCTGTTCGTCTTCGATCCGGATCGCGCAGCGATCTTCCTGGTTGCGGGCGACAAGAGCGGGCGATGGTCCCGCTGGTACGAGGACGCGATTCCGCTCGCCGAGGCCAGGTACGCCGAATATCGGGCGGAGAAGGATGAGGAGGGCGGCCGATGAGCACCGGACGTAACTGGCGGGACGTCAAGGCTGAGGCCCATCGACGGCATCCCGAGCTGGCCGATCCCGAGCGTCAGGCCAGGGCGCGGGCCGAGTTGGACGCGTATGTGGCCGGTCACCACCTCAAGGAGTTGCGCAAGGCCGTTGGCAAGACTCAAGTGGAGTTGGCGCGGGCCCTAGGCGTGTCTCAGTCCCGAATCTCGCAGATCGAGAACGGCAAGATCGAAGCCATGGAACTCGAGACGCTCCGTGCCTATGCGACGGCCTTGGGCGGACACGTTGACATCACCGTCAGCGTCGGCCCGCACTCCGTAAGGGTCGCTTGAGGCCACCGGCGTCCGTGACAGCAACGGTGACAGCAACGACAGCCACCACCGACACCCGTGCCCGTACGTCGGACCCCATCTACCTTGGCGGATGCCGCGCGAGCAGGGGTGTCCGTATTCCTTGTAAGCGACAGGTCGCCGGTTCGAATCCGGCCGGAGGCTCTCGTTCCCCCATGTGAGAGCCGTTGAGAGGCTGATCGGCCAGGGCTGCTCTGACAGCAACGGTGGAAGTCGCGAGCGGACGGTCGTGCGATCGGCCTGCTGTTCGTCTTCGATCCGGATCGCGCAGCGATCTTCCTGGTCGCGGGCGACTGCTTTTGGGGGACACGTCGACATCACCGTCAGTGTCGGCCCGCACTCCGTGAGAGTCGCCTGACGGGTGGCGGGACCCCTTAGGCTGAGCCCCCGCCCGCGCTGTCTGGGGGAGTCCATGACAAGTAGGTTCACCGAGTTGGTCGTCGACTGCCACGATCCGGAGCGCCTCGCGGCCTTCTGGTGCGCGGTCCTGGACTTCGAGGTGATCGACCGGAGCGAGGGCAAGGTCGAGATCGGCTCCTGGGAGCCGACCGTCGAGGAAGTCCGGGCCCGCCAGATGCCGCCCACCATGGTGTTCATACGGGTGCCGGAGGGCAAGGCCGTGAAGAACCGGCTCCACCTGGACGTCAGCCCGATCGACGGCAGTACCGACGACGAGGTGGCCAGGCTGCTCGGCCTTGGCGCCGCCAGGGTGGACGTGGGCCAGGGCCCTGGCCGGAGCTGGGTGGTGATGGCCGATCCGGAGGGCAATGAGTTCGACGTTCTGCGTACCCTGGCACCGCCCAACTAGAGCCGGGACAACACGGGTGCGGCTGACGGCAGACCAGTGACGGCGAGGGCTCTCCTGGCTTACGGCGAAACCCCCGGTCCTCGGCGGACCAGGGGCAATTGCAGGGCCATGTCGGGGACCTGTGAGTATCGCCGATCCCGGTCAGTGCATGGCGACCACGATCACGTTGCCGATCGAGAAGCCGACGAACAGGATCGACGCGGCGACGCTGTACCAGTGGACGTCCTCGTCCGGGTCGACGTAGTTGATCAGTTCCTCGACACCCAGCACCACGCCGGCGATGAAGGACATGCATCCCACGAGGAGCAGGCAGACGAACACCGGTTCCATGATTCTCTCCTTTGGTCAGACGCCCCGCCGCGTTGGTGGAAGACATCGCTCGGTATCTTCGAACCGAAGCCGGGGCGGCAACCCGCCGGAATGCCAGAGCACAGCAAGATGCGTAGAGATGCGGCCCGGTTCTGTCGGTCGGAGATGCGAATTCCGTTCCTCTTCGATCCGGATCGCGCAGCGATCTTCCTGGTCGTCGGTGACAAGGCCGAGCGATGGTCCCGCTGGTATGAGGACGCGATCCCGCTCCGATGGCCCTGCGCGGACACGGGAGGGATGGCCCGGGAGCGCGCCGTCGCCTGGAGGTGGCGCCGCGGCGCGGCTCAGCGATTGAATCCACATTCCGTAACCTTGCGCTCAACTCGCAGGAAATTTGCCTGATAAGTCGTTTCTTATCGAGCCCGATCTGGGCATGGGCGGAACAAGTGGCGTAGTCCCACCTCTACGGAAGCCGCATCCCCGGGGGAGGTAATCTGTGTGAAGATCAGACTTTGCTTGATATCCGCCGCGCTCGGTGTGGCGGTCATGGGAGGCGCACTGCCCGAGATATCCGTGGCAGTCGCCACGACGCCCGCCAGTTCAATGGATGGTAAGCCTGCGATTGTCGGCGCTCTTCAGGTGCCGTTTCAAAGATGCGGTACAGTCTGCCGCTACCAGACCAAGCGAGCCTGTGCGTCGCGTCGTTTCCTCGCGGGGAAGTCGCGGTGCGTGAGGTGGAGATACCAGCGGGTCCGCGTCTGCCGCCATACGCGATGCGGTATTAAGCCGCATCCCGTTAAGACGCGTCCCGGCCACCGTCGATGATGGCCAAGAGGCTCGAATCGAAAGATCGATGGCGCGTTGCGGTACCCACCGAGCCGACTGAGCGAGTTCGCCGAATGCTTGTGGGGGTGATTCCGGCGAAGATCAAACATTGCTTGATATCCGCCACGCTCGGCCTGGCGGTCGTTGGAGGAGCGGTATCCGAGGCTCCCGTAGCCGCCGCCACACGAGCGAGCTTTTTCTTTCAAGAGCACGTGCCGACCACTGCTTTGTACGTGCCGTTCGACGGGTGTCGGAAGGTATGCCGCACCATACGCCCGAGATGTCGTCCTCGTGAGCGTTGCCCGCACTGGGTGCGGATCTCATGTCACCGCGTTTGCCCACCTAAGCGGCGGCCTCTTAAACCGCGTATCGGCCACCACCAACGAGGCCCGAAGTAGGGCCGGACGAGTGGCGTGGTCCCATGTGTGCGGATCTACGCGGGAGCCGACCGCCCGAGAGGTGATCTCGTGAAGATCAGACTTTGCTTGGTATCCGCCGTGCTCGGCGCTGCCCTCGCGGAAGGCGCGGTGGTCGAGGTGCCTGTGGCCGTCGCTTCGTCATCGACTGGATCCAGTCATGGCGACCCTGTGACCACCAGTGCCATGAACGCGCCGCTCGAAGAGTGTCACACGGTATGCCCCGCGCCCCGTCGACGTTGTATTCGGCAGAGGCACGGACGCTGCGTGAGGTGGCGGACAGAGTTTCTGCGCCGTAAGTGCCATCGAGTCTGCCGGCCCAGGGGACGGCCCCTCGGGCCGCTGGCACCCAGACGCTAGGGTCCCCGCGAACACAACAGGGTTCGGCGGTGACGCCGGGCCCTGCGGTCGGGCGATCGTCGATCGCTACTTCAGGTAGCGGACGCATCCGCCGAACGCGCTGGCGGTCACGACCTTTCGGTCGTAGCGGCCAGAGATCTGGATGTCGCCGCCGAAGGCGACGGCGTTCAGCGTCGTCGGGCCGTTGCCGCGAGCGAGGATGCACCCGCCCGAGGTGTGGAGGACGGCCATGCCGGAGATCCCTATGACGGCGATGGTGCCTCCCGAGGTCGTCGCGTGGAGGCTCCCGCTGCTGTTGCGGACGGCGATACCGCCGCTGCTGGCCGCGACCACGGTGGTTCCCTCCGCCTTGTCGAGCCAGATGCCGCCGCCGCTGGTGTGCGGTTGGGAGTCGGTCAGCGGGCCACTGACGCTGATCTCGCCGGCGCAGTTGGTCGCGGTGACCCGTACGCCGCGCGGGATCCTGATGGTGGCCATCATGCCCGTGTTCTGCGACGCCGTGCTCGTAGCCGAGGGCCTGGCGGCCCTCGGCTACGTCGTGGTCGTGGCGGATCAGGAGAGCCGGCACTCCCTCACTCAGGGCGGGTGCTCGAACAGAGAAGCGGCTCCAGCGGAGCCGCTTCTCACCTGTCCGGAGCGTCGGCGGGCCGGGCAGGTGGCGGCCCGGGGCAAGGACGTCAGGCCTCGAGGTTCTCCTTGCGGAGGTACCAGACGTGCCAGGCGACCAGGCAGGCCATCACACCGAACCAGGCCACGGTGGTGACCAGGGAGATCAGGTCGATCGGCAGGGTGTAGACGAGGACGATGTGGATCACCGCGTTGGCCAGCAGGACGGCGCCCCAGACGGCGGTGTCGACGCGCATCCCGCGCCGGAAGCGGGCGTCGGTGTCCCAGCGGGCCGCCCATGCGGCCGCGCCTTCGGCGCCGCGCTTGATCTCGGCGATCGCGCGGCCCAGCGTCAGCTGGGCGGGCTTGCCGATGAACACCGAGACCAGCATCCACGCGCCGAACAGGCCGCCCAGCGCCGCGGTCCAGCCCTCCCGGATCGCGAGGCTGCGCGGGTCGTCCGACAGCAGGCCGAGCACGACGGACAGCACCAGGATGCTCAACGTGACCAGGGCGAGCAGGTCGATCCGGCGGTCGCGTGCGATGGTCCACACCGCGTACGGCGCGGCGACCAGGACGCCGGCCATCAGCGCCCACCACTGGCTCACTCCTGCGGCGCGCAGACCGTAGAACAGCACCATCGGCACGACCACCTCGAACACGACGGTCATCACGTTCGCGCGGATCACCCGGCGCAGGCCCGCGTCGGGCGCGGCCTTCTGGTCGATCATCATGCGGTCTGCCCTTCGGGATCGGCCGCGGTCGCCCGCACGTACAGGTCGGCGAGCTCGCGGCCCAGGCGGGCGAGCTCGGTGGGGTCGGGTACGGCGGCGGCCGCGGTGACGACGACGGCGTCCAGGCCGGCGGTGAGGGCGATCGCCACGGTGCGGGTGTCGAAGGAGTGGAAGACGCCTGCGGCCTGCCCGGTGCGGAAGTGCTCCTCGAACAGGGCGAGACGTCCGTTGACGCCGGCGCTCTGTGCGGCGGAGTTCTTCACGATGTCGATCAGCGCGCGGACGGCGGCGGGGTGCTCGCCGACCATCGCGACGTTCGCCTCGACGTAGGCGCGCAGCTGCGCGACATGGCCCTCGGCGGCGTCGATGCGCGGCTGCATGAATGCCTCGGTCACCTGCTCGATCTCGGCGACGCACGCCGCGAGCAGGTCATCCTTGCCGGCGAAGTGGTAGCTGATCATGCCGGTGCTCGACAGGCCCGCCTGCTTGGCGATCCGGCTGAACGACGCCTTGGCGTAGCCGACCTCGGCGATCACCTCGATCGCCGCCGCCACGATCTGGGCGCGCCGGCCCGACTCGGTGAACGTTCTTGCTCGCATAAGCAAAATCTAGCTCACTCAAGCAAATCGCTGCAAACGAGGGACTTTACGGTGATCACTGGCGATCACTGCGTTCTAGGGACGGCATACGCCAGTGATCAGGGCGCTTACGAGATCACGCGTATCCGGTGCGCTTCAGTGGGTGCGTGGGGCGTACATGATGACGGCCACCCCGGCGAGGCAGATCAGTGCGCCGATCACGTCCCAGCGGTCGGGGCGGAATCCGTCGAAGGCCATGCCCCAGGCGAGTGATCCGGCGACGAAGACGCCACCGTAGGCGGCCAGGATCCGGCCGAAGTGCGTGTCGGGCTGACCGCAGGCGACGAAGCCGTAGACACCCAGCGCGACGATGCCGGCCCCGATCCAGACCCAGCCACGGTGCTCGCGTACGCCCTGCCAGACCAGCCAGGCACCGCCGATCTCGAACAGCGCGGCGAGGAGGAACAGGGCGACCGAGCGGGCGGCGAGCATGACGGCACGGATCTTTCTGCGCGGCGGCCCGGCCTTCGGACCGCAGGACGACGTCGGTCAGGTGGCCTGGCCGAACAGGTCAGCGAGCAGGCTAGCGCCGTCGGCGGGGGCGCGGACCTCCAGGTGTGCCACGGGGCCGTCCAGGTCGAGACGGAAGTCGAAGAACGGGCAGCACCGCTGTTCTTCGGCGGCGAGCGCGGCCAATTCGCCCGCGAGGCCGGCGGGCAGCGTGAGCCGTACGCCCTCGTCGATGGGCTCCCGCCCGGCACCGGCCAGGAGCACGGGACCGACGGTAGACATTCGAGTCGACTCGAAGGTCAAGCGCCGGCCGTGGGTCGACCCGGCCCGGCCCCGCGAGGGAAGGCCGGGTCGGGCCGACGGCCGGTCATCCCCACTGGCCGGGCTGGTAGTCGCCGGCGGGCTGCTGGGTGATGAGGTTCATGCGGTTGTAGGCGTTGATCAGGGCGATCAGGGACACGAGGGCGGTGAGCTGCTCCTCGTCGTAGTGCTTGGCGGCGTTCGCCCAGGCCTCGTCGGTGACGCCACCGGCCGCGTCGGCGATGCGGGTGCCCTGCTCGGTCAGTTCCAGGGCGGCGCGCTCGGCCTCGGTGAAGACCTTGGCCTCCCTCCAGGCCGCGATCAGGTTGAGGCGCAGCGAGGTCTCCCCGGCGTGCGCGGCGTCCTTGGTGTGCATGTCCAGGCAGACGCCGCAGCCGTTGATCTGGCTGGCGCGGATCTTCACCAGTTCCTGCGTCGTGGCCGGCAGCGTCGAGTCCCCCACGACCTTGCCCGCCGAGTTGATGTACTTCGCGAACTTCGCCGCGACCGGGTTGCCGTAGTAGTTGAGCCGGGCTTCCATCGTGATCTCCTTGCCGGGGTCGCTGTTACACCTCCTTGACGGCACGGCCCGCGAATATGTGACATGCCGGCCGGATGTGATGCGCGTCTCCCCACTCGTGCCCGTAACCCCGAGTCGACCGTCAGCAGCGTTTCCTCCGCGCACGCCCCGTCGATCGCCGCCGCCTCGTACAGCGTCTTCGGCACGTCACGCGGTGACGCGCGCACTGTCGGCGGCCGGGGCGGTCGCCCCCGTGGCCCGGCTGCGTGGGCTGCCGGAGGCCGTCGCGGCGGTGGGAGACACCGCCGCCGATCACGACGAGGTCGGGGTCCAGCAGCAGGGAGACGGCGGCCAAACCCCGGGCCGGCCGGGCGCCGACCTGATCGATGATCGACGCGGCCAGCGGGTTCCCCGCGGAGGCGGCGTCGAAGAGCGTGGCCGCGTCGTCGCGCGGGCGTGCCTGAAGCATCGGCTCTTGAGCTGCGCGTCCGTCGCCCACGGGCGTCAGGCCGCCCGCGGATCCCCGAGGTTATGTTCCGCCTCCTGGTGGAAGAACGACCTTCGCTGTCGGATCAGGTGCGGTCGGGGGAGGAAGCAAGCGTGAAGATCCCGAGGCGTCTCAACGCCGCGTTGGACCGGGTGGCCGACAATGCCCGCGTGATCCTGATCGTTCTGCCTCTGGCGGTCGCCGCGGTCGCCGCGCCGTGGATTCCCGCGCTGGCCGCGTTCGCGGTCGGGGTCGGAGTGGGCGGGGTGGCCGTCCACGTACGGATGAGCGCGAGGGTGGCCCGGCTGCGCGCCGAAGCCGACGACCTGCTGCGGGAGAACGGCGCACTGCGTCACCAGAAGACCGTGTTCGCCAAGGCGACCGTCGCGTCCGAGAGCGTGCTGACCCAGAAGCTGCCGTTCATCCCCGACGGACACGACGCATAGCCGCCCGCGCCGCCGAGACGGCCGCTATGCCGCCAGGTCCGCGCCACCGCCCGTCGGCCGGCACGAGCAACGCCGCGAGCGGGTAGGCGATCGCGCGGGTCCCCATCGCCTTGTCGGCGAACCGGTCCCACTCGGGATGAACGAGTGCGAACAGCAGCAATCCGGCCAGCGCGGCCTTCGACAGGAGCGACGCGCCGCGCCAGTATCCGCCCCGAGCCGACGGCCGAAGGCTCGGCGAAGCCCGCTCCGCCTCGGAAGTTTCCGGCATGGCACCGCTGGTGGGAGCGCTTCGCCGAGCATTCTGCGCGTCGACTCGGCTGCCGGGCCCGAGGCGGGCCCCGAGCACGGGTGGCTCCTGTGCGGTCACGGTCCGTCGAACGCCGGTGGTCGCGCTGGGACGATCAGAGACCGACCTCAGCGCACGGCGCCGTCGCGGAGTTCGATGACGCGGTCGGCCTGGCGGACCAGGAGGGGGTCGTGGGTCGCGACCACGGCGGTCACGCCCTGGTCGCGGACCACGGCACGGATCAACTGCATGATCGACTGGGCCGTCTCGGAGTCGAGCTGTCCCGTCGGCTCGTCCGCGATGAGCACCTGGGGCGACCGGGCCAGGGCGCGGGCGATGGCGACGCGTTGCTGCTGGCCGCCGGACAGTTCGTACGGGCGCTGCCGGGCGTGGTCGGCGAGGCCGACCATGGCCAGCAGCAGCCGCACGCGCTCCTCGCGGGCGCGGGCCGGGGTACGCGTCAGCCGCAGCGGCACGCCGACGTTCTCCGCCGCCGACAGCACCGGGATCAGCCCGAACGACTGGAACACGAACCCGACCGTCTCCCGCCGCATGCGCTGCAATTCGGCCGGGCCGAGCGAGGTCACCTCCCACGAGCCCATCACGACCCGGCCCGAGGACGGGGCGTCGAGCCCGCCGATGAGGTTCAGCAGCGTCGTCTTGCCCGAGCCGGAGCGGCCGCGCACGGCCAGGAGCTCTCCGGCGTCGACCGTGAAGCCGACGTCCCGGAGGACGTGGTTGGCGCCGTACGACTTGTTCAGCCCCTCAACGGTGATCATCAGGCCAGACTCCGATGTGGTCCGTCTCCAGTTCCAGGCGTACCCGGTCCTTCATCTCCAGCGCCGAGGTGAACGACCGCGGCAACTGCAGCCGCCCCGCGCGGTCGAGCACGGCGTACTCCGCGACGACCACGTCCCCGGACTCGGAGGTGCGGCGGAGGATCTCGCTGCTCGTCCGGCCGTCCCGGATGCCGACCGTACGGTCGACGTTGCCGGCGACGTCCGGATCGTGGGTGACGATGACGGTCGTGACGCCGAGCGACCGGTTCGCCGTGCGGAGGGCGGCGAACACCGACGCGCCGGTGGCCGTGTCGAGCTCGCCGGTCGGCTCGTCGGCGAGGACGACCTTCGGCCCGTTCGCGACGGCCACCGCGATGGCGACGCGCTGCTGCTCGCCGCCGGACATCTCGGCCGGTCGCGCCGCGGCCCGGTCGGCCAGGCCGACCAGGTCGAGCAGTTCGAGGGCGCGCGAACGCCGCGCCTTCCGCCGGAGACCGGCGAACCGCATCGGCATCTCGACGTTCTCCACGGCCGACAGGTACGGGATGAGGTTCCGCGCGGTCTGCTGCCACACGAACCCGACCAGCTCCCGCCGGAACCGCAGCCGGTCGCGGCCTGACATGTCGAGCAGGTCCACCCCGGCCACCCGCGCGACCCCGGCGGTCGGCACGTCCAGCCCGGCCAGGATGTTCAGCAGCGTCGACTTGCCCGACCCGGACGCGCCGACGAGCGCCACCATCTCGCCCTCGCCGATGAGCAGGTCCAGCCCCTGCAGCGCGATCACTTCGACGCCCTGCGTCTGGTAGATCCGCACCAGGTTGTCGCAGACGACGTGGGCGTCCGCGCCGTACGCCGGCCCGGTGCCGCCGGCACGGCGCTCCAGCTCCGCCAGGTCGGGTTCGTCCAGGCTCATACCTCTCCGATCCGCAGCACACCGCCGAGGCCGCGCCGCGTCGCGACCAGGGCGTCGATGAGCACCGCCAGGGCCGCGAACACCAGCAGTCCGCCGCCGAGCAGCACGGAGATCGTCAGGTCCGGCACGAAGTGCCGGACCGGGGACCCGCCCGTGTACGGGCTCAGGTCGATGGCGGGGCCCAGGAGACGGGGCAGGACGAGCCCGAGCGCCCATCCGGCGGCGAACGCGACGAGCAGCACCGGCGCGATCTCGACGACGGCCAGCCAGTGCGCCTGCCGACGGCTCAGCCCGAGCGTCCGCAGGTACGACACGGCGCGCCCGCGTCCCCGCGCTCCCGCGAACAGCAGCACCAGGATCGCGAGCGTCCCGTAACAGGTCACGAGCACCGCCGTCGCGCCGAACCCCTGTCCGACCAGGTGGCCGAGCGTCCCCTCGGTGAGTGCGGCGTGCTCCTGCCGGTACGTCGACACCGCGTTCTTCTCGGCGGCGCCGAGCGACGGCTGGGCGGCGGCGCGCCGTAGTGCCGCCACGTCGATGTGGTCGCCGCGAACGAAGATCGACACCGAACCGGTGTTCCCGCCGCCGGTGGCGCGGCCGAGCGCGTCGGCCGGCACGAGGACGAACGGGTCGTCGGCGGACTGGCCCGGGAAGTTCGTGACCGTGCCGGCGTTGCGCAGCGGCATCGCGATGCCGTAGTCGGTCGACACGCTGATCCCCGTCTTCGGGGCGTGCACGGTGGGGGAGAAGAGCGCCGGGATCCCCGGGCCGCGCGGCCACGTCGGCGGCCGCAGGGGAGTGTCGGCCATCATCCGCCGGTAGGCGGAAAGGTCGACGCCGATCACGGTCAGCTCGCTGCTGAGCGCGCCGTCCACGGACAGCCGGGCGGCGTGGACGGTCTGCGCGGGCACGGCGGCCCGTACGCCCGGCGAGCGGCGTACCCGGTCGATCACGTCCCGGCTCATGGTGATCGCGTCGACCCGCGCGTCACCGCCCACCGACGCGTACGTCGCGAGCCGCTGCGCGCGGCTCAGGCTGGCCTGGACCGTCGAGCCGAAGCCGATGACCGCGACGGCCAGCAGCACGACGATGAGGGGCAGCGTCGCCGTCGACACCCGGGCGATGCCGATGAACGGGACCGCCGACCGCCCCCGCGCGAGCGTCCGCTTGACGGGCCGCAGGACGTACGGCAGGGCGCGCAGGATCACCAGCCCGGCGGCCACGGCCAGGAGCACGGGCACGGCGGACAGGAACGGATCGATGTCCCCGGAGGCGGGCAGACCCCGCCGCCGGACGAGGTACGTCCCGGCCACCGCGAGCACGACGACCAGGCCCTCGGCGACCAGCCGGCGCCCCGGGAGACGGAGCCCGGCCGCCGCCGGCCCGCCGACCGCCGTGCCGACCAGGATCACCACCGCGGCGTACGACGTGGTCTGCGCCGGGCCGTCGACGAGCAGCGCGGACAGCGCGAGGCCGGCGGCCGCGGCCGGCACCGTGACCAGGCTCGTCACACCGGCCGTCAGCCCGGCGAGTTGGAGCCGCGAGGCACCGCGGGCCGCCTGCAGGCGCAGGCCCGTGCGCATCCGCCCGAGCAGGAGCCCGACGGCGAGGACCAACACGCCGAGCGCGGCGGCGAACAGCCCCGAGACGGACAGGAACAGCAGCGCCTGCGTCGTCCGCAGCCGCTGGGTGAAGTCGTCCAGCACCCAGTCGAGCCGCGTGCTCAGCGAGGCGTCGCCCGCGATCGCCTCGGCGGCCTGGTGCACGTTGTTCCGCAGCGTCGTCGCGGACCGTCCGGTGATCCGGGCGGTGCCGGGCGTGTACGTCCAGGCGGCGTTGACGCCGAACGGGGTCTCGGTGCACAGCGCGCGGTAACCGGCCGGGTCGAGCAGCCCGGTCGCCAGGACGACGTCGTTCTCGTCGGGGGTCTTCTTCAGCTCGGCGTCCGCGAACTTCGCGTGCGACTGCGACGCCCAGTACGCGTTGCCGGGATCCGCCGGGACGAACAGCCCCGTGATGCGCACGCTGAGGGTCGGCTGGGTCGCGGTGCGCACGACGTCGCCGGCCGACAGGCCCAGCCGCCGCGCCGCGCGTTCCGGCAGGGCGGTCTCGAGCCTGGGGCCGGGCGGGCGCCCCGACACGTATCGGATGTGGGCGTTCGCGCTGCTGGAGAAGCCGAGGGAGAGCGTCTGGTTCACGCCGTGCGCGAGCGGCAGGAACGACGAGCCGGCGAAGTGGTCGGCCGTCACGATCGTGTCCCGCAGCGGCTTGGGGAACGTCGCGCGCCACTGCCGCGCCGCCGTCGCGAGCCCGTCCGCGCTCGCGATGAGACGCGCGCCGCGCGCCTGTTCGTCGGACGGCGCGACCGACGGCAGCCCGGACGCCACGACGAGGTCGGCGGAGCCGGGCGGCGCACCGGCCACCGTCTCGCGCGCGGCGTGGTCGTACCCGGCGACGAGCGTGCGCGGGCCCGCGTCGACCAGGAACGTCGTGACGAGCACGAGCAGCCCGAGGACGAGCAGCGCCGGCCAGTGCGCCCGCGCGGTCCGCCGGATCATCGCTCCTCCAGTGGACGGGTGCGCCGCAGCGAACGGGCGAACAGCAGCAGCACCGCGCCGAGCAGCACGACGGTCGCGCCGAGCAGGGCGGCGATCGTCGGCCACCGCAGGATGACGTGCACGGGCGGGTACGGCGTCGTGGCGCCCGCCGTGAGCACGACGTGCGGCACGACGAGACGGGCCAGCACGACGCCGAGCAGCAGGCCACCGGCCAGGCCCAGCCCGACGAGGAACGCCTGCTCGACGGCGACGAGCCCGAGGACCTGCCGCCCGCCGACGCCGAGCGCCCGCAGGATCGCGAACTCACCGGCGCGTTCCCGCGCCGAAACGGCCGTGTGAACCGCGAACCCGATCGCCGCGAGCACCAGCGCGGCGCCGAACCCGAGGACCAGGGCGCCCCGCAACCCGCGGCCCAGCGGCGCGTCGCGCAACTGGCGCCGCAGCGCGAGCCGGTCGACGACGGTCGTCCCGGCGAGCGCCTTGACGGCCGGCGCGGTGTCGCGGGCCGTGAGCCACCATTCGGTCGGCGTCGGCACGGCGACGCCGGCGGCGAGGGTCCGGTCGCCCAGCGCGGCCCAGTCGACCAGCACCGCGGGCGTGTCCGGCGGAACCGACGGCAGCGCGGGGACGATGCCCGTGACGGTGATCGGCTGCTGGACGCCGCCCTGGTCGAGACCGAGCCGGCCGCCGACGCCGACGCGCGCGCGGGTCGCGAGGTCACGCGTGATGATCGCCGGTAGCGCGGCGGTGTCCGGTCCGCCGCGCAGCACGGCGCTGCCGATGAGCTGCGCCGACTGCCAGTCGGCGACGGCCGCGGCGGGCAGGCGCACGCTCATCAGCCCGCCGGATCCGAAACGCAGGCTCTGGCCGACGCCGGTGACCGTCGTGACCTGCCCGGCCCAGTGCGCATCGGCCGGTGGCCGCAGCGCCGGGATCGTGACCGTGAGGTCCCCCGGGCGGGTGCCGGGCGCGCCGACGTACGAGAACCGGAAGCCCCGGACCGCGATCGGGTAGGCGATGACGCCGCCGGGCCCGGCGGCGGTGGACAGGTCGACGTCCTCGGTGTGCGTGCGCCCGTCGGCGGGCACGCTGCCGGCGTCGACCTCGTACGTCACGTGGAACGCGTCGGTGACGATCATTGAGAGCTGTACGGGGCCGATCCCCGTCCGGTCGGCGCGCAGCTCGACGGACAGCCGCGACGGCCGTCCCGGGACGGGCACCGCCGCGCCGGTACGGCCCGCCGCGAGCCGTGCCGGATCGGCCGGCAACGGTGTCCGCAGCATGCCGCCGACCTTGGCGCCGTCGACCGCGAGCACCGTGACGTCCGAACTGGCGGTCCCGCCGAACGCCCGCAGGACGGGGCTGACCGCCGTCACGCCGGGCAGCGTGGCGTACCGGCCGCCCTGACCCGCCGTGCGCGGCGACGTGTCGTCGGTCGGCGCGGTGACCCGCAGGTCGGCGCCGGCCTGGAAGTCCGCCTGGTCGGCCTGCGACTGCCGCCACGTCACGCCGGTCGTGACCGACAGCACGCCCACGGCCACCGTCATCACCAGCAGCAGGGTGGGGCCGGCGGTACGCAGCGGCCTGCGGCTGACCTGCCGCGTGGCCACCGCGGGCGCCAGCCCGCGGCCGCGCGTGGTGGCCCGCTCCCCGGCGCGCGAGGCGACCGGGACGAGCCGCAGGATGAGGACGCCGCCGGCGAGGAGCGCGAGCGCCGGACCGGCGACGATGAGCGGGTCGACGCCGAGCCCTCGCGTCGCGGTCGCGGTCACCGGGCCGCCGTAGTGCGCGAGCTGCCAGACCGCCAGCGCCGCCAGGACCACGAGGGCCAGGTCGCCCCCCGCCCGCTGGATCGCGGCCCGCCGCTCGCCCCGGCCGCGCTCGGCGAGGGTCGCGACGTACGTGCGCCGCACGCCGCTCAGCGCCGGCAGGCTCAGGGCGGCGGCGCACGCGAGCGCGCCGGCGATGGCGATCGCCCAGGCCAGCACGGGCGACGGGGCGGTGGCGGCGCCTCCTTCGACGGCGCGTACGAGCGGGGGCGCGAGGAACGGCGCGGCCACCGCCGCCGGGAGGCTGAGCAGCAGACCCTCGGTGGCGGCGAGGGCGGCGATCTGACGCGTCGACGCGCCACGGGCGCGCATGAGCATGACCTCGACCCGCCGGTGCTCCGCGAGGAGCCGGGCGACGAGCGTCAGCGTGTACACGGCGAGGACCACCAGCTGCAACGCCGGGATGAGCAGCGTCGACCGGGCGACCAGCAGCGCCCGCCCGACCCGCGTCAACAGGTCCGGCGCGGCGGATTTCACGCTGTAGGAGCCGCCGAGCGCGGCGGGCAGGGCGCGGACCCGCGCGGTGACGTCCGCCAGCTCGCCCGCGCGGATGTCCCGCATGGTGGGGAACACGAGCCAGCGCGCGGTCACCGACGTGGTGAAGCGCGCGCTGAACGTGGCCGGCGGCACCACGAGCGGGCCCAACGTGGTGTAGCCGAGGCGCTCGACGCCGGTCGTGACGAGCCGGTCGCCGCCCCAGAACCAGTCGTCCGCGTGCCGCGCCTCGAACAGCCCGGTGATCGTGACCGTGACCGGCGGGCCGCCGACCCGGCTGTGCAGGGTGACGGTGCGGCCGGGGGACAGCCGCATCGCCCGCGCGGCCGGCACGGGCAGCGCGGCCTCGATCCCGGCGGTGCCCGGCCAGCGGCCCGCGACGAGCCGGGCGTGACCCTCGAGCCCGTCGTACGTCGCGAACGTCGTGAGCTCCGGGTGCGGGCTCCGCTCCTGGCCGGGCAGGGCGTACGAGTCGCCGCGCGCGCTGAGCGAGACGGCCGCCGGGACGTGCCCGTACGTCCTGCCGACGGCGGCGGTGACCGTGCGCTGCGCGGCGGGAATGTCGTGCGCGGCGACGCTGGTGGTGATCCGGGAGCCGGTGTCGTCGAAGGACGCTCGGGCCAGCGTGGCGCGTAGTCCGTCACCGGTCACGGTGGCGGCGTAGCCGCCGAGCGAGGTCAGGATCGTGACGGCGAACAGCACGGTCGCGGAGGCCGCCAGCACGAGGAGCCGATGGCCGAGCGCGCGCCGGACCACGAACTCCGCTCCCCGCACCCCGCCGCCCTCCTCACCGGCCCCGCGATCATGCCATCCTCATGGGCAGCCACAAATGGGGCAAGGCATGCAAAGGCGGCAATTTGGTCACGCCCGCGTGGGTGACGCCGGTCGGCGGGCGTCGTTCTATGGTGGAGCGTGGCCGACTGGTCGGACGAGGAATACGCCGAATACCTCCAGGCCGAGCGTCGACGCTTCGCGTGGGTGATGCGACGGTACGGAGGTCTTCCCCCGGCTCAGGCGGAGGCGGCGGCTCTGGACCGCTATCCCTACGAGCCGAGCGACGCGCCGTTCCGCGGACTCGTCTTCCACGACGAGGCATGGCACTGGGCGATGCTGACCATCCACGGAGCCCACTACTGGCGGGAGCGTCCGGAACTGGTCGACCCATCGCCCGAGTACGAGGCCCTCGACTGAGCTCCGGAGCGACGCGATCCCGGACGCCGTGGCCGCCTTCGGCCGGACCGTTCCTGGTCGGGGAGCACCGGCGTTATCGTCTGATCTCGCGGTGGTCAACGCGGTGCCCGGGGGATGAGATGGGCTTGAGGAACCGTGTGCCGGCGGCTCTTCTCGTCGCGGCCGGCTGCGCGGTGGCGGGGTGCGGTCCGCGGCACAGCGACCATGCCGTCATCGGCGTCGACGCCCCGGTCGCCTTAGCCGATCGGCCGATCCACCTGACGATCAGCGGCCTCGCGCCGCACGACACGGTCGAGGTCGGCGCGGCCGCACGGGACTACCAACGGGGTGATTGGCGCAGCCGGGCCGTCTTCCGCGCGGACGGCCACGGAACGGTCGACCTGTACCGCGCCCGTCCGCAGGCGGGCACGTACACGGGCGTGGACGGGATGGGGCTGTTCTGGTCGATGGTCCCGCCCAGCGGAAACGCCGATGACAAGGTGTTCCTCCCGCTGCTCACGGAGCGGCAGTCCGCCTATGACGTGCAGATCACCGTGACCGCACACGGCCGCCGGCTGGCGGCCCGGACCCTGATCCGGCAGTGGCGCGCCGGCGGCGTCACCCACAAAAGCCTCACGGTCGCGGCCGACAAGGTGGACGGCGACCTGTTCCTCCCTCCGCCGGGCCAGGGCCGCCGCCCGGCGGTGCTGTTGTTCGGCGGCTCCGAAGGCGGCAACAGAGGAAACCTCGACGCCGCCCTGCTCGCCTCCCACGGCTACCCGGCGCTGTCCCTGGCCTACTTCGGCGATCCCGGCCTGCCCGCCGCCCTCCAGAACATCCCGCTGGAGTACTTCGCCGGCGCGGCCCGGCTCCTCGCGGCCCAACCGGGCGTCGACCCGGCCCATGTGGTCGCCCGTGGCTACTCACGCGGCACCGAGGCGGCTCTGCTGCTCGGCCAGCTCTACCCCCGGCTGATCCACGGCGTCATCGTGTACGCGCCGTCGAACAGGGTCAACCCGGGCATCGGCACCGGCGGAGAGGATGTGAACGCCTGGACCTGGCACGGCCGTCCCCTCCCGCAGGACGTGATCCCACTCGACCACGTCGACGGCCCGCTCCTGGCGATCGCCGGGACCCAGGACCTTCTCTGGGACTCCCGGACCTTGGCCCTGCAGATCATGACCGAGCTCGATCACGACCACGACCGCTTCCCTCACCAGGCGCTCATCTACCCGGGATCGGGTCACGGCGTCGGCACCTACCCCTACCTCGCAACGGGCATCCGCGGCCTGACGGCCACCGGCGCGCTCCTCGAGCACGGCGGCACCCGTGCCGGTGACGCCGCCGCGAGGGCGCAAGGCTGGCCGAGGACGCTCGCCTTCCTGGCCGCGATGGGTCATTGACGCCGGTTCCGCCGGGCTCGCCGGGCCAACAGCCGTGACTCGTCGATCGCTGCTCGGCCGGGCCGCGCGTGTCGCGTCCTCAACCGGCGGGCGTCTCCCGGGGAAGCCTGGGCACCGGCCAGGCCGGATCGCGTCTCCACGACGACCAGTCGTCGGCGAAGGGGCCCTGGCGGGATTCGACGAGGGAGACGACCTGCTGCCGCGCGGTCTCGACGCGCTGGTGGAGCGCGTCGTCGATCAGCCCGAGGCGGCGCGCCTGGGCGTATTCGCCCTCGTCCTTCCAGCGGCGCTCCGACAGGTCCGCGGTCACGACCAGGTCCACCAGCAGGTCGAAGGTGTCGACGCCGAGGGGTGTCCGCTGGACGGGGCGGATGAAGTCGACGTACCAGCCGCCGCAGCGGCCCTCGGCGTCGAAGAACCGGCTGACGCTGAAGTGTCGACCGGCTTCGTACCGCAGGAGCACGGTGGTGTCCCGCCACACCCACCGGTCGAGTTCCCAGCGGCCGGCGGCGAGGTTCGCGACGGCCTGTTCGCGCACGGCGTCGTCACCGGTGCGCAGCCATTCGATCCAGGTGGTCGGCGCGAGCATCTCGACACCTGGCCAGCAGGCGAGCATCAACGTGGCGCCGCTGTCCCGGATCACCCGGAAGGGCGCCGCCGACCACACCTTCCCGCGCAGCACGTCCCGGCGCACCACCGTGGCCCCTTCACGGAAGACCGCCGCCCCGGCTCCATCGACCGTCACGCTCCAGATCATGCCACTGGCAGTCGCCGTCACGCCTGTGGCCGTTCGGAGCAACCGCGTCCTCGCATGCGGTAGATGCGTGCTCAGTTCTCACTGGCGCACGCCGCGCTCTTCGGGCAGCAGCCGCCAGGGATCACGGCGGGGAGCTCTACGGAGTGCGGAGGCGGGGTTCGCGTAGGTCGTCCGGTACGGCGGCCGGACGGCCGGACCGCATGGCCTCCTTGACCTTGGCCTGCGCCATCGTCATGCAGGCCCCGGCGGTTCTCCGGCGCCCTCCGGAGGTGTTCGCCTTGATGGCGACGCTGGCCAGGGAGGTGAACAGGTCGACGTCGCCGTCGGTGTCGAGCCGTACGCGGATCCAGTCCCCGCCGGGGGCCAGTTGCACGCGGCCGGACTCCAGGAGAGGGCGGCGGAGGCGGCCGATGACCGGCCAGGTCAGCCGCAACTCAGCGCAGCCGTCGGCGTGCACGTGCGCGAGCTGGCGACCGCCGACCTTCAGCGCCGTACCGAGGCCGCAGGCGGCGCGTCCGCTGCGTACGCCGGGCCACGAGGCCACCCGCGCCATCGCGCGATCGGCGTACGACGTTGCCGGAACCGTTGTTTCCCGCATAAGAAGCATGGTTCACCCTCCGACCCCCTGATCGGAAGTCTTGTGGCAAAAGAGGCTTCTTGTGAAGGATGCTTCGCGGCCATCAACGGTTCAGGAAGCGGGCGCGCGGCGCCGCCTCAGGGCGTCGTCTGCTCGGCGGTCAGGTGGCCTGAGTCGGTGCGCAGGTAGAGCCGTCGCGGAGCGTTCGGGTTGTGCGGAACGTCGGAGACGTCCTTGCCGCCGCTGCCGGTCTCGGCGTCCACGTCGTACGGGCCGCCGGGAACCGCGACGCGGAGTGACGCGGAGTCGGTCGTCGCGCGTACGTTCGTGGGCGCGGTGGCGAACTCGAGTCGGATGCTGCCGGAGTCGGACATCGCCTGTACGGTCGGCGAGCCCAGCCGGATGGCGCGGATCGACGACGAGTCGGTCGCGAGGTCGAGGGGGCCGCCGACGTCCTCGACCACGACCGCGCCCGAGTCGCTGTGGGCCCGGACCGCGCCCTTGACCGAACGGACCGTCACGGAGCCCGAGTCGCTGTTCGCGTCGGCGGTCGCGCTCCCGCGGACGTCGATCCCGCCGCTGTCGGAGTGGGCCCGGACGGCGACGGAGGCGGGCACCGCCAGCTCGTAGTCGATGGTGCAGCGCGAGCAGTCCTTGGTGAACGTCAGGGTTCCGGTGTCGAGCCGCTGGCCGAAGTGCGGCCTGCCGTCCTGGTAGCGGACGATCCGGTGGATCCTCACCTGGGTGCCGCCCGGCGTGACGGTCACCCGACCGCTGCCCGAGTTGACGTCCACGACCTTCACCGGACCGCTCACGGTGACGTCGGAGGTGAATTCGTGCTTGTACTCGCCGAAGCGCACCCCGAAGCCGCACCCGGAAAGGGCGAGGACGGCGAGCAGCGGCAGGGCCAGGCCACCTCTGCGCACGAGCGAACTCCCTCCCCGTCGGACTGCTCAGCACGCTATCGGGAACGCCCGGCCCCGCCCATGGGGACGGCAGGCGTCGCGGAGGTGGGGTTAGCCCCCCGTCAGGTCTCGGCGCCGTCGTCGGGCTCGGCCGACGGGTCCGTGGTCTCCTCCGACGAACTCCACGAGCTCGACCAGCCGAACATTCCGCCGTTCAGCGGTGACCCCCAGTTGCGGGTGTCCTCCTTCAACCGGTCGAACCCGCGGTGGATGCTGTCCCAGCTCTCGTCCGCGAGCGGAGTGCCGACGTCGGAGGAGTCGATCGGCCCGTCGCTGAGCGGATCCGCGCCCCGGACGTCCGGGAACCGGCCGCCGGACGTCGTCTCGTCACCGCGCTCGCCCGGCGGCGTCCAGATCCGCGGGCGTTCCGGTGTGGACGGCGGGCGTACGGGGTCGGCCGGCGACGGCTCGTCCGGGGCTCCCGAGGGCTCCGCCGGAGATGCCGACGGCCCGGCCGGCGGCACGAAGGACGGCGGACCGGAGGAGGACCTCCTGCCGGCCGCCGACGGCACCTCCGGGCCGGAGGAGAGGCCGCCGTCCGCAGCCGGCGGTAGCCCCGGGCTGGAGGAGGGCGCGCGGTCCGCCGCCGGGGACCATGCCGGGGCGGAGAAGGGCTCGGTGCGGGGTGGCTCCGCCGGGGTGGCCGCGGGCCGGGGCGACGGCTCGGCGGGGAACCGGTCGCTCGTACGGGAGAAGGGCGCCGGATCGGGCGCCCCGGGCGCGGCGGGCGGACCGGCGTCGGGGAGCACGCCGCCGGGGGACACCGGGCTGCCGGGCGACGCCGGGCTGCCGGGCGATGTCGGACTCCCGGGCGATGTCGGACTCCCGGGCGGGGGCTCCGACTGCCGGGACCGCCACCGGGCGGTGGCGGAGCCGGGCTCGTCCTGACCCGGCCGGGGTGAGAGGCCGGGGCGACCTGAGAGTCCCGGCGTGCGGTCCGGCGGCAGCGGCTCCCGGGCCGACGACGGCTCGGGCGAGCGGGCCTCCCACGGTGACGGCGGCTCGTGGGAGCGGGGTTCCCACGGTGACGGCGACCGGGTCGACCGTGGTTCCCAGGGTGAGGGCGTCTCGGCCGCCCTGGGCTCCCAGGGGGAGCGGCCCGACGATCCGCCCTGCTGCCGAGCGGCGCCCGCGGGCGGACGCGGCCGCCGGGGATCGTCCTCGGCCCGGCTGGAGGCGGCGACCGGCAGGGCGAGGTCCTCCTCGTCGTCGGCCTGGGCGCGGGCGAGCCGCCTGCGGCGTTGCCGCCAGCCCAGGATCAGGCTGAGCACGAGGAGCGTGCCGCCGCCGCTGAGGACGGCGACGAGCATGAGATCCGGGCCGCCGCCCGCCGGATGCCCGGCGGCGCCCGGTCGGGTGGACGAGGACTGCGGCTGGTCGACGGTCGCGCCGCCGTGTTCGGCCTTGTTGACGCGCGCGGCCGCGCGCAGCGAACCCAGGGCGTCGGCGACGCCGGTGCCGATCGCGGTGTTCCGGCCGTCGGCCGGGTGGTGGGTCGTGCCCTGTTCGAGCGCCTGCTTGACCTCGGCCGCAGACAGGCGCGGATAGCGGGCCTTCACCAGCGCGCTGATCCCGGCGACGAGCGCGGCCGACGAACTGGTCCCGGTGCCCAGGACGTAGCCGTGGCCCGCCACGTCGGCGCTGACGATCTCGACGCCGGGCGCCGCGACCGAGACGTACGCGTGGCGGTTCGTGAACTTGGCCGGTTTGAAAGCCCGGTCGACCGCGCCGACGGCGATCACGCCGGGGTAGGCGGCCGGATAGTTGCGGCGGTTCCCGGTGGCGCCGTCGTTGCCGGAGGACGCCACGAGGACGACGCCCTTGTCCAGGGCGTACTTGATCGCCGACTCTTCCAGCGGGTTGCCGTTGTAGAACAGCTTGCCGCCGCCGAGGGACATGCTGATGACCTGCGCGCCGTGGTCGGTGGCGTACCGGATGCCCTTGGCGATGGAGTCACGGGAGTGCGCCACCTGCGCGTGGTCGTTCCGCATCGGGTCGCCCAGCTCCCAGGTGACCCGGATGGACAGGACCTTCGCCTCCGGCGCCACGCCCATGATGCCCGCGCTGCCGCCGGTGCCGTGACCGTGTCCCGCGATCAGGCTGGCCATCTCGGTGCCGTGGCGGCCCCAGTAGCGAGTGCCCGGTTTGCGTGCGTGGCCGGTGAAGTCGGGGCCGTCGATCACACGTCCCGTGAGGTCCGGCTGGTGGCCGTCGACCCCGGTGTCGAGCACGGCGACCGTCACCCCGTTGCCGCGGGAGTACTTCCAGGCCCGCGGCAGGTGCAGAGCGTTCAGTGTCCACTGTTGGCCGCGGTAGAGGTCGGGCGTCGCCGTACGGGCGGCCGGACGCTGAGGCCGACCGGGCACGGCGGACTGGGCGGCCGGGACGGACAGGACCGCGACGGCGGCTCCGGCCAGGAGCGCGGAGACGAGGCGAGGAAAGGTGCGGCGGGGCTCGGACACGGGCACCGGATCCCTCCCCGGTATCGGCGGCGGGCGTCATTCTGCCATGGGAGGGCCGCGGAACGCTCCCACGAAGTACCGTTTTCGGAGCGCTGGGGACCCGACCCGTCACGCGGCGTCGCAAAGCCGCTCCGGCGGCCCGGAGCGAGACGGGCGGGCTCGGCGGTGCCCATGCGGGGGCTTGATCTCCCTGTACGGCGGTGCCGGTCCGGGGCTTGGTCTCGCCTGTACGGCGGTGCCCATGCGGGGCTTGGTCTCGTCTGTTCGGCGGTGTCGGTCCGGGAGCCTTGCTCCGCCCGGCGTACGCCGGAAGCCTCCCGCCGTATGACGACCCGGCGGGTGACGCGGGCGCACGATCGGGGCATGGAAGCGATGATCCTGGCCGGGCATGGTCCCTGGCACGACGGAGGCGGCCACGGCTGGTGGCCCGTCATCCCCCTCGCGTTCGGTCTGTTCTGGCTGCTCGTCCTCGGCGGAGGCGGCTACCTGCTCTGGCGGCGCGCGAAGTCACCGGGCGGCGCGGAGTCCGTGCTCGCCGAGCGGTACGCGCGGGGCGAGATCGACGAGGAGGAGTACCGGGAGCGGCTGGCCGTCCTGCGCTCCTGAGACGGACACTAAGGGCCGCTCGGGCGGTGCCGCGTGGCCTCCGGGGAGGTCTCGTGGGACCGGTCGGCGGCCGGTGTCGCCGCCTCCAGGAGCCGGCCGGCCTCCTCCTCGTCGATGGAGACACCGGCCGCCGCTTCGCTGAAGCGCCGCAGCAGCCGGGCGAACTGCGAGCGTTCGTCCGGAGTCCAGTCGGCGACGAGCCGGCCGATGAAGTGCCGGCGGAACTCGTCGGCCATCAGCTTGATCCGGCGGCCCGCGTCGGTCAGCTGCAGGTGGGCGCGCCGGGCGTCGACGGGCGACGCCCGGCGGGAGACGAAGCCGGCGTCGATGGCGTGGCCGACGAGCCGGCTGGCGGTCGACGGGTCGACATCGAGGAGTTCGGCGACGGCGCCGACGGTGACGTCACCGCGCTCCTCGCCCTGCCGGGCGACGGCGTAGATGACCATCAGGTTGGACAGCTGGATGCTTCGTCCGTTTTCGCAGCTCTCGCGCAGCCGCCGTAGTAGCTGCGGTTTGACCCAGAGCCTGCGGAGCTGGAACGCGGCCTGCTCGATCTCCGCGACGCTCGGGTCGATGTCGGTACCCACATCGTCACAGTAATTCAGCGCGTCACCTCCGCACGCATCTGGCGGGATCATCCCCACCAGAACGCCGTGGCGATGATCCCGTACAGCACCATCAACGTCGCGCCCTCGAGCCAGTTCGACTCGCCGTCGAGAACGACCAGCACGGTGATCACGACGGCCATGATGAGCACGGCGATGAGGAGCGGCGACAGCACGAGGGTGAAGGACGCGCCGACCAGCGGGGAGAGCAGGACGAGGGCGGGCGCGACGACCAGGGCGATCTGCAGCGGACTCTGCAGGATGACCGACAACGCGAAGTCGGACTGGTTCTTGAGGGCGAGCTGGATGCCGACGACGTTCTCGACGGCGTTGCCGGCGATCGCCACGATGACGAGTCCGGCGAACGCCTGGGAGATGCCCAGGGAGTCCATCGCGGGCTCGAGGGCGGCCACGAACCAGTCGGAGACGAACGCCGCGCCGACTCCGGTGACGGCCAGCATGGTCAGGGCGACGGCCAGCGGCCACGTCGGTCCGTGGGCGGACTCCTTCGCCGTGTCCGCGGCGGGCTTCTCCGGCTTCGCCGCGGTCGGCTCGGCGGTCCCGGCCACGTCGTCGCCTACCGCGGTCCCCGCCGCGCTCAGGGCGGCGGCCTTCACGGGCCGCTCCGCCGGAGCGTGCGCCTCGTCGGCCTTCTGCCGCTTGATCGAGCTGGGCAGCGACACGGCGAACAGGCAGAGCAGCAGGATGGACACCACGACCGAGAGGTTGCGCTCGTGCAGCGCCGCCTTGGTCGCGTGCGAGCCGAGCGCCGCGGTGAGGGAGGGCACCAGCAGCGCCGCGACCGACAGGACCAGCAGCGTGGACAGGGTGCGGGCGGCCTCACTGCCGAACTTCTGCGGCCCGTTCTTGATCCCGCCGAGCAGGAACGCCAGCCCCAGGACGAGCAGGACGTTGGCGAGGATGCTGCCGACGATCGTGGCCGTCGCCACGTCGTACAGCTTCTTCTGCAGGGCGAACAGGACGACGAACAGCTCGGGGAGGTTGCCGAGCGCGCTCTGGACGACGCCGGTCGCCCCCGCGCCCAGCCGGTCGGCCAGGTTCTCGACGCTGCGCCCGACCAGGCTCGCCAGCAGCGCCAGGGCGATCGCCGCGACGACGAACGGGACGACCGTCCCGCCGACCTCGCCGAAGTGCGTGACACCGGCCGCCGCGGACGCCATCACGGTGATGACGATCAGGCGCCGGTCGGAACGCGAGAATCCCATGGCGGAGAATCATGCCGCATCAGGACCAGCGGACTTGACGTTTCCTTGGTGTTCAGTGCGTCGACGTGAGCGCGGCGGCGACGCGGACGTGCGCCCCCGGTGGCAGACCCAGGCGCTGCGCCGCGTTTCCGGAGTTCACCGCGAGCGCCAGGCAGCCCGCCGAGTCGACGTAGGCGACCAGCTCCCCGGGAGGCACGGCGCCGAACGTCTCGCGGTACGGCACCGTGAGGGTCCGGCGCCCGAGCACGATGCCCAAGGGCACGCCGATGACCGCGCCGATCCGGCGCAGGTCCTCGGCGGTCACGGAGAGCTGCACGTTGCCGAACCGGTCCACGGTCAGCACCTCGCCGTCGACCGTGCCCTCCTGGACGCGACGGGTCGGCCGGGGCAGCGTCACGAGGTCGGCGACGTCGAACTCCTCCCCGACGGCCGCGATGTCCAGGCCCGCCGCCAGGTGCGCCGCCACCGGCGCGAAGATGTCGCGGCCGTGGAACGTCGCCGACAGGGGCTCCAGCCACAGCGTGCGGTTGGTCAGCTCGAAGGCGCGCGCGCCGCTGTCGGGGACGCACCAGGACAACACGCCGTTGTCCGGCCCCACGAAGATCCGGCCGTCGCCGGCCACCGCGACGGCCCGCCGCGTCGTGCCGACACCGGGATCGACGACCGCGACGTGCACGCCCTCGGGGAGGTACGGCACCGTCTGGGCGAGGATGGCGGCCCCGCGTCGTACGTCGGCGGGCGGGACCAGGTGACTGATGTCGATGACGCGGGCGGCCGGGGCGATCCGCGCGATCACCCCGTGACAGGCCGCCACGAACCCGTCCTCCAGCCCGTAGTCGGTCAGCAGCGATACGCAATTGGTGAGCGCCACGCTTGCAGACTACGTCGAGGCCCGTCCCGGCGAACACCGCGAACAAGTCGCCGATCACGCGTAGCATGACAGCCCCCCGACCCGTTAAGAGGGGACCTGATGCAACCGGCGAACGCCCGGGGCGATGGCCCTGACAAGAAGGAAGACGACGGCCGCCTGGACGAGCGCGACCGCAAGATCCTCGACTTCGAACGACAGTGGTGGAAGCACCCCGGCGCCAAGGAGCAGGCGATCCGGGAGCTGTTCGACATGTCGTCGACCCGCTACTACCAGATCCTGGGCCGGCTGATCGACCGCCCCGAGGCGCTGGAGCACGATCCGATGCTGGTGAAACGGCTGCGTCGTCAGCGGTCCGCCCGTCAGCGCCAGCGGGCGGCGCGTAGGCTCGGTATCCGAACCTGACGCCTACTCAGGAGGCTCCGTGAGTGAGCGCAGCGAGCGAACCATGAGCACAGTGCCTCTGGTCACTTCGCCGACGAAGGAGGTCGCATGACCGTGGCGGTGGAGTCGCAGACGGACGCCGGAGCCGATGGGCTGGACGCGATCCGCGACCGCCCGCGGGAGGCCCTGATCGGCTTCGACTTCGACGGGACGCTGTCGCCGATCGTCGACGACCCGGCCGCCGCGCGGGCCCATCCGGGCGTCGTGCCGGCGCTGCGCCGGCTGGCGCCGCTCGTCGGTACGGTCGCGGTCATCACCGGCCGTCCCGCCGCGACCGCCGTCGAGGTCGGCGGGTTCGCCGACCTCCAGGGCCTGGTCGTCCTCGGCCAGTACGGCCGGGAGCGCTGGGAGAACGGCGTCCTGCGGGCTCCGGAGCCGCCGCCGGGGGTCGCGGAGGTCCGCGCCAAGCTTCCCCGGATCCTGGCGAACGCCCCCGAGGGCGTCGCCATCGAGGACAAGGGGCTCGCGCTGGCCGTGCACACGCGGCGCGCCGCCGAGCCGCAGGTCGCCCTCGAACGCCTGCGGAGCCTGCTCGAGGCGCTCGCCGAGCGCACCGGCCTCGTCGTCGAGCCGGGCCGGTTCGTGCTCGAGCTGCGGCCGCCGGGCATGGACAAGGGCGCGGCGCTGCGCGGGCTGGCCGCCGAGCGCGGCGCGTCGGCGGTGTTGTTCGCCGGGGACGACCTCGGCGACCTCGCGGCGTACGACGCGATCGACGCACTGCGCAAGGAGGGCACTCCCGGCGTGAAGGTGTGCAGCTCCTCCGACGAGGTGACCGCGCTGGCCGAGCGCGCGGACGTCATCGTCGACGGCCCGGCGGGCGTGGTCGAGCTCGTCGAGAGCCTCGCCGACGAGCTGGCCTGAGGGCGAGCCTCCCGGCGGCGGGTCAGTCGTCGTCGGCGAGGATGCCGTACAGGCGGCGCCGGGCGTCGTTGATGACGTCGAGGGCGCGTTCGCGCTGCTCCTCGTTGCCCGCGTGCATGACCTGCCGGAGCGCCATCATCAGCTGACCCGTCGCGGAGTGGACGTGGGTGGCGGCCGCGCCGGCGTCCTCGGTGATCTCCGCCCACGGCGGCGTCCGCCCGGCGGCGGTCGCGGTCTCGGCACGGCCGGCGTCCGGCAGCGCGAACAGCCGCTTGCCGGACGACTCCTGTCCGGAGATGAGCCCTTCGTCCTCCAGAAGCTGCAGCGTCGGGTACACCGAGCCGGGGCTGGGCCGCCAGATCCCGCCGGTTCGGCTCTCCAGCTCCTGGATCATCTCGTAGCCGTGCATCGGGCGTTCGGCCAGCAGCGCGAGGATGGCGGCCCGTACGTTGCCGCGCTTCGTACGGCGCCCGCCGCGCCCGCCACGGCCGCGCGGGCCGAACGCCGGCCCCCAGTCGCCGAACGCCGCGCGCTCCTCCCGGTGTGTTGATCCTCTGCGCATGACCTCTCTCCGCCGATATGTCGAACGATATATCGTACGGCGGTCAGCCCTTGGCCTGGATGCTGTCCAGGATCTTCCGGGTGATGTCCGGCGAGCCGGTCAGCTTCACCCGGACCCACATCGCGTACCGTCCGTTCTTGTCCTTCAGGCCGACCTCGTTGATGGTGATCGAGCCGCACCGCCACGGATTGATCTGGCCGACCAGCGTGCCGTGCTTGTACGGCTGCGCGGCGTCCGGCGTGCACTTGGCCCGATGGCTGCCCAGGGCGCGCGGCGGCAGGGTGACGTTCAGGTCGTGGGTGAGCCCGGCGAAGACGCCCGGCGTCGGGACGTCGTCCTTGACGAACTGGGCGTAGTCGGGGGTCGCGCGCAGCGCGGGCGCCTTCGCGCGGTCCGAGACGGTGACCGGCCAGGTGGTGTGCTCGGTCTGCAGCTTCCAGGCCGCGGGTACGCGGATGCTCAGCCGGCCCGTCACGTCGGTCACGGTGACGAGGCCGTCCCCGGGCTTGGGATCCGACGAGGAGCCGGTGAGCTTGCCGATGGCGAAGGCGCCACCGCCCCCCACGACCAGCACCGCGGCCAGTCCGGCCACGACCAGCAGCCGCTTGCGGTTGGGTTCTCGGGACGAGCCGCCGCCCGTATCACCGGGCCGGCGCGGCCCGGATCCGGACGGGTCCGAGGGATGGTGGCCTCCGGCGTCGCGCCGGCCGCGCGGCCGCTCGACGCGCAGGTCCACCACGGTCTCGTTGCCGCCCACCGAGGGAGGCGATGTCCGGATCGTCGCGTCGCGGGCGTTGTCGTACGGCGGCGCCGAGCCCGGATCGTCGCCGACCGGGGGAACCCGCAGCGTACGGCTCGACGGCCCATCGTCGGGGCCGCCCGATCCTGGCGGACCGCCCGGCGCCGTCGGGCCGCCCGGCCCTGTCGAACCGCCCGGCCCCGCCGGATCGTCCGGGATCGGGGAGACCCGCAGGGTCCGGCCGGAGCCCTCGTCACCGGTCCGGTCCGCCGGCCCCGCGCCCTGCGGGCCGCCCGAGGGCCACCCGCCCGACCCGGGGTCCGCCATCGTCGCCTCGTCCGCCCTGTCGGGGGCGTCCCGCGCCGTCGCGTCGTCGGCGACGGACATCAGCGGAACGCTCAGCGCCGCCGCGAACGCCTCCGCGGTCGGCCAGCGACGCTCCCGGTCGCCTTCGAGCGCCCGCATCACGATCTCGTCGAGGGCCGGTGGCAGGCCGCGCCGCGCCGCGCTGGGCGGTGACTGCACCGGCGCCGGGCCCGGCGGGTCCCCGGTGAGCAGGTGGTACGTCAGCGCGCCCAGACCGTACACGTCGGCGCGGACGTCGAGGCCGCCGCCGAACCGCGCCTGCTCCGGGGACATGTACCCCGGCGTGCCGACCGGCATCGTGAACGCGCCGGAGGCGTGCGCGAGCGCCTTGGCGAGCCCGAGGTCGGCGATGAGCAGGCGTTCGCCGCCGTCGGTCGTCGACTGGAACAGGATGTTCGACGGTTTCAGGTCACGGTGGATGACACCGAGCCGGTTGATCACCTCGACACCGTGGCCGATCTCGATGGCGAGCCGCAGCGCCTCGGCGACCGAGAGCTCCCGCTCCCGCATTCGGTCGGCGAGCGTTCCCCGGTCGGCGTACGACATGACGAAGTACGGCCGGCGGTCCTCGAGCTCGCCGATGTCATGGACCCGCACCAGGCGTTCGGAGTCGGCGCGGCGCAGGATCCTGGCTTCTTCCAGGAACCGGTTGCGTACGTCAAGGTCGTCGATGAGACCTCCGGCCAGCACTTTGATGGCCACCGGGGCGTCGAGCAACTCGTCGTGGGCGAGCCACACGGAGGCGAATGCTCCGGATCCGAGGACACGATCGATTCGGTAACGACCGACGGCTGAAGGCATGGACACCCCCGTATCATGCCCAAAGCCGGGCGATATCGAGGGCGAGGCGGGGTCATGGCGTACGACGAGCGGACCGAGGAACTGGCGACACGTGCCGCGGGAGGTGACCGGAACGCGCTGAACGAACTGCTCCGCGTGATCGAACCGGACGTTCTGCGGCACTGCTCCCGGTTCCTGCCCTGCCGCCAGGACGCCGAGGAGGCCTGCCAGGACGCCCTCATGCAGGTCGCCCGCAACATCGGCCGGTTCGAAGGGCGGTCGCGGTTCAGCACGTGGCTGCACGTGGTCGTGGCCAACTCCGCGCGCTCGACGTACCGGTCGCTCAAGCGCCGCTCGGTCGAGCAGGCGGGGGAGCTGCCCCAGCAGCGCCCGGACCCGCACCGTACGAGCGTCATCGCCGGATCGCGCGTCGACATCCTCGACGCGATGGAGGACCTGGAGCGGCGCAAGCCCGACCTGATCGAGGCCCTGGTGCTGCGCGACGTGTCCCAGCTGGAGTACAGCGAGATCGCCCAGCAGCTCAACCTGCCGCTCGGCACGGTGAAGTCGCGCATCCACGAGGCCCGCAAGCAGTTCCGGCAGGCACTCGGCAACGACTACGGATCGGCCGCCCAGTCCTGACCGGCGAGGACGACCGGGGCCGTTGGCACCGGTCCTGAGGCATTACCCGGGTTCTCCGGGAATCACGGCCCTGTTCCGGTCGGGCCATTACCTAGTTATCCGACCTGCAATAACGAAAAGTGGATCTTAGGTTAATTATCACTTACCTTTCATTAACCTTCCTTAACGTCCCGGCGCATGACCAAGCCGGAACGTCCCGTCTTCGTCGTCGGCTGCCCGAGGTCGGGGACCACGATGCTGCAGTTGATGCTGCACGCACACCCGCGGATCGCCATCCCGCCCGAGAACCGCTTCGTCATGGCCGCGTACGACGAACGCCATCGGTTCGGGGACCTGAACGACCCTGAGAACCGGCGCGCCCTGGCGCGCTGGATCGTCGAGCGGAAGCAGACGCGCTTCGCGGACCTCGGACTGGACGGCCGGGCCGTGATCGAGGAGATCGTCGCCGGACCGCCGACCCTCGGCTCCGCGCTGGGCATCGTCCTGCGCGCCTACGCCGCGCGGTTCGGCAAACCCCGCTGGGGGGACAAACGGCCCGGCTACTTCCAGCGCATCCCGACGCTGCGGCGGATGTTCCCCGACGCGCAGATCGTGCACCTGGTCCGCGACGCGCGTGACTGCGTGGCGTCGCTGAAGGAGATGGCCTGGTACAAGCTGGACGTCCAGCACGCCCTCGCCACCTGGATGGAGTCGATCGACGCGGGCGAACGCGCGGCGCGGACGCTCGGTCCCGGCACCTACCACCGGATGTACTACGAGCGGCTGATCGCCGACCCGCAGGCCGAGCTCGCCGCGCTGTGCGCCTTCCTCAGCGAGGACTTCGACCCGGCGATGTGCGAGCCGGAGAAGGTGGCGGCCGTCGCCGTCCCCGGCCGCAAGACCTGGCACGCGCGGACCCATGGCGCGGTCAGCACGGCGCGGTCGGGCACCTGGCGGGAGCGGCTGACACCGGCCGAACTCGCCCTGTGCGAGACGGTGGCGGCCAACCGGCTGCGGGCGCACGGGTACGAACCGGACGGCGCGGGCCGGCCACCGCTGCCGGACTACACGCGCTACCTGCGCGTGGCCGCGCACCGCAGGCTCGCCGCCCGCAAGCGCGAGGCGAAGGATCTTCTGCGGCGCCGGGACGAACCGTCCGAGGTGGCCGCCCGGCTCACGAGCGCGACCGGGTGACGGGCCTCCGGGCTCCGGCACCGGCGTCGAGCACGAGGCCGGGCGCGGCGGACCGGCGCTCGCGACGGGCGGACGCCGGTGGTCCCGACGTCCGCCCGGCGTGGCGAACGCGAGGACTACGGTCGGCGGTCCAGGGTGTCGGGCTGTGCGGCGGACCGGCGGCGCGTGCGGGCTAGGTCCAGGGTGTCGGGCTGTGCGGCGGACCGGCGGCGCGTGCGGGCTACGGTCGGCGGTCCAGGGCGTCGAGCTGCGCGGCGAACCAGCGCTGTGGCGGCAGGGCCGTCGCGGCGGCGGTCAGCCGGGCGCAGCGCTCGGCGCGCTCGGCGCGCGGCATGAGCAGCGCCTGGTTCAGGGCCTCCGCCGTCTGTGACACGTCGAACGGGTTGATCATCAGCGCGTCCTCGTCGAGCTCGGCGGCGGCGCCCGCCTCGCGGGACAGCACCAGGGCGCAGCCGTCCTCGGACAGCACCGGCCCCTCCTTGGCGACGAGGTTCATGCCGTCCCGGATCGGGTTCACGAGCAGGACGTCCGCCAGGCCGTACGCCGCGAGCGAGCGCGGATAGTCGTCGTTGACCTGGAGGATCAGCGGCTCCCAGCCCGCGTCGCCGAACTCGTCGGAGATCTCGGCCGCCATCCGCTGCACGGCGGCGGTGTACTCGCGGTACTCCGGCAGGTCGTGCCGCGAGGGGTAGGCGAAGGCCAGGTGCACGACCCGGCCGTGCCACTCCGGATGCTTGGCCAGCAATTCCCGGTAGGCCGCGAGCCCCCGCACGATGTTCTTGGACAGCTCGGTGCGGTCGATCCGAACGATCAGTTTGCGGTCGCCGACCTGCTCGCGCAGGGCCTGTTTGCGGGCCCGCACGTCGGGTTCGGCGGCGCGGGCGCGCAGTGACGCGCCGTCGACGCCGAGCCCGTGCACGCCGACCCGGGTGACGCGCCCGGCGTGGACGACCGTACGGGCGACGCGGTCGACCTTCGCCTGCAGCACGGAGGCGCAGCAGTCGATGAACGCGTCGGCCCAGTGCTCGGCGTGGAAGCCGGCGTGGTCGGCGCCGAGAACGCCCTCGAGCACCTGGCGGCCGATGTCGTCGGGCAGCAGGCGGTAGTACTCCGGGGGCGCCCACGGCGTGTGCGAGAAGTGCGCGATCTTCAGGTCGGGGCGGCGCTCCCGCAGCATGCCCGGGGCGAGCGTCAGGTGGTAGTCCTGGATCGCCACCTTCGCGCCGGGGCGGGCGTCCCGGGCGAGCGCGTCGGCGAACGCCGCGTTGTACGCCTCGTAGGACTGCCAGTCCCGCCGGGAGCGCGCGTCGAAGTGCGGGCTGTTCGGCGTGTCGTACAGCATGTGGTGGACGAACCACAGCGTCGAGTTGGCGACGGCGTTGTACGCGCGGTGGAAGGTGCCGACCGGGATGTCCAGCATGCGGACCGCACCGGCGCCGTACTCGTCCAGCCGCCCGTCCTCCGCCTGGCGGACCGCGGCGCGGTCGGCGTCCGACAGCGCCGCGCAGATCCACAGGATGTCCCCGTCCAGGCCGGCCATGGCCGAGACCAGACCGCCGCCGCCCCGCCGGACCGAGAGCGTGCCGTCGTCGGCGAGCTTGAAGGAGACGGGTCCGCGGTTGGACGCGACCAGGACCTGCGAGTCATCCATGTGGGGAGCGTAACCGGAGGACGTGAACGGGGGGCGAGGAAGGTCCAGTGGTCGGACACTTCGGGATGACATTCCACACAGGTCGCACTCCGGGCCGTCCGGGCATGTCACTGCGCTGAATCCCCACGTGGGCAGGGCCTGGCGACGACGCGCCCCCGGGACGGGAGCGGGCCGGAACCGGCCGCGCCGGCGTCTCGCGACCTGAGACGCGCTTGGCGGAGAACCGGTCGGTCACGTATACAAGTCGTCAGACGACAACTTAATAACGCTCATCCAGAGGGGTGGAGGGACCGGCCCGTTGAAGCCCCGGCAACCCTCCCGGACATGCGGTTCACAGCGTGCGACGACACGTCGCCGACTCGCCCCAGCGAGGCCGCCCGGGACAGGTGCCAACTCCGGCTCGTGACCAAGGTGGCACGGGAAAGATGAGGAGAAAGGCCTCGCTTCATGTCGCAGACCGCCGCCCGAAACCTCGGCCCCGCGACCGCATTGACGTGCCGTGAATGCGGACAATCCTACGATTTGGGCCCTCGCTACGCCTGTGAGCTGTGTTTCGGCCCCCTTGAGGTCTCCTACGACCACACCGGCGTGACCCGGGAGCGGATCGAGTCCGGGCCGCGCAACATCTGGCGTTACCGGGGCCTGCTGCCGGTTCCGTCGAACGTCATCGACACGCCGAACACCGAGCCCGGCTTCACCCGACTCGTACGCGCCGACAACCTCGCCGAGTCGCTGGGCCTGCGGTCGCTGTGGGTCAAGGACGACAGCGGCAACCCCACCCACTCCTTCAAGGACCGCGTGGTGGCGGTCGCGCTCGCCGCCGCCCGCGAGCTCGGTTTCAAGGTGCTGGCCTGCCCCTCCACCGGCAACCTCGCCAACGCGGTCGCGGCCGCGGCGGCGCGCGCCGGCATCCGCAGCGCCGTCTTCGTGCCCTCCGACCTCGAGAGCCAGAAGATCATCACGACGGCCGTGTACGGCGGGACGTTCGTCACCGTCGACGGCAACTATGACGACGTCAACCGGCTGGCCTCCGAGCTCGCCGGTGAGCAGGAGGACTGGGCGTTCGTCAACGTGAACGTGCGGCCGTACTACGCCGAGGGGTCCAAGACCATCGGGTACGAGATCGCCGAGCAGCTCGGCTGGCGGCTGCCCGATCAGATCGTGATCCCGATCGCGTCCGGCTCGCAGCTCACGAAGATCGACAAGGCGTTCCAGGAGTTCATCAAGCTCGGCCTCGTCGAGGACCGGCCGTACAAGATCTTCGGAGCCCAGGCGACCGGCTGCTCGCCCGTCTCGGCCGCGTTCAAGGCCGGCCACGACGTCGTGCAGCCCGTCAAGCCCTCGACCATCGCCAAGTCCCTCGCGATCGGCAACCCGGCCGACGGGCCGTACGTCCTCGACGCCGTGCGCCGCACCGGAGGGGCCGTCGAGGACGTCTCGGACGAGGAGGTCGTCGACAGCATCGGCCTGCTCGCCCGCACCGAGGGCATCTTCGGTGAGACGGCGGGCGGCGTGACGCTGGGCGCGCTGCGCAAGCTGCTGTCGGCGGGCGTGCTCGACCCCGACGCCGAGACCGTGTTCATCAACTCCGGCGACGGCCTCAAGACCCTGGACGCGGTGGCCCCGGTCGCCAAGCCGTCCGCGAACATCGCCCCGACCCTCGAGGCATTCCGAAAGGCAGGTCTGGCGTGAGCTCGATCAGTGTCCGCATCCCGACGATCCTGCGCAGCTACACGGGCGGCGAGGCCGAGGTGAAGGCGACGGGATCGACCGTGCGCGAGGTCGTCGCCGACCTGGAGGCCAACTACTCGGGCATCGCCGCCCGCATCCTTGACGACAACGGCAGGATCCGGCGGTTCGTCAACGTGTACGTGGGCGAGGAGGACGTGCGGTTCGCCGACGGCCTCGACACGCCGACGCCGGACGGCGTCCAGATCTCCATCATCCCGGCCGTCGCCGGCGGCTGAGCCGCTGGACCCGTGTTCGAGCCGCTCAGCCCGCGTCCGAGCCGCTCAGCCCGCGTCCAGTCGCGAGCCTGTGACTGAGCCGCGGAGCCCGCGGCCGGTCGCTCCGGGTGGCGACGGCACTCACGGGTTACACCCTGTAGCGAGACTCCCCGCGATCCCCGGTGCTCACCGAGTCCATCGACTCGGTGAGCACCGGGGATCGTGCGTTGGGCCGCCGAAATGTCGGACTCAAGGTGGTCTGCTCCACGCTCCTGAGCGGGAATTGCGTTTTCCTTATCCGGATTTTTGGACATCGGTGGTTAGTTCCGGTTCAAGGATCCCGACTTTTGACCAGCATCGGCCGCCCGCACTTCTGGGGTAAAGGCTGTTCCACGGACGGTAGCCGTGTGTAGGGTCGGCGATGGCCGCCGCAGCCGAGTCGGCGGGCGATCGACGGGTTCCGCAGTGGTCCGCGGGCTCGAATCAGTGACCGTGGCCAATGGTCACGGGAATTGCCCTGGTGGGAGTTGTTTGGAATGGCGCAAGGCACCGTCAAATGGTTCAACGCGGACAAAGGCTACGGCTTCATCGCGGTCGACGGTGGCAGGGATGTGTTCGTGCACTACTCGGCCATCGTCGCGGATGGCTACCGCAGCCTCGAGCAGGGGCAGCGGGTCGAGTTCGAGATCACGCAGAGCGACCGCGGACCGCAGGCGGACGCGGTTCGGGCGCTCTAAGTCCCATAGCCTGACGGAGGCCCGGCGCTTCGGCGCCGGGCCTCCGGCCGTGGAGCGCGCTCCGGCGGCCGCCGCCCCGCCCCGGGTCCACGGGTACACGCGCGCGCCGCCTGGATCACCGGGACCATCCCCCCGGCCGTCCGTCCGGCGTGCGTCCTCCCCGTACGCCCCACGCCTCCTCACCTCGGCCTATGCGGGTGGGAGCGGCATTGGCGAGATGTTCACCCTGGTGAGGGTCGAGCCCGCTTGCACTCTCAGGGGGAGAGTGCTAAACAAGCGGTTGGCACTCTAGTATTGAGAGTGCCAACCAAGTGATCGAGGCGATGAGGCCTCGCATCCGGCGACGGAATGGAAGTCGTCGGGTGAGGTCGTCCGTCGCGGGCGTCGACTCGATCCGCGTGAAAGCCACCCCGTTCCGGGAGGATCTGGAGCCTATGGCTGCAAAGATGATCGCGTTCGACGAGGACGCGCGGCGCGGCCTCGAGCGCGGCATGAACCAGCTTGCCGACGCCGTGAAGGTGACCCTCGGTCCCAAGGGCCGTAACGTCGTTCTGGAGAAGAAGTGGGGCGCCCCCACGATCACCAACGACGGTGTCTCCATCGCCAAGGAGATCGAGCTCGAGGACCCGTGGGAGAAGATCGGGGCCGAGCTCGTCAAAGAGGTCGCGAAGAAGACCGACGACGTAGCCGGTGACGGCACGACGACGGCGACCGTGCTGGCCCAGGCGCTGGTCCGCGAGGGCCTGCGCAACGTGGCCGCCGGCGCCAACCCGATGTCCCTGAAGCGGGGCATCGAGTCCGCGGTGGAGCGCGTCAGCGAGCAGCTCGCGCAGATCGCCAAGGACGTCGAGACCAAGGAGCAGATCGCCTCCACGGCCTCGATCTCCGCCGGCGACACCTCGATCGGCGAGATGATCGCTGAGGCGATGGACAAGGTCGGCAAGGAAGGCGTCATCACGGTCGAGGAGAGCCAGACCTTCGGTCTGGAGCTCGAGCTGACCGAGGGCATGCGCTTCGACAAGGGTTACATCTCGCACTACTTCGTGACGGACCCGGAGCGTATGGAGGCCGTCTTCGACGACCCGTACATCCTGATCGTCAGCTCGAAGATCTCGGCGAACAAGGACCTGGTGCCGGTTCTGGAGCAGGTCATGCAGGCCGGCAAGCCGCTGGTCATCATCGCCGAGGACGTCGAGGGCGAGGCCCTGGCGACCCTGGTCGTCAACAAGATCCGCGGTGTCTTCAAGTCCGTCGCCGTCAAGGCCCCGGGCTTCGGCGACCGCCGCAAGGCCATGCTGCAGGACATCGCGATCCTGACCGGTGGCCAGGTCATCAGCGAGGACATCGGCCTCAAGCTGGAGAACACCACGCTGGACATGCTCGGCCAGGCCAAGCGCATCGTGGTGACCAAGGACGAGACCACGGTCATCGACGGCGCCGGCAACCCCGACGACATCGCGGGCCGGGTCAACGAGATCCGCGCGGAGATCGAGAACTCCGACTCCGACTACGACCGCGAGAAGCTCCAGGAGCGTCTCGCCAAGCTGGCCGGCGGCGTGGCCGTCATCAAGGCCGGCGCGGCGACCGAGGTCGAGCTGAAGGAGCGCAAGCACCGCATCGAGGACGCCGTGCGCAACGCGAAGGCGGCCGTCGAGGAGGGCATCGTCCCCGGCGGTGGCGTCGCGCTGCTGCAGGCGAGCGTCCGGGCGTTCGAGAAGACCGACCTCGAGGGCGACGAGGCGACCGGTGCGCAGATCGTGCGCCGTGCGCTGGAGGAGCCGCTGAAGCAGATCGCGGTGAACGCCGGCCTCGAGGGCGGCGTCGTGGCGGAGAAGGTTCGCAACCTCGAGCCGGGCTTCGGCCTGAACGCCGCGACCGGCGAGTACGTCAACATGTTCGACTCGGGCATCATCGACCCGGCGAAGGTGACGCGCTCGGCGCTGCAGAACGCCGCGTCCATCGCGGCGCTGTTCCTCACCACCGAGGCGGTCATCGCCGAGAAGCCGGAGAAGGAGAAGGCTCCGGCCGGCGCTCCCGACGGTGGCATGGGCGGCATGGACTTCTGAGTCCACTCGCTTAAGGGGCGGTCCGAGGTGCTGGGACCGCCCCTTTCGCATGCCCGTCCCTTCGTCCAGGCCCGAATCGCTGCCGGTAAAGCCCTTGGGGGTTCATTTTCGGCGATCACTGGGCACAAGTGGAGCCTTGCGATATTCTGCAACGTTCTTCGCAACTCCACGGGTAGCTGAGGGGTCATGGCGCAACCGATCGATGAGCTGGCGAAACGGTCGCGGAATTTCGGTTTCCTCCTGCAGCACGAACCACTGCTGGTCATCGACGGGGCCGCCGCGGAGTCGTACCTCTACCGCGACCCGGACGCGGCGATGGCCAAGGCTCGGCGGTTCACGGAAACTCTGGCGAAACTACTGGTCAGCCACACGCAGACGACGGTTGTGGGCAATACGCAGCACGCCCGGGTCAAAGCCCTCGCTGACGCGGGTGTCCTTGTGCCCAAGATTCGCCAGGCGTTCGACGATGTCCGAATCTCGGGTAATCGGGCGGTCCATTCACATTGGGGAGACGTACGTGCGGCGCTGTCATGCGTACGCTCGTGCTTCGAACTGGGCGTCTGGTTCCACCGTGTGGTGACCGGTGGCCAGGCTCCGCAGGGTTTCGTGCCGCCGCCCGATCCCGCCGAACGGGCCGCCGCGACGTCCACGGAACGCGCTCAGCTCGGCGAGTTGCGCGCGGAGTTGGAGCGAATGCGCGAGCGGCTGGCCGAAGTGATGGTGCACCGGGACGGCCAGCTTTCCAAGCTGGAGGCCGAGGCCCGCGCCCGCCAGCAGGTCGAAGAGGAGCTCGCGCAGGCCCTGGTCGACCAAGAACGGCTGCAGGCGCTGGTCGAGGAGGCCGAGCAGCGCCTCGCCGAGGCGGAGGCCCGCTTCAACGCGGAACTGCGGAGCGCCCGGAAGGTCGAGGCCGTCGAGCGGGACGCCTTCATCGCGCGCGCCCAGCAGGCGGCGGGCGAGCCGCTGACCGAGGCCGAGGTCCGCACGCGCGTGGACGAGATGCTGCGGTCGGCCGGCTGGGACGTGCAAAACCCTAAGGGGACTAACCTGTTCGCCGGCGAGGGCGTGGCCGTTCGGGAGGTGGCGACCGCCGATGGCGTGGCCGACTACCTGCTGTACGTGCGCCAGAAGCTGGTCGGGGTGATCGAGGCCAAGCGCGAGGGGCGAATCCTGTCGCCGGTGGAGGCCCAGTCGGCCCGCTACGCCGAGTCGCTCACGGGCTCTCAGCAGCTCGCCTCCTGGCGGATTCCACTGCCGTTCCGGTACGAGACGACAGCGGTGGAGACGCACTTCACCAACGGTCTCGATCCCATTCCCCGTGCCCGCCAGGTGTTCTCCTTCCACCGACCGGAGACGCTGTACCGCTGGATGCGCGAGGCCGACGCCGAGCCCGAGGCCCTCACGCTGCGCGCCAGGCTGCGCACCCTGCCGCCGCTGGACACTCGAGGCCTGCGCAAGGCCCAAGTCCGTGCCATCACCGGGCTGGAGGAGTCACTGGCCCGCGATGAGCAGCGCGGGCTGATCCAGATGGCGACCGGCGCGGGCAAGACCTATATGGCGGTCACCGAGATCTACCGCTTGCTCAAGCACGCCAAGGCCCGCCGAGTGCTGTTCCTCGTGGACCGCAACAACCTTGGCAGGCAGGCGTACACCGAGTTCGACAATTTCATCACGCCCGACGACGGCCGTAAGTTCACCGAGCTGTACAACGTCGAGCGCCTAGGCGGCGCCGCGATGAAGGACTCGACCAAGGTCGTGATCTCCACGGTGCAACGCCTGTACGCCCGACTGCGTGGTCAGGCGGTTGACCCGGACGTCGAGGACGAGGCGTTCGACTCCTACGATGCCGGAGGCGTGGTCGACGTCGAGTACAGCGCCGACCTGCCGCCGGAGACGTTCGACCTGATCATCGTGGACGAGTGCCACCGGTCGATCTATGGCGTGTGGCGTCAGGTGCTGGAGTACTTCGACGCCTACCTGGTCGGGCTGACCGCCACCCCCGTCAAGCAGACGTTCGGGTTCTTCCGCCAGAACCTGGTCAGCGAATACACCTACCGAGAGTCGGTCGTCGACTCGGTCAACGTCGACTTCGACGTCTACCGGATTCGCACGGAGCAGGCCGAGCAGGGTGCCACCATCGGCCGGGGCACCGTCGTGCCGATCATGAGCCGGCCCACCCGTCGCAGGCGGTACGAGGAGTTGGACGACGACTTCACCTGGACCGGCTGCCAGCTCGGCCGCAAGGTGATCAGCACCGGGCAGCTACGGCTGGTGCTGGAAACATTCCGCGACCGGCTCTTCACCGAGATCTTCCCTGGCCGCAAGTACGTGCCCAAGACGCTGATCTTCGCCGTGGACGACAACCATGCCGAGGAGATCGTGCAGATGACGCGGACGGTGTTCGGCCAGGGCAACGACTTTTGCCAGAAGATCACCTACAAGGCCGCCGACCCCGACGCCCTGATCGCTGCGTTCCGCAACTCTCCGGACCTGCGGATCGCCGTCACCGTCAACATGATCGCCACAGGTACCGACATCCGCCCGCTGGAGTGCGTGTTCTTTCTCAACGAGGTCAAGAGCTGGGCACTGTTCGAACAGATGAAGGGCCGTGGTGCCCGCACCATCGACCCGGCCGAGCTCAAGCAGGTCACCCCCGACACCGACGCCAAAACCCATTTCGTCATCGTTGACGCCGTCGGCGTCACCGACTCGCCCCGGGTGGACGCCACGCCGCTCGTCCAGCACAGCGAACGCCAGATCAGCTTGGAGGCTCTGCTCAACAAAGTAGGCACGCTCACCATCAGGCCGGATGAGGTCTCCACTCTGGCCGGCCGTTTGGCTCGCCTCAACAAAGAGATCACTCTGGAGGAACGTGCTGAGCTGGAGACCCTGGCCGGTCGCCCGCTGAACGAGGTCATCGCGTCGGTGTCGAGCTGTGCCGATCCGGACCGGGTGCAGGAGGCCTTCGCCGCCGGTGGCAAGAACGCCGTCCATGACCTGGTGGTCCAGGCCGTGCGCCCGCTCGCCGAGAACGCCGAGCTGCGTCGCCGCCTGCTGGAGATCCGCCGCGCCCACGACGTGTACTGGGACGAGGTCAACCGCGACACCCTGATCGAGGCCGCCGCCCAGGATCCCCGTATTCGCGCCGAGGAGGTCGTCACCTCGTGGCGGGCGTACCTGGAGGAACACCGCGAGGAGATCACCGCGATCGAGGCCGCGTACCGCAGTGGCCAGTCCGGTCGTGTCGCCTACGCCAGGCTCAAGGAATTGGCTGCGCGCATCGCCCGCCCGCCGCAGGCGTGGACGCCCGAGGAGCTGTGGAAGGCTTACGAACGCCTCCAGCTCGCCACCGACCGGCCCGGCGTCGAGCATGGCCCGATCGATCTCATCGGCCTGATCCGCTTTGAACTCGGCATCGACGAGCAGCCCAGGCCCCACCGCAGTGTCGTGGAGGAGCGGTACGCCGCCTGGCTCGCCAAGCAGCGGCAGGCGGGCGTCGAGTTCACGGCGGACCAGCGCTGGTGGCTGGACCACATCCGCGACGTGGTGATCACCCATGCCGCCATCGACCACACCGAACTCGACGAGTCCCCCTTCACCGAACGCGGCGGCGTCGACGGCTTCCTGCACGCCTTCGGCGACGACCGCGCCGCCACGCTCCTCACCGACCTGAACCAGAACCTCACCGCGTGACGGGCGTCCTGCCGGAATCCTGAGCCTGAAACGCGACCTTACGGGTGGCCGGGTCCTACCCAGCTGTGCCCGTCCGGCTTCAGATGCCAGAGACGTTGTGCGGTGGGACCGACGGTCAGTCCGAAAGCCTCCACGTCGGGGCTCGCGTGCTCGGTCCACCAGGCGTGGGCCTGTTCGACCTGTCCCCATATGTCCACCGGGCCGCCGTATTCGACCTTTGCAGGGGTGGCCCTGGTGACGTCAGCCCATGATCCGTCCGGAGTGGTGATCCGTGTCGCGTCCGGACCGGGGAATGCGTTGATCCCTGGAAGACGCTGCCAGGTCAGCAGAGACAGGCCGGGCCTGCGCAACGCCTCGCTGCCGATCTCGCTCTTCCGCCTGTGGACGCTGGTCGCATCGATGGGGACCACGTCGGGGATGCCGGGCCGTACGGCGTCGGGCCGGGCCGACATGAACCCCCACGTGCACGACACGAGGGGGCCGCTCGCGGTTCCGTCAGGGGCAACGGTGAGCCGTGCGAGTGCCCCGGCCCACGTCATCCCCCGCGGCCTTACATCGGCCAGGATCAGCCCACCTGGGCGGGTTTGCTCGACCCATGCGTGCGGCACCTGTTCGACGGCCACGGTGGCTATGACCCGGTCATAGGGGGCGCGAGCCGGGTACCCCCGGAGACCGTCACATGCGGCGACGGTCGGGCGGTATCCGGCGTCTGAGAGGCGGACGCATGCGGCGTCGATCAGTTCGGGGTCGATGTCCACGGTGGTGACGTGCTCCGAGCCGAGGCGTTCGCACAGCAATGCGGCGTTGTAGCCGGTGCCGGTGCCGATCTCCAGCACGGACATGCCCGCCCTTACGTCCAGGATGTGCAGCATCCGGAGCATGAGGCTGGGCCGGGTACTGGAACTGGTGGACCACTCGAACCCCGGTTGATCCGGGTGTTCCTTGCGCTGGGTCACGAGGGTGTCGTCGGAGTACACGACAGGGAGCCATCGAGGATTGCCGGTGCTCCGGAGGCCAGATGGTTCGTCGTCGCTGTAGAACTCGGGCACGAACATGTGCCGGGGCACCGACGCGACGACGTCGCGCCATGCCGGATCGGTAATGACGCGCTGCTCGGTGAGCTGGTCGGCAAGGGCCGCCGCGTGGACCCGCCAGTCGTCGGTGGCGCTGCTCATACGGGCGCTCCTATGAGGGTGTCGGCTATGGCATCGGCGATGGGCGCACCGGTCTCCGCTTCAAGCCATGCCCATTGCGAACCGGGGCCGCATTCCAGGAACCACCATGTCCCGTCGTCCGTCACGCTGAAGTCGAACACACCGAGTTCCAGGCCGAGCGTTTTGAGATAAGCGTGACAGGACGCGGTGACGTCGGCGGGAACTCTGGTGATCTCGTAGGTCAGCGTGTCGTAGCCGGTCCGAAAGTCCTGACGGGCGGCCGGATCCACGGTGTGTATTGCGACAGCGTGGACCGGCCCGTAGCGAGTGGCGACGACGCGCACATCATGGGTTTTGGGCACGTTCCCCTGGAAGAGATGCAGCGTCGTGGCGACCCGGTCGTCGATGGTAACCGGATCGACTGGAGTCGTGTAGATCAGCTTGACCTGATCGTCTTCGCTGATCAGCTTGTGCATGATCGCCTTGTACACGGCGCCGTCACCGGAGCGACCGAATTCGCGGGCGTCGCCGGGATGGTTGGTGAGAAGACTCGCAGGTGTGCGGAATCCGCACCGCGCAGCGGTGGCCATCTGAAGCGGCCGGTACTCGGCATCGGCTAGCCGCGCCGGGTGCGACACCCACCTGGCCCGGAGTGACATGAACATTCCGCCGAATCCGAAGCGGGCTTCGACTGTGGCAAATCGCCGTTCTGGCTCGCTCAGGCACGCGGGAAAGGTGAACGGCTGCGACTGGCGGTAGTACACCGCTCTGATCGTTTCCAGTCGGACGGCCCCTTCCGGAGTGGTGATCTCTCCATACCAGCCGTCTCGGCCAAGCCGGGCGCTGACGCCGGCCTGGGAGGGGAACCATGCCGTGTCGAACCACGTGGTCCCTACGCCACGTCTTGCGAGCGCGTCCGAGACATACACGGCTTCTCTGTCGTCCCGTTCCGCGAGCATGAGAACCGTCTCAGCGGACATCAATCGGTCACTGTCTCCGTCACCGTATCTCTGCGAATCTTGCTGTCGTCGGAGTATTCCGTCGGTTTGTTTACCCTCGTGGTGCTGGTGGGCTTCTCATGCCTACCGATGAAGCGGATAGGCGTAGGAGGAATAGCGCGGTCCATTCCCCAGGGACGGGCCGTCTCCGTGGGTGCCTGGGAACTGACGGGCACCGTGTGCCCGGGGAGCCCGAGCGGGAAACGGTCGGATGGATTGATCAGGGGGCTTTCATGCATTACGAACGATCCTTTTCGGGGAACGTGTGTCGATATCTCCATCCCCGGCTGCGGCGTGCCTCACGAGTGGAATTTGCACTGTCCCAGCGGGTGATGAACGAGTGAACGATGCTCTTACGGCACCAGGGTAAACGGCGATGCCATCGATTCGGATAAGTCTTCGTGAAGTGACCCGTGGTGACCCCTCCTCGACCTCTGTGCGCCGTACCCGGACAGGCGTGTCTTCACGTAGTGGTGATCGGGTCGTATTACAGCCCGACGGTGACGTCGGCCTGATCAGGAGGCCAGGACATGCGCGTACATGGGTGCATGAACGCCCTCCCAATGCGGTGCCCCGTCAGGCCGCTACGAGACGGGAACGAGCGTAGTCGGTGAAGTCGCGGGCACTCGCCGAATCCTTGAAGGGCGCGAGTTCCTTTTGGAAGTCCCGCAGAAGCTTCTGCGCGCGGTCGGAGTTGATTTGGTCGGCGAGGAGGTCCACGACCTGGGTGCCGGAGTCGCAGGCGGCATCAACATCACCGGTCCGCAGATGCGAGACGGCGAGAACGCTGAGACACGCGATGCGGTCGCGAGGATACGCACCAGCCCACGAGCGGATCGCTGCGATGATCTCCTTCTGGCCATTCTTGTGATCGCCCAGGTCGCATAGTGCCCGGCCCGTCTCGGCTGCGACCCAGGATTCGTCGAACCAGCGCGACCACGCGGGGGCGTCCCCGCTCGTTGCCCGGCCCAAGCGTGTGCTCGCGCCGGCCAGGGCACGACGGGCGGTGGCGCCGTCACCGGCCTTGGCGTAGGCACGCCCGGCATAGGTCCAGGCGATCGCCTGGACGACATCGGGTGTCTTGCGTTCGGCCTCTGCGGTCGCCGCGTCCATCAGCTGCGTCGCATCGCGCAGCCGGTCGGTCTCGCAGGCCCGCATTCCGAGGCGCCCCACGATGCGTACACCGCGCGCATGGTCCCCTGCAGCGGCTGCCGCGCGGAGGGCGGCGAAGAGGTATTGCTGCGCGGCGGATTCCCGTTCGTACTCGGCTGCGGCCCAGCCTGCATGCATGCCGAGGTCGGCAGCCGCTCCGAAGAGTCGTCGGCCGATTGATTCGGAGTAAGTGCCGTTTTTCAGCAGAATCGTGACGTAACGAAGATCGGAGTGGAGCATGTTCAGCATCCCGCCGCCGCCGTGTTGGCTCATCTCGCCGCGAATCATGACGAGCTTCTCTATCTCGCTGACCAGGGCTTCGCTCACGTGCCGTCCGCGTGCCTGGAGAGCGACGAACGGACCTGGGTTGATACGCCAGTTGTAGACGGGGAGGAGGAGTTCTGCGCCCATAAGGAGGACGAAATGGCGACGATCCATGATCGCATGCTCCGCTGTCTCGACGAGTGCTTCGATCGTACCCGCGAGATTCCAGGGCGCGCTGACGTTGCCAAGCGGATCGACGGGCAGCCAGTTGGGCCACTCAGTGCGTACCCGCATCTCCGGATCGACCTCGAACAACTCGCCCATCGCCGCTTGCGCCGCCTGGTCCGGTGTGACTCCTCGTTCCCAGCGCATGACCGTTTTTCGGGTCGTGCCCAAGCCGCGCTGCCGGAGGAGATGGGCGAGTACTTCTTGCGACCAACCCCGGCTCCGGCGTGCCTCGACGAGCGGGTGCCGTGCTGGTCCGGCGGACGATGAAAGGGAAGATGATGCGCTCACGGGATTAGGGTAAACGCTTGCATCACAAATTTGCGGAATCTTTGTCAGGTGACCCCTGGTGACCCCTTTCCCGTCCTGTGTGTAGCCGTGGCGGGTCCGGTGTGTCACCGATGTGCTCCCCGGCGCGTCCTTATCAGCGCACCCGGCGTTCAACGAGGCTCTGACGTGGGCGGAACATACAACCGCCTGATCGATACCGCTAAAGCGCTAATTTTCGGAAAAGGCCCAGACGCGCTGAACGAGCCCCAGATCCGCCTCTACACCGAATGGGGAGAACGGATGATGAACGAAAGTGGCCATAGCCGGGAGTTGTCCCGGCTGGTCGACCTGTGCCGGGAGCTGGCGAAGCTCGGCGTGCACGTGGGGGTCAGCGACGCGCGGCCGGCGTTGTCGGTTCGCGGTGACCTGACCGACCGGAAGGTGTGGGTCGAGATTGACGCTGGATCGTTCGTGTGGCGGCGGGACGACCTGGCACGGCACCCGGTGGACGACGCGGCCGGTGCGGCGGCGTGCTTGGCCAACTACCTCAAGGCCCGCGGCGCCGAATCCGACCGTCGGTCATGAGTTCCGACCCGGCCGGGTCTCGGGCTCCCTCCACGCTCCACCTGCCCGGTGGCCCGGCAAGGCCGATGGCGGCCGATCCGTTCATCGTGCTCCGGCGTCGGTTCCCCGGCCTGGTGTTCTGGTACGGCCACCGCACGCGCTCCTGGTGGGCAACAGTGCGGGTCTTAGAAGGATGGCGGCTGGTCGAGGCCATGGACCCCGACGAACTGACCCGCGCGGTCCTGACGGCGGCCACTTGGCCCTACCCGCCAGCGTGGCGGCCGGCCTAGTTTACATCACACCAGTGATGGAAAAGGCGCGTGCTGTGATCGGGACGCGTCGCCGATCAGCAGATGATACGAGTGGGCCCTTGATCGAGGCGGTCATCACTCGCAGTACCTCCGTACCGGGCACTACTTGTACCTGCTGACAGAAGCCAATGCCGTCAACTTCCCTCAGGGCGTGAGCGTAGGTGCTTTCATCTTCCTTGCGCAGCCCGAGATCCTGGCCGCGCTTGGGTTCTTGGCCGCTGCCAGGCACGAACCCGGACTGCACGAACTGGACGCGACCGAACGCAGCCTGATCGCGGCGGCCTGGCTGCGCTACTTCGATGGGACCCCATGAGCATCGGCACCGAGGAGATCCGTTCCGCCCTGGCGCGTTACCTGGACCGCCACCCTGACGAGGCCGACCATCTTCGGTCCCTGTCCGAGGCGCTGGAGGTCGGAGCCGATCTGATTTCACGCAAGCAATTCAACGGCGGGCACGCCACGTGCGGGGCCGTCGTGATCGATCAGGACGGGCGTCTGCTGCTGATCCAGCACAAGGCACTCGGGCGGTGGCTGCTGCCCGGAGGCCACCTGGAACCGGGGGATCTCAACCTGCCGGGTGCGGCCCTGCGGGAGTTGGAAGAGGAGACCGGCATCTCCTGGCATGACGCGGTAGTTCAGCCCGTCCACGACGTGATCCCGGTGGACATCGACCTGCACACCATCCCGGCCAACCCGGTCAAGGGCGAGCCCGAACACTGGCACGCCGACTTCCGCTGGCTGTTACGGGTGAACGAGCCGAAGATCGTGCTCCAGGCCGAAGAAGTCGCCGGCTACGACTGGCGCTCGCACCGACGCCCCGACCCCTAAGCTGACCGCCAAGCTCGCTAGCCTGTGACCCCGCACCCGCGGTGTCGTAGCGAAGCGCTACGCTGCTTGGCTCATGAAGCAGCAGGGCGGTGTTGAGCGCACAACGGACGAGCACGGGTGGCTGGACGACTTCCGCGGCACGGTTACCAACCACGCTGGCACGGCCACACCGCACTCGACAGGCATTTCTTCGCCGATCGTAGCGGAGTCAATGGCCTTCTGTGCCCTTAAGTGAACGACCATACAAGAGCCTTTTTGTCGACCTGAACCGGGGCCTGACTGCATGACCGACCTTCCCTCTGGCTGGGCATGGGCGACGTTGGAAGACATACTCGCGGTCGATAAACGTCCGATTACCGATGGCCCCTTTGGATCGAAGCTGGCTACACGTCACTACACTACTTCCGGTGCGCGTGTCATTCGACTCCAGAACATCGGTGATGGAGTCTTCCGCGATGAAAAGGCATTCATCAGCAGGGAGTATTTCGAAGAGCTATGTGACCATGAGGTCCAGCCGGGCGATTTGCTACTTGCGTCGTTGGGGGAAGAACTCCCTCGAGTATGCATCGCTCCAGACTTGGGAACCTCTGCCATAGTAAAAGCTGACTGCATCCGCGCACGCATTCATCCTCAAATGGATACTCGATGGGTGCTTTACGCGCTGATGGCGCCGTCGACTCGAGATTGGGCGGCTTCGCGTATCAAGGGTGTCGGGCGTCCGCGCCTGGGTATGTCTGGGATTCGTCAAATTCCGATTCCTGTTCCTCCGCTTGTCGAGCAGCGCCGCATCGTCGCCACCATCGAAGATCACCTCTCCCGCCTTGGGGCTGCGAATCTAGGAATAGGTCGCGTTGCTCGGCGCTTGAGGCTACTGACCAAGCGAGTCTTGGTAGAGGCGGTGCCAGTCCCAGGGCCTGATCACTGGAGACTGGTAACCGTCGCTGAGGCTGGGCGAGTTGAGCTCGGACGGGCGCGGCATCCCGACTGGCACGTCGGCCCACACATGCGTCCGTATCTGCGAGTGGCTAATGTCTTCGAAGATCGGATTGATGCGTCCGATCTGATGGAAATGAACTTCCCTCCGGATATTTTCGAACGCTACCGTCTTGCAGAAAAGGACATCCTCCTTAATGAAGGGCAGAGTCCCGAGTATCTCGGCCGCCCTGCGATGTACCGAGGGATCCCTGAGGGTGTGGCGTTCACTAACAGCTTGCTGCGGTTCCGTTCCAGGTCTGGCATCCTGCCAGAGTGGGCGCTATTGGTGTTCCGCCGCCACATGCATGCCGGGCGTTTCCTCCGTGAGGTTCGCATCACTACGAACATCGCCCATCTGTCAGCGACTCGGTTGAAGAACGTTGAGTTTCCGGTTCCTCCTCTAGAAGAGCAAGAACGCATCGTTGTCGAAGTCAATGAAAGACTCGATTCGATCCAGCGCTTCGCTAATGCGGTAGAGGTCGGTTCGAAGCGAGCGCAAGGATTGCGAAAGTCGCTCTTGGCGGAGGCGTTCGCGGGGCGGCTGGTAGAGCAGGACCCGGCAGATGAGCCTGCGTCGGTATTGCTGGAGCGGATCCGGGCGGATTGGGCGGTGCGGAGGCCGGTGCGGCGGGCGCGGCGCAGCAAGGGCGATAAGACTCCTCAGAAAGAGACGTTGTTGTGAGCAGTCCGGAGACGCGGCGGCTGGTCGCGAAACTGTGGAACTACTGCGACGTGTTGCGGGACGACGGTGTCTCCACGATCGACTACGTCGAGCAGCTCACGTTCCTGCTGTTTTTGAAGATGGGGCACGAGCGAGCCACCCGTAAGAGCTTCCCGGATGTGCAGCTCAACCCAGTAGGGGACGCTTGGCAGTCGCTGCTGGACGCGGACGGTCAGGCGCTGGAGGACGAGTACAACCACATCCTCCGTGCGTTCGGGCAGCGAGGTGACACGCTCGGGGTCATCTTCCGGAAAGCGCAGAACCGGATCCAGGACCCGGCCAAGCTGAAGAGGCTGATCGTCGATCTGATCGACAAGGAGCAGTGGTCCCGCCAGGGCGTCGACGTCAAGGGAGACGCCTACGAAGAACTGCTGGCCAAGGGTGCTGAGGACGTCAAGTCCGGGGCCGGACAGTACTTCACGCCCCGTGAGCTCATCGCCGCGATGGTCGACTGTGTCCGGCCCGGCCCGGAGGACACGATCTGTGACCCGGCCTGCGGTACGGGAGGCTTCCTCCTTGCGGCACACGACTACATTCAGCGGGAACACGGCAGAGACCTGACACCCGAGCAGCGGGACCGGCTGGCCGGTGAAGGAATCCGGGGGATAGAGCTGGTAGACGGTACGGCCCGGCTCGCGGCGATGAACATGCTGCTTCACGGGATCGGCAAGCCCAACGGCCGTTCGCTGATTGAGGTACGGGACGCGCTGGCCGAGGCGCCGCACGAGTACCCGAGCGTTGTACTCGCCAACCCGCCGTTCGGCCGCAAGTCGTCCATCACCGTGGTGGGAGAAGACGGCCGGGCCAACCGGGAGGACATCGAGTACACCCGGCAGGACTTCTGGGTCACCACTAAGAACAAGCAGCTCAACTTCCTGCAGCACATCGCCTCGATGCTCGGCATCCCCGGCCGCGCGGCCGTCGTCCTGCCCGACAACGTGCTGTTCGAGGGCGGAGCGGGTGAGGCGATCCGCCGGAGGCTGCTCAAGCAGTTCGACGTGCACACGTTGCTGCGGTTGCCGACCGGCATCTTCTATGCGGGCGGTGTCAAGGCCAACGTGCTGTTCTTCGACAAGAAGCCGGCCCGGCCTGACGCGCCGTGGACCTCGACGCTGTGGGTTTACGATTTCCGTACCGGCCAGCACTTCACCCTCAAGCAGAATCGCCTCACTCGCGGGCACCTGGACGACTTCGTCAAGTGCTATCGGCCCGGGGAACCCCTCGACACCCGAGAGGAGACCGAGCGCTTCAAACCGTTCTCCTACGAGGAGCTGATCGCCCGCGACAAGGTCAACCTCGATATCACTTGGCTGAAAGACCCGAGCTTGGAGGACGCCGACAGCCTCCTGCCGCCCGACGTCATCGCCCGCGAGATCGTCGAAGACCTCACCGCCGCGCTCGCCGAGTTCACCGCCATTGCTGAGGCACTCGAACGGCCTAAGGATGACCAGGCTCCGGCCGGCGTCCCCAACGGTGGCATGGGCGGCATGGACTTCTGAGCCCACTCGCTTGAGGGGCGGTCCCGGGTGCTGGGACCGCCCCTTTCGCATGTCCGGTCGGGACTCAGCCGGCCCCTCGGGCCGAGGCTGCCCCGGGTCGCGGCCACGGCGAGGGGAGTGCAGGCCAGCACGCCGAGCGCCACGGGCACGGTGCGGCGCAGGCCGCGCCGGGTGACCGCGCCCTCCCGTACCGCGCCGCGCAGCACCGCGAGGCCGATCGGCAGGTTGAGTCCGACCGCGGTGACGAGGCCGGGGGCGTAGCCGCGCGCGACGACGGCCGCGGGGACGTGCGGAAGCGCCACGTTGAGCAGCATGACCCCGGCCATCCCGGCCGGCAGGTACGGCTTCCACAGGGCGGGGCGGCCGGTCGTTCCGACGGCGACGGCCGCCACCCCGACCATCTACCGGCGCTGGCCGTCCAAGGGGGAGATGGTCCTCGACGCCATCGCCGCGCAACTGGGGGACCGGTCGATCGAGGAGACCGGCGACCCCCTGCACGACCTCCGCCGGCTGCTCGAGGTCACGTACGAGCGATTGGCCGATACCGTCGCCGGCCGGGCGCTCCCGGCCCTCGCCGCCGAGATCACGGGGGATCCGGTCCTCGCGGAGGAGTACCGCCGCCGCTTCGTCCGCCCGCTCCGGGAGCACGCGCGTACGCTGATCGGCCGGGCGATCGACCAGGGCCTGCTGCGCGGCGACATCGACCCGGACCTCCTCATGGACGTGGTGGTGGGCCCGTCCCTGTACCGGCCGATCGCCCTGGGCGTCCCGGCCCCGGCCGCGTCGGCCTCCGCCGTCTTCGACCAGGTGATCCACGGTGCGCGGAGTCATTAGGACATCGGTCCGATCAAGGTCGTAAGCTTCCGGCCGTGGATCTCTTCAACTCCCCCATCCTGCTCGTCGAGCAGCCCAAGAAGGTCTTCGCCGTCGAGTCCCGGTACACGGTCTTCAACGGTCAGGGCCAGCCGGTCGCCACGGTGGGGGAGCCCAACCTCTCCGGTGGCAAGAAGGCCATGCGCTTCATGTTCTCGGAGTACTCGGGCAACACTCGGCACACTCTGCACGTCGTACGGCCCGATGGCATGCCGATGCTGATCATCGACAAGCCCTTCGCCCTGGTGACGCCCAAGGTGCAGATCAGTTGGCCGAACGGCGCGCCCATCGGCGCGATCCAGTGCCACTTCGGCCTCCGGCCGCGGTTCACGCTGCTCGACCCGCAGGACCGCCAGCTCGGCGAGATCCGCGGCGACTTCTTCGCCTGGGACTTCACGATCACCGACTGGCAGGGCGTCGAGGTCGCCCGGGTGAACAAGCAGTGGGAGGGGCTGGCCGCCGCCTGGTTCACGACGGCCGACCGCTACGCGGTCCAGATCCCGTACCAGCTCCCGGACCCGCTGCGCAGCCTGGTCATTTCAACGGCCATCACCATCGACGTGGTGCTGAGGGAGAACAAGAAGTAGCCGTCACCACCTGATCCCTGGCCAACGCTGCCGATAGAGCGCAGCGATCGCCAGTGATCCGCATCGTTCCGGCTCAGGCGACGATGCGAGAGTCGTCGCCGAAGCCGGCTCGTAGGCGTGGATCTCGTCCAGCATCTGCCGCCGAATCACCGCCCGCATCTCGTCGGTGAACTCTCGTCCCTGCTCCTCGCGGATCTGCGCGGCTTCCCGCTTGACGTCATCCCACTTCCGGTTCATCGTCTCCCTCGTCGGTGAGTGCCTTCGGCGAGGTGGTGGCGGGCATAACGCGCCAGATCAACGCTGGCAGCCTCGCACGCTCTCGGGGCGCACACAGCGGTTATCGCCCTGGCTTCTCGTCGCCGTAGCGACGGAGAACCGGGGCGGAAATCCGCTAGGTCTCCCGGAGGCCGATCAGGTCGGCCAGGCGGTCGACGCTGTAGGCGAAGAAGGCGTCAGCCGGGTCGAGGCTGTTGGCGTACTGGCCGAACAGCTCAAAGGTGATCATGCCGAACAGCTGGGTCCAGGCCGTGGCGCTCCGGATGACCACGCTGTGCGGGATATCGGACGCGAGGACGGCCGCGATCCGGTCCGCCTGGTCGATGAGGGCCGGGGGCGGGGGCGGCTCGTCCGTCCGTACGGTCAGCGCGCCGGCCTCGTGGGCGTCGCGGACGATGGCCAGGAGTGCCGTGGGCACGCGGGAGCCCGGGGCGATGGTCGCCTCGGGGGCGTGGTAGCCCGGCACGGGCGATCCGTAGAGGAGGGCGTACTCGTGCGGATGCGCGGTCGCCCAGGAGCGGGTGGCCCGGCAGGCCGCCTCCCAGCGGCCCCGGAAGCCGGATGAGAGAGCGGCGCGGTCGGCGGCCTCGATCTCGGCGGCGAGCGCCTCGTACGCGTCGATGATCAGCGCGGTGAGCAGCTCGTCGCGGCTCGCGAAGTAGCGGTACAGCGCCGAGGAGACCATGCCGAGCTCGCGGGCGACGGCGCGCAGCGACAGTCCCTGGGCGCCGGAGACCGAGAGCTGGCGGCGGGCGGCCTCCTTGATCTCGCTGATCAGCTCGGACCTGGCCCGCTCGCGTGCGGTGCGGCTCGCGTTCATGTCCCCAGTCTGACAGCGGACAGATCGGTGCACAAATACGAGAGCACTGCTCTTGCTTTCGACCATGTTCTGGGTGCACACTGCTCTCAGACGAGAGCACTGCTCACATAAGGGAGTCGAGATGACCGCCGTTCAGCCGCGTCACGTTCAGGCCGCCGGGTTCGAGGTCTACTTCAACAGGTTCGTGCACTTCCTGACCCGCAAGGGGATCAGCCTTCTCGGCACGCGCATCCTGGCCGTACGGGGGCGGGCCAGCGGCGAGTGGCGCACCAACCCGGTCAACGTGCTCACCTACGACGGCACCCGGTACCTGGTCGCCCCGCGCGGCCACACCCAGTGGGTGCGCAACATCCGCGCCGCCGGCGGGGGCGAGCTGCGGCTCGGCCGGCGAACCGAGGCGATCACGGTCACCGAGGTGCCGGACGAGGACAAGCCGGCGCTGCTGCGCCAGTACTTCAAGCGGTGGGGCTGGGAGGTCGCCCGGTTCTTCGAGGAGGACATCAAGAAGGCCGACGGTGAGCGGCTCCAGGCCATCGCCGCCACCGTCCCGGTCTTCCGCATCGACTGAGCCCGGCGTCACCGGCGACACCGGTGCAATCGCCGATGCAGGGCCTGGCGGGCCGCCCGCGCCGGCGGATCAGATGTCCTCGTCGCTGTGGACGGCGTCGGCGTCGACGATGCGGTAGGCGTAGCCCTGCTCGGCCAGGAAGCGCTGGCGGTGGGCGGCGTAGTCCTGGTCCAGCGTGTCGCGGGCGACGACGGAGTAGAACCGCGCGCCCTTGCCCGACGCCTTCGGGCGCAGGACGCGGCCGAGCCGCTGCGCCTCCTCCTGCCGCGACCCGAACGTTCCCGACACCTGGATGGCGACGGCGGCCTCGGGCAGGTCGATCGAGAAGTTCGCGACCTTGGAGACGATCAGGACCTGGAGTTCGCCGCTGCGGAACGCGTCGAACAGCCGCTCCCGCTCCTTGATCTTGGTCTCGCCCTTGATGACCGGCGCGTCGAGACGCTCGCCGAGCTCGTCGAGCTGGTCGATGTACTGCCCGATGACGAGGAGCTGCTCGCCCCGGTGGCGTTCGACGAGGGCCTCCACGACCGCCGTCTTGGTCGCGGTGGTCGCGCAGAAGCGGTAGCGGTCCTCCTGCTCGGCGGTGGCGTAGGCGAGGCGCTCGGAGTCGGTGAGCGTGACGCGGACCTCGACGCAGTCGGCCGGGGCGATCCAGCCCTGCGCCTCCATCTCCTTCCACGGCGCGTCGTACCGCTTCGGGCCGATGAGCGAGAACACGTCGCCCTCCCGGCCGTCCTCGCGCACCAGCGTCGCCGTCAGCCCGAGGCGGCGGCGGGTCTGCAGGTCGGCGGTCATCCGGAAGATCGGCGCGGGCAGCAGGTGCACCTCGTCGTACAGGATCAGGCCCCAGTCGCGGGCGTCGAACAGCTCCAGGTGCGCGTAGACGCCCTTCCGGCGCGTGGTCAGGACCTGGTACGTCGCGATGGTGACCGGCCGGATCTCCTTCTTCGTGCCGGTGTACTCGCCGATCTCGTCCTCGGTCAGCGAGGTGCGGCGCAGCAGCTCCTGCTTCCACTGGTGGGCCGAGACGGTGTTGGTGACGAGGATCAGCGTGGTCGCGGAGGCGTGCGCCATCGCGGCGGCGCCGACGATCGTCTTGCCCGCGCCGCAGGGCAGCACGACGACGCCCGAGCCGCCGTGCCAGAACGACTCGGCGGCGTCCCGCTGGTACGTCCGCAGCTCCCAGCCGTTCTCCTCCAGGCTGATCGCGTGGGCCTCGCCGTCGACGTACCCGGCGAGGTCCTCGGCGGGCCAGCCGAGCTTCAGCAGCGCCTGCTTGAGGGCGCCGCGCTCGCTGGGGTGCACGGCCACGCTGTCGTCGTCGACGCGCTCGCCGAACATCGCCTTGAGCTTCTTGGCGCGCAGCACCTCTTCGAGCACCGCGCGGTCCGACGACACGAGCACGAGGCCGTGCGTCGGGTGCTTCTCCAGCCGCAGCCGGCCGTACCGGCCCATCGTGTCGGCGACGTCGACGAGCAGGGCGTGCGGCACCGGGTACCGCGCGTACGTGATGAGCGCGTCGATGACCTGCTCGGCGTCATGGCCCGCGGCGCGGGCGTTCCACAGCGCGAGCGGGGTGATCCGGTAGGTGTGGACGTGCTCGGGCGCGCGCTCCAGCTCGGCGAACGGCGCGATCGCCTTCCGGCAGGCGTTCGCCGCGTCGTGGTCGACCTCGAGCAGCAGGGTCTTGTCGGACTGGACGATCAGCGGGCCGTCGGTCACGTGATGCCTTTCTGGCGGTGGGGTCTCAGTGTCCAACAGCCGGAGACCCCGTGAGGCTTCCCACGCCCGATCGGTCAGTACGTCGGCGTGCTACCGCCCGTGTGGCTGAACGTGCCGATGGCGAACAGCACCACGAACAGGACGATCACCAGGACGATGTTGATCCCGAAGCAGATCCACGACCACATGCTGAGCTGCTTGGCGGACTGCGGGTCGGTGTTGTTCCGGTTCATCGCCATGGCGGCGAGGATGATCCCGGGCAGCCAGGCGATGCCGCCGCAGCACAACAGGGCGGAGACGATGTTGGCGATCAGCGCCCCGACCGCGCTCCCGTTCGAGCCGGCGGGCGGCGCTCCGGGCGGCCCGTAGTAGCCGTACCCCTGCTGCCCGTACGCGTTCTGCTGCTGGGCGTACGGGTCCTGCCAGCCGGGCTGGGTGTGCTGCCACCCCTGTTGGCCCTGCTGACCGTAAGGGTCCTGGCCGTATGGGTTCTGGCCGCCCTGGCCGTACTGCCCATACGGGTCCTGCCATGTCACGGAGAGCCCCCAGCTCGTAGGTCGAGGAATGTAATCGACACGCCAAGCATGGCGGATAAATCCGACTCATCCGATCACCGTTTGGTTCCATCTTGCCGTGGTGATGGTGAATTGCCGTTGGCCCCGCTCGGTTCGACCAGGAACCGGCCCAGCACCAGGGCGGCGACCGGGACCCCGCACAGGGCCACGAAGACTCCCTGCGGGCCGTACGCCCGGGCGACCAGGCCGAACACCGGCGCGATCAGACCGCCGACACTGACCCCCAGCCCGAGGGTGACGCCGGCGGCCGTACCGGGCCGCGTCGGCAGGTAGTCCTGGCCGAGCTTGACGAGCACCGCGAACGGGATGTTCAGCGCGACGCCGCTCAGCACCGCGAACAGCAGCGGGAAGGCGGCCCCGGGGACCAGACGGAGACCCGCCAGCGCGGGAAGGGCCACGACCCCGCCGAGTTGGACCGTGCGGACCAGGCCGATCCGGTCGGCGATGCGGCCGCCGAGGAGCGTCCCGCAGACGCCGCCGACGAGGAAGCACGCCAGCGCCGCGCCCGCGACCTCCCGCGACGCGTGCAGGTGCCGGATCCAGTAGAGCCCGATGAAGGTGTTGACGCCGGTGAACGCCACGGAGCGTACGACCTCGATGCCGGTCAGCACGAGGAACGGCGGCCAGTGGTCGGTGCCCGACCGGGCGGTCGCCACGGCGGCGTCGGCCCCCTGCCGGGGCCGCCGCCGGAACAGGACGAAGCCGACCAGCAGGGCGGGCGGGATGAACAGCGCGAGGGCGCCGACGCCCATCGACATGAGCGCGGGGGTGGCCAGCACCGGCGCCATGAAGAACCCGACGCTGCCGCCCGCCGCGAACACGCTCATCGCGGCGGCGCTGTCGCCGGCCGTCTCGCGGGCCCCCTTGCCGGCCGCCGGATGGAACATCGACACGCCCAGCCCCGAGACCAGGATCAGTGTCCAGACGAGCCAGTACGAACCGGCGAGGCCCGCGAGTCCGAGCCCCGTCCCGGCGATCGCGACGCCCGCGGCGGCCAGCCAGCCGAGCCGCATCCGGTCGACCGCGAGGCCGATGAACGGCTGGGGCACCGCGCTGCCCAGGGTCGCGGCCATGGTGAGCCCGGACGCCGCGACGTACCCGTAGTGCCGGTCGAGCACGAAGTACGGCACGCTCGCGGGGACCAGGCCCTGGTAGAGGTCGTCGACCGCGTGCGCGACCCCCCACAGCCACATGCGGCGCCACGGTGACGGTCGCGAGGGCGGGTCGCCGGGCGGCCGCTCGAGGGTTCCGGCGCCGGGGGCGTGCTCGTCGGTGCTCATGATCGAAGTCCTGAGTGAGGCATGACCACAGGATCCCGAGCGGTGACCTCGGCGGGCTTCCGCTATTCTGCCGATCGATGTCGGTTTCCCGCCTCGACCTCGAGGGCTCGACCCGGAGAGCGCTGCCGCCCAGTTCCCGGATCGACTGGCACGACCACGCGCGGCACCAGTTGATCTATCCCAGCCGGGGCGTGCTGGAGGTCTCGACCGCCGCGGGCACCTGGGTGGTCCCGCCGCACCGCGCCGTGTGGATCCCCGCCACGGTGGCGCACTCCCACCGCGCGCACGGCCCCACCGAAATGCGCACCCTGCTGTTCGAGCCCGAGGTCAATCCGCTCCGGCTCGACGAGCCCACCGTCCTGGCCGTCACCCCGCTGATGCGCGAGGTGATCGTCGCGCTGACCGACGACACCGGACTGACCGACCCGCAGCGGCGCAACCTCCAGGCGGTCGCCCTGGACCAGCTCTGCCGGGTCGAGTCGCTCGCCCTGCGCCTGCCCTCCCCGGCCGATCCGCGGCTGCGCGACCTCACCGGCATCCTCACCGACGACCCGGCGGACCGGCGCACGCTGGCGGAGCTGGGCCGGGCCGTCGGAGCGTCCGAACGCACGCTCAGCCGCCTCTTCCGGGAACAGACCGGGATGACCTTCCCGCAGTGGCGCGCCCAGCTACGGCTGCACCACTCCCTCACCCTGCTGGCCACCGGCGCCTCGGTCACCGAGGTCGCCACCGCCAGCGGCTTCCGCAGCCCCAGCGCGTTCATCGAGGTGTTCCGGCACGCCTTCGGCGTCACCCCGGGCCGGTACGCGGGCGGTTAGGGGATGTCCGGTGGATCCTCGTCCGGCCGCGCGACGCGCAGAGAGGATCCGCGCCGAATCTTTGCCGCCGCGGGCGTTGGCGATGGGCGCGGCGCGGTAAGGATCCCCGCGTGAGCCAGGTGATGAGCGTCGAGGAGCGCGAGGCGTTCCTGGCGGGCGTGCGGATCGGCGTGCTCAGCGTCACCGGTGACGGCGGCGACCGTGGGCCGGTCACGACGCCCCTGTGGTACGCCTACCGGCCGGGTGGCGAGCTGTACTTCATCACCGGCGCGCACAGCCGCAAGGCCGAGTCGATCCGGGAGGCCGGCCGGGTCTCGCTGTGCGTGCACAACGACGACCCGCCCTACCGGTACGTCACCGTCGAGGGGCCGGTCACGGCCGTCGACGAGCCGGCCGGCGAGGCCGAGCGCGCCGAACTGGCCCACCGGTACCTGGGACAGGATCTCGGCGACCGCTACCTGCGGAGCACCAGCGACGAGGGTCTCGCACTCTTCCGGGTCCGCCCGGAACACTGGTGCAGCGCCGACTTCGGCAAACGCTCGGAGTGACCGACGGCGAACAGGACGGCCCTGCTCAGGACGACCCGTCGACCTCCGCGACGCCGGTGATGCGGTGCAGCGCGAACCGCTGGACGGCGGCCCGCGTCGCGTCGTACGCGGTGAGGAACCCGCCCTCCACCCGGGCCGGCTCGATGATGCGGCTGGACGCCTGGCCCTGCTGGTCGAGATAGCCGATCCACACGCGGGCGCCCCGGTCCGCGGCCTGCCGTAGCTGCTTGACCATCGCCATGGCGGGGGAGCGCGGCGGCGCGCCGGCCGGGGCGGTGGTCCGGGAGGCGCGCTCGCCCGCCCGGAGCGCGCGTACGGCGGCCGTCACGACCGACTCGTCCGGGCCCGCGACGCTGATCTGGGAGTGGTGCGCCGGCTCGTACGTGCCGTGAGTCGTCTCGGCGCGCCGCGCGTCGAGACGGGTGATCACGACCGAGCCCTCCGGCGACTCGGCCACCGGCGCGTACCCCAGCGTGCGCAGCGACTCCAGCAGCTCGCTCCGGGAGGCGCGCGAGGCCAGGACGGTCGGCGCGAGGCGGTGCAGCCGGAGCTGTTCCGACCGCCGGTCCGCGAGGATCTCGTCGAGCACGGCCGGGTCGTCGCAGCGGACGTACGCCGAGGCGACGCCGACCCGCAGCCGGCCGTGCCGGCGGGCGACATCCTCGATGAGGTACGTCAGCGGCTGCGGCACGTCGGTCGCCGAATGCCGTTTCAGCAGGTCGATCAGCTCCGCCGCGCCACGGCCCGCGTCGAGGGACCGGCGTACGGACGTGGGCGTGAAGCGGTAGACGGTGGCGCCGCCGGTCGACTCGACGTCGGCGGCCAGCGCCAGCTCGCGGGCCAGGTCGCTGACGAGCGGGCCGGGGGCGACCGCCGTCAGGTCGGCCTGGATCAGCACGTGGTCGACCGGCTCGGGCAGCACCGCGGCCAGCACCTTGCCCGCGTCGGCGCCCGCCAGGAGGGCGCGGGCGCGCTGAAGGACACCGGCTTCCGGTGGGCGACCCGCTCCGGCGTGACCATCGCGATCGACGACGTCATCGCCCCGCCGAACAAGGCGGACATCA